>NZ_QSDR01000041.1 GCF_003464085.1 Clostridium sp. AM58-1XD
AATAATAACCGCGCTGCGGATATTATTCCGTATTTTCTCCGAAAATATGGTGCCTCCGGCGGAATAAAGCGCACGGATTTCTGCGGTGAACGCAGAAACCGAGATGCGCAGGAATAATAACCGCGCTGCGGATATTATTCCGTATTTTCTCCGAAAATATGGTGCCTCCGGCGGAATAAAGCGCACGTATTTCTGCGGTGAACGCAGAAACCGAGATGCGCAGGAATAATTCCATAAAAAGGAAGTTCGCAACTTTTTTTAAATGATAATACCGGAAGAAACCGCTAAAATGCAGATGTAAGGTCACAGTTCACTGAGTGAACAGCAATAAAGTACAAAAAATGAAAACAAATATTGGAAAGGATGTGACGATATGTTTGTACTGAAGGATGACAAGATGAGATGGCCCATAAAGGTGTGGCTGGACAGCGGAAAGGATTTGGAGGCGAGCTGCCTGGAACAGGCGTATCACCTTTCTGAACTGCCATTTCTTCATAAATGGGTATGCCTTATGCCGGATACACATACGGGGAAAGGAATGCCGATCGGCGGAGTGATCGCTGCTAAAGATGTTATCATTCCTAACGCAGTCGGAGTCGACATCGGCTGCGGGATGGCCTATGTGGGAACAAATATTAAGACAGAAGAAATCAGGGATATTCAGACGGGAAACGGGACGCTGATTCAGGGAATCATCGGAGATATCCTGAGAAATGTACCTGTAGGGTTTGCACACCACAAAATGGAGATGCCGTGCTATACTCTGGATAAGGCATTTGACGAGTTTGATAAATTTGAAAAGGACGGGGAGCTTCTGGGCCAGCTGGAGGCAGGCTATTATCAGGTTGGAACGCTGGGAGGCGGCAACCATTTCATCGAGCTTCAGGAAGATGAGGAAGGGTATCTGTCTATTATGATTCATACGGGAAGCCGCCACTTCGGAAAGAGCGTTTGTGACTATTTCCACCAGAAGGCGAGGGATCTGAACGCCAGATGGCACAGCCAGGTTCCGGACGAATACCGTCTGGCATTCCTGCCGGTGGATACGGAAGAAGGAAGGCAGTATTTAAACTGGATGGGGCTCTCTCTGGATTTTGCCACGGAAAACCGAGAAAAAATCATGCTGTCTGTTAAGGCCATTATGGAAAAATGGATTGGAAAATATACAGATCTGACGCTGGAATTTTCCGGTGACATCAACTGCCATCACAATTATGCTTCTTTGGAGAAACATTACGGCGAGGAGGTATGGGTCCACAGAAAGGGCGCCACAAGGGCTATGGAAGGGGAAATTGCAGTGATTCCAGGTGCGATGGGCTCTTACAGCTATGTGGTCAGGGGAAAAGGAAATCAGGAGAGCTTTTGCTCTTCGTCTCATGGAGCAGGAAGACGGTATTCGAGGAAAGGCGCCATGAATGAATTCTCCTGTGAAGAGGTCATTTTGGACCTCCGCAGCCAGGGCGTTGTGCTGGGCAAAAAGAATAAAGCAGATGTGGCGGAGGAAAGCCGCTTCGCGTATAAGGATATCGATGTGGTGATGGAAAATCAGAGGGATTTGGTGGAGCCGGTAAAAAAGCTTCATACAATCGGAGTTGTGAAAGGGTGACGTCATGTTTGGACTTAAACGTAAAATGGAAAAGGAAGCAGTCGAGTTGATCCAGATGCTGGATCCGGAAGGAAAGCTGTGGTGCAGCTCGGCTGCACTCATATCGGTTAAAGGAAAAGGCGTTTTGAAGAAGGAGGTAAGGGGAGTCAGCGGAGATGAAAATTATGGTGATTATGCCACAGCGCTGACGCTGAATAAAACGCCTCTCGTTCAGATGGAAGAGCGGTTCTGCCTACATGCGCCGGCATCCTTGCCGCCGGATACGGGGTTGAATATGCAGAGCAGAAAGAGATCGGAGAAACAGGAGAACGGCTGAACAGTGACTTTATTTCCCTCCAGGACTCAGTGGAACGAATGGCGCCCCTTCTAAAACTTTTGGAGTCAGGCATATATGTGATTGCGGACATGATGGTTTGTCCCACTGACGGCGAAGGAAGATTTTACTGGGATATTCCAGACAGAGCGGCAGTATACCAGGCTTCGGCAGACTGTATCTATACTCAGGCGTTTCACTGCGAATCAGGACTTCCCGTATACCTCTATCCGACTCAGGGAGCAGACAGAATGAATTCTCAGAGAGTGGAGTATTACAGGCAGAAATATCGGGAATACGGGAATAAAGACAGGATTCCAAGGGCAGTTGCTTATCATATCTGCGGAAGTATGGGGGCATTGCTGGACGGCCATCATAAGGTATGTGCGGCGGCATTGGAAGGAGAGCTGGTCCGCTGCCTGACGATCATTCCGTTCGGCGGGTTTACATACAGAGTAGACGGTGCTGGAAAAGACAGGACTCTGATGAAACAGAACGCCGTATTTGCAGGAATAGAAATCAATTTTCAGGAACTGGACGGCAGGATAAGAAAAGAACTGGAGATGGAGGAGGAGCGGCACAGAAATGCATACCACGGTGTGAACGAGGCAGCAGCGATCGAAAACGGACCATTAGTCACAAGGGCATGGGAACCGGAATACGCCAGATGTGCATGCCGGTATCCGGATGCAGAAGAATATGCGGAAATTCTGGCGAGCGGAATGAAAGACAGCAGATCTATTACAGATGAAGACATAAAAGAATCCCTCCTGGACTGCTCCAGAGAGGGAGATGAACGTTTTTCCGCTCTGCTGTCTCTTTTGACCATTGATGGTGACAGCAGGCTGAAAAATGTGGCTATGAAATGCATTGAAAACAGAAAAGACTATGGACTTCAGAAGAAAGCTTTCCGGAGCCTGCTCCAGTTAAAGGAAGATCAGGAAGTGGAAGAGTTCCTGATCCGTTATCTTGTAGAGGAACCTGTTGTTGGAGATAAGCTGCGGGATCTGGCGTACAGCTATTTTGAAGAACCATGATCATTCGTAGCGTTTCCATTGCCGCCAATAGGAATTGCATCCCCCAGATACGTAGGCTCCGGCTTGAACATACAGTATAGAAAGTCCTTGTCGCGGGCCAGTATTTCCCGGACGTTCCGGTATGTCTGGCCACCATAGCTGTGCAGGTCGGCAGGAACGCCGTAGGCATCCAGGCCAAGGCTTCTGGCAGCATAGACGGCCCGGTAAAGATGATAGCGCTGAGTGACAATTACTACCTTTTCCGCCTGAAATATATCACGGGCCCGGTACATACTTTCATAAGTGGAGAATCCAGCGTGATCCATAAAAACATGATCGGAAGGGAGTCCCTGTTCAACGGCATAGTCTTTCATGGTATTTACTTCGTCGTAATCAATACGGCCGTGATCTCCGCTTACAAGCAGCCTGTCGGAAATGCCGGCTTTCCACAGGCTGATCCCGGTGTCCATTCTGTCGGCAAGCATCCCGCTCATGGCGCCGTTATTTCTCACAAGGCAGCCGAGGACCAGGATACAGTCGGTATCTTTCAGATTTTCAGCCTCATCAGGAGTGAGAATATAACGGTTTCCCTGGGCAACAACGTAGAAATTGATGCCCAGCGCAAGGGCTGCGGCAAGCAGGCCTGCTTTCACGAGCAGAAGGAAAAAGCGCAGAAATGATCTGCGGGGAGCAGCGGGCATACCGCTTTTATTTTTATTACGAATCATATGACAGCTCCTTTGTATGGTCTTTCCTGCTCATAGGAGGCAGGGATTCGAATTACGCTTTGGCATAATCGTTCTTGGACGGCCTGGATTTGAGTTCGTAAAGGCAGGTAAATCCCAGGATCAGCACAGCCCCGGCTCCCTGAAGAATCTGTACAGGTTCATGAAAAACGAAAACAGAGACGAGGATGGCGACAAATGGGTCGATATAGCTTAGGATTGCCGTCTGCTGTCCTTTTAATTCTTTGATAGAGGAAAAATACAGGCAGTAACAGATTCCTGTATGCAGTATGCCGATCGCAAGGAGGTTGGCAAGGCTGAACAGCGAGCTGTTCTGAATGTGAAATCCCCCATGAAAGACGATAATAATGAAAAGCAGTGCAATCGCTCCGGCAAACTGGATTACCGTACGTTCCAGACCATTTCCCTCACATATAAATTTATTCATCAGAATGACACTTGCATAAAAGCAGGCGGCGCCCAGGCCGTACAGGATGCCGCGTAAACTACCCATGTTCAGATTCTGTCCGCCGCCAATCACGAGAAACAGACCGGTGGTAGCCATAAGGAAGCAGAAAAACTGAAACAGCGTCATTTTTTCCTTGAAAAGAAGAGGACAAAGCGCCATTACAATGACCGGCGCGAAATAATAAGCCAGGGTGGCGGCGGCCACGCTGGTATATTCATATGCCATGAAAAGGAGCACCCAGTTTAAACCAATTGCCATTCCGGAAAAGAGAAGGAGCAGCTTCTGACTGCGTGAAATCGCGTGGAATGGCTGCCGTATGATCAGCTTTTGGACGGCGAAGAGCACGGTAATTGCTATCAGGCCCCGCCAGAATGCCATTTCCAGAGAACTTAAGCTAATGTTTCGGACAAAGATGGACAGAGTGCCAAATACACTCATGGCAATGATATTCTTTGTTTTTGCATTCATTAGTTCTCTTCCATCCATTTCCTGCACTGTTCAAGTTTAGGTGCCGGGTCATACCCTTCCTCTACTCCCATAGTGGAAAGCGTCTCACATGGAAAGTCGGGACATTCCCCACAGTGATTCAGCTCTTTTTCCTCACAGCATGATTTTACTGCGCAGTCACCGCCCCAGAATGGTTTTTCCATATTCAGGCATCCATTACATCCGACTTCATCTCTTCTGGTGCACTGAGTGCAGCAGATACCACATCTTGATTCAAACATAAATTCTCCTTTCGTAAAATGCACTTTGTGATATTGTATCCAGTGACGCGTACATCGTAAATTGCAAAATTTTCTTAGAATTCCTACATTTTGGTGACTGCGGATGCAGAAATCTTATCATACCATGCAGATGTATCCTCCACCAGCATGATCTCCGCCAGTTCCTCCGCTACCGTATTGATTATCTCTAACGGAACACCATGCTCCAGGTCCTGAAGCTGTTGTACCCGGTCTAACTCTTCCGAGAGCTGGGCCCCCATCCTCTCATGATTTCTGGAATGATAGCGGTAATTACACTGGCCGAGCTTGGAACTGAAGTAGGAAGCCCAGGCCGGTAAAAGAAGCGCTGCCATATTGGCAAATGATCGCACGAAGCTGGTGGTAGAAATACCATTGGACGATCCGGATAACGGCATATATACGATTGCAAACTGTAAGACCGCTCTTAAGATCACCACGACAAATCCAATAGAAAATATCCATTTATTCCATTTTTCCAGGCTGTCCGCGACACGGCCATAACGTGCCGCCGATTCCTGATGGTACGCCACCTGGTCTTTTAACATTTCTGATACATGGTTGAGCAACTCTTCGGTATCTTTCTGATCCACGTTCATGGAACATGGATGAACCTCCCGGATCACACCACGGGCCAAGTTGTAGATTTCACGATTTTTTCCGCTGAGTTTTCTGATATCCAGGCTGACCCCGTATGGTATAAAATGCAGGAACACGCGGAACATCTCTGCAATATAGCGGTCATTTAAAAATCCCTGATGCCACTGCTGCACCTTTTTGTCTCTGGATAAACCATAAACATACAGATTCAAAAGCCCGTGAACCAAGAAACCTGCCCCTGCTAAAACTGCCCACGGACTAATTCCCGCCGCCGGCAGATAGGCATAGCTAAACAGCGTCTCCGCATAAAAACCGATAGCCAGGAAAACGGTGGTGATCATCGGCAGGATCGCACGCCAGTAGATGACTGCCCGGTATCTGTCGCTCAGTTCAATTGCCGACTGGTCGAATTTTTGAAATTGTCTGAGCAGCGCGATATGTACTTCTTTTTTGACCGAATCTTGATCGGAAAAATCAAAACCTTCTTTCAGTAAAATGTCGAAATCTGCTGGCATCTTACCTGCCTGTGCTTTGTGTTTCCGCAGAAAATTTTGCTGCAGTCTGGCGCCCAGGTCGATTAACGGGCTTCTTTCCCCCGTCTGGCAATTTGGCTTTACTTCTTCTGAATTCAGGCTTTCACAGAGATTACGCAGGCGGTTTGGTCCATATTTATCAAAATAGGTTTCCTGCGACCAGTAGATCTGGTTCGTTTCGGAAGAAATCCAGACACAAGGTGTCTTCTTTCGATGTGCCATTTGAATTAATTCCCAGGTAGCTCCTTTAAATTCCGTAAGCGACTCATTCCAGACAATCAGCAGCAAATCAGACTGGGAACAGAGCCACTCGCCTGCGATGGATCGCAGCGGACTGTCCAGCCTCACAAGCGATTCGCACTCTCCAGACCACTCTTCAACGGCTTTGTCCAGGCAACAGACCTGCAGAGGAAAGTCTCCGAGTTTTGCCCGATCTTTCCACCGGCTTTCTGTGTATGCAGGGCTGGCCAGCATCCTGATTGCTGAACCTTTCCCGCTTTTTTCTAAAAATAGATACCCCTTAATCTGGCCGATCAGCTCGTCAATCTGCTGATATATTTTCTGGTCATCCGGCAGATCGCCGGCTACAGCCAATTGAAACGTTATCATTTTAAATCCTCCTTTTTTATCTGATATCCCATTTTCAGTAAAGTTTTAACAGTTTGAATCACCGTTGCACGGTCCAAATCCTTCTCTTCTTCTGACAAACTGTCATACGGAGCGAGACATGGGTGCAGTTTCTTGTCTCCGTCATATACAGCGCCGTAGCGCCAACCTGTTTCAATCCGCTTTTGAGACCATACTTCATGAATATTTTGAGACACAGTTTCCAATGAATTCTGAAGTTCTTCATCTAATAGAACAGTGCTCGTATCCAGCGGTCTTGGTATGTATTTCATGTACGTGTTATCCCCCTTTTCCAGAGCTTTTCTTATAAATCCGATTTCCTATATATCAGGGCGTAACTTGAGTAGATTGACTTTTTTCTCACGTAAGCTCCGGAGTGATATCATGGCTTGAACCGCGTGATCATTCCCGCCGGAAGGTCTGCAAAGTATACCCTGAATTATTGTCGAGCGGGTGCTACTCTAAAGAATTATATCATATTTAACATTAATTCTATATATATTTTGATTATCCTTTTTAAATTTGATATAATTAGTTTCAATGTAAGAAATAGTACTTAGTTAATCAAAAACATGTAATAAATACATTCGTTATCAATAGGGTGTGGTGTTTATCGGCTCCCTGGGGAATTAAAGAGAAGGAGAAATTCATTATGGATGACCGAAATTATATATACGACGCTTTCATATCGTACAGGCATCGTCCGGTAGATAAGGAAATCGCTATCCGGCTGCAGTCTCTGTTAGAAAATTACCATCCGCCAAAAGGAATTAAAGGACATGCCATACGTATATTTCGCGATCAGAGCGAACTGCCTACCAGCAATGATTTGGGGAGCGACATACGGAATGCACTGGAACAATCCAACTATTTAATTGTAATTTGTTCTGAAGCAACCAGAGAATCTCATTGGTGTATGGAGGAAATCCGACAGTTTAAAGCTCTTCATGGTGGTGCCACCAGCCATATTCTGCCTTTACTGGTGGACGGTGAACCGGGCGATATATTCCCTGACGAACTGAAAGTGGAAGCATACACATATATGGATGAGGCAGGCATTTTGAAGACCGGGGAGAGGGAAGTGGAACCGCTGTGCGCCGATGTACGCGCTGACACTTTGGCAAAACAGAAAAAGCTTTTAAGGACAGAATTTCTGCGGCTGGCAGCGCCTATCTTAAACTGTTCCTTTGATTCCCTTTATCAGCGTCAGCAGCGCAGAAAAACAAGACGCTTAATGGTTGGTAGTCTGGCTGCCCTGACCGCCGTAACCTCCTTCGCTGTCTACAGCAATATCCTGCTGCGGCAGATTTCCGGTAAGCAGGAGCAGCTTCTCACTAATGAATCAAAAAGCTTGAGCTTTTACTCAGAGCAGGAACGTAAGAATGGCGATTTGCGGCTGGCAATGCTGCTGGCCAGACAGGCCCTGCCCCAGGACCCCGATCGTCCGGAACGCCCCTTCCTTCCCGAGGCGGAAACTGCTCTGCGCAGCGCGGTAACGCAGCTGCTGTATATGGAGAATGGGGAAAAGTACTATATGGATATCGATATTTCCATGACCATGGATAAGGTAGGCATAGAAGAATTTTCCACCGATGAAAGCCGGATGCTTGTGTCGGATGAAACCACATATTATTTGTATGACATGATCAATGGGATGCTGCTGAGAAAGTGGGACGCCGATACAATCGCGTGGGATCCGGATCTGCGCTATGTATTAAGCGGAGAGAATAATATGTTTTCCGTGGATGGAAGCACTGATTATCAGCTTACAGACACTCAGAGCGGCGAAATATTATATACGGCAAGCTTCGTGCCCTCAAGTGGCTGGCTCGGTGCAGTCTATGATACTGAAAAACAGCAGTTCTACCTATATGAGATTGAAAATTGGAGGACAGATGAAGCGTTTTGCAGCGCTGTAATAAAAACAGATGGCTCCACACTGCCCGTTGATACGGCTGATCCTGATCATATTCAGGACCTGGTCAGCCAGCGCTCACATTACTCTGCGGCCTTTGGAGACGCTTTTCCTAAATCCTCCTCAAAAGGTACATTTTCGGTTGCCTATTCTACAGATGACCGGACAGCCCACATTTTGGATACAGCGACCGGAAAAGAAATCCTGTCCGTTAAGTCCCTCAATGAGTTCAGCGCAAATCTATCCTTTTCTAAGGATGAGAAATATTTAGCAGTTACTGAGGGAGGTAATGGATATGTTTACCGGCTGCCGACAAAAACGGATGCTCTCTGTACGGAAGTCTTTTGTTATCCCGGCGCTGAGAGGATAGTGCTTAGCTATGATAACAGTCTGCTGGCGGTTACCTATGGGAGTATAATGGGTGTATATAGAACTGCATCTACAAAACTAATCGCCGACTGGGAAAATCACAATGGCGGAAAAACGCCGTTGTGGCTTAATGTTGGTGTTGCTCACTATTATGATACAAATCCGGTTTTTGATGGTGTTGCTTCCTTTTCTGATACAAGTCCGGTTTTTTATGTCCAGGCGGAGAGGCAGATCGCGAAATACAGATATAACTCTGAAAAACTTACAGACAACGGTGTGTGTGTGGATGGCGAACTGATATTGTCAGATAGTGGGAAATCAGCTCTTTATGTGAAGGGAATAGACGGTGTTTCTTTGTATGATACGGCAGCAGGAAAATGTCTTGCTAAAATAACAGGCAGTGAGGAACCTATTAATTATACCATAGGCTTAAACGCCTTTCATAAAATGATCTATTCCTATAGAAATGGAAAGTTTCTTTATTATACACATACACAGGGTGGAAAGATTGCTATGTGGGACGGGGACAGCGGCGTCTGTCTGTGGGAAATTCCCATGGAAGAAGGTCCGGTTACCGTCGGCATCTCCGAAGAAGGGGATCTGGCAGTTTGCGGGATGGCTGACGGGACTATAGAAATCCGTTCTGCCACAGACGGCGCTGTCAGGGATACCCTGACCTTTTCTGCTGGAGAACCGAAGCAGATCGCAGCCGCCGGCGGCCGGTTACTGGTATGGAATGAAAAAGCTGCCAATGTATACGATTTATCCACATGCAGAAAGGTATTTTCAAAAAAGGCTAAGGAGGATGATTTTGGTGATTTTTATACTGCCCGATCCGATGAGCCAAGCCTGACTCCAGATGGATTTTTGTTCCTAAAGGGCGGGAGTTCCCTCTCTGTCTACAACCTGAATACAGGTACAGAATTGCTTAGAGAGCGCGATAATGGCGGCTCATATTGCTATTCCCCTCAACAGAAGCAGATAGCTTATCGTGATAATGGCGCCGGATGGGGATATTCTCCTTATATTAGTTTACTGCAGTTTGAAGATGATTCGCTTGTTGAAACCAATCGAATTTATCCGCAGGACGCCCAATGCGACTTTGAGATGGATTCTTCTGGTGATTTCATCTGTTTACGGAATGGAAATACAGGATTTGAAATTTATTCTCTGCCAGATGGTATCAAGCGTCTTGGGATCAATATCAACAATCTGGCTTTACGTGGCGGCCGGATATATGACCTGGGAAACTGGGATATTGACAAAGGTTCCCCGCTTACCAGTTTCCCTTATCTGCAGGGGAAGGAACTACTGGAAACCGCTGATAATTATTTAAATGGCGGGACACGGCCGAGAGAACTGACACAGGAGGAGAAGGAGCGTTTCTTCATCTCCGAATAAGACGGCAGGACAGGTTTTTGAATAGGAAAAATGACATCATAGGTATTCATAAGCAGTACATTTTTTTCATCCAAGACGAGGGTGTTGCAAAAAGCCGAATCAGTGGCAATGCTTTATTCCTTTTTGCAACACCCTCGTGCTTTCTATAAGATTTATGCAGAAACAATAGAAAAGAGTGTAACAATGGGATTTATCGAGTTTCCGAGATTGCCCGAAAAAAGAAATGAGGCATATAAATAGATTTGCGCCGTTAAGCAGGTGATTGAAAAAGCCTGATTATGGGAAAATAAACTTGACAAATTTAGTCCAGATTGATATAGTAGAAACAGAAAGACCGGGGAGGTTTTGGATTGCTGATTACACGGGAAACGGATTATGCGCTGCGTATTCTCAGAACTCTGTCACTGGGAAGAAATTATACGGCAGGAGAGCTGGCAACAGAGGAAGATCTGCCGCAGAAATTTGCATATAAGATTATAAAAAAACTGGAAAAGGCAGGTATTGTGCAGATTATCCGGGGAGCGAACGGCGGCTGCCGTCTGGCTGCAGATTTGACGAAAGTAAGTTTGTACGATCTGATCGATGCGGTGGAGACGAAAGCATGCTTGACATCATGTATGAATCCTGACTACGTATGTGAGTGGCGCGAAGCGAAGGGTATGTGCAGGATTCACAGCCAGTTGTGTCGCGTACAGAATGCAATTGATGAAGAGTTGAAATCTCATAGCCTCTACTGGGTGCTGTTTGGCAGAGAATAACGAAAAAGAGAATAATGGAATGTGTACTGGATAAGTGAGTCTGAAATATTGGTAAGGAAGGAGAGGAGTGTATAAATAAAAGTGGATAAAAATTATCCAGTATAAAAAAGAAAAATCGTCATATGATGTATAAGACTTTCATGGATTTACAAGAGGGGTACATAAATGTGTTAAGAATGATATAAGGAGAAGGAGGAATCGATATGCTGTTTAGAACGACACAGGAACATGAGGATTTCAGACAAAAGATCAGAAAGTTTGCAGAAGATGAAGTAAAACCACAGGCATTTCTGCTGGACAGGGACAATGAATTTCCGTCAGAAGCAGTTGCGAAGATGGGTCAAATGGGATGGATGGGAATTCCATACCCAAAGGAATATGGAGGCGCCGGCCTGGACATACTTAGTTATGCGATCGCAGTAGAAGAGCTTTCCAGAGTGGACGGCGGTACGGGAGTTATTTTGTCCGCTCATGTATCACTTGGTTCCTGGCCGATTTTTGCATTTGGTACAGAAGAACAGAAGCAGAAATATCTTGTTCCACTTGCAAAGGGAGAAAAGATCGGAGCTTTTGGACTTACTGAGCCGAATGCAGGCTCTGATGCAGGAGGAACAGAAACGACGGCTGTTTTGAAGGGAGATTATTATCTTCTGAACGGCGGAAAGATTTTTATAACGAACGCGCCGAAGGCCGATACATATGTGGTTTTTGCAGTCACCACTCCGGATATCGGGACAAGAGGAATTTCTGCCTTTATCGTTGAAAAGGGCTGGGAAGGTTTTGAATTCGGCGATCACTATGATAAAATGGGAATCCGCTCCTCGTCTACGGCAGAGCTGATTTTCAACAATGTAAAGGTTCCTAAAGAGAATTTGCTGGGCAAAGAGGGACAGGGATTTAAGATCGCTATGGCTACGCTGGACGGAGGAAGAATCGGTATTGCCTCTCAGGCACTGGGAATTGCTCAGGGAGCGTATGAAAATGCTCTGGCATATTCGAAAGAACGGATTCAGTTCGGAAAGCCGATCTGCCAGCAGCAGATCGTATCATTCAAACTGGCAGACATGGCAACGAAACTCCGCTGTGCCAGATTCCTGATCTACAGTGCGGCAGAACTGAAAGAAGAACATGAATCATATGCGATGGAAGCTGCGATGGCAAAACAGTATGCTTCGGATATCGCTTTGGAAGTAACAAATGATGCGCTTCAGATATTCGGCGGAAGCGGCTATCTGAAAGGCATGGAAGTGGAGCGCGCTTATCGTGACGCAAAAATCACCACAATTTATGAGGGGACAAATGAAATACAGAGAGTGGTTATCGCTGCCCACATTATCGGAAAGATGCCCAAGGAATCAGGCGGCGGCGGACGTATAGTCAAGAAAGCTGCGCCGATCACAGGACTTCGCAAACGTATGATACTGAAAGATGGAGGAGCACAGGAGCGTGTCGACGCACTTGTGGCTGCGCTGAAAAAGGATGGTTACGACTTTACGGTCGGTATTCCGATTGATACGCCGATTCCAAAAGCGGAGCGCGTTGTTTCTGCAGGAAAAGGAATTGGTGAGAAAGAAAACATGGAACTGATTGAAGCGCTGGCTGTACAGGCAGGAGCGGCAATCGGGTCATCCAGACCTGTGGCGGAAACGTTAAAATATGTTCCTCTCGATCGGTATGTAGGCATGTCGGGACAGAAGTTTACCGGAAATTTATATATAGCCTGCGGTATATCGGGCGCAACACAGCATCTTAAAGGGATCAAGGACGCTTCTACGATTGTGGCAATCAATAAGAATGCCGGCGCTCCTATTTTCAAAAACTGTGATTACGGAATTGTGGGCGATGTGATGGAAATTCTTCCGCTGCTTACGAAGGCATTGGATAACGGGGAAGAGAAACAGCCGGCTCCGCCTATGATAAAGATGAAAAGACCAGCTCCGCCGAAGCAGACACCGATTGGAAAGACATATGTATGCGGCGGCTGCGGATATGAATATAATCCGGAACTGGGAGATGAAGATAATGATATCGCTCCAGGTACGCTGTTTGAGAAACTTCCGGAAGACTGGGTATGTCCGGAGTGTGCTGAAGCAAAAGAGATGTTTATTGAGTCATAGTCGGAAAGGAGGCTCACAATATGTATTGTGTAAGGAATATAACGGAAGATTTATACTGGGTAGGGGCCAACGACCACAGGCTTCACCTGTTTGAGAATATACATCCCATCCCAAGAGGCGTTTCCTATAACGCATATCTGCTTCTGGATGAGGAAACCGTGCTGTTTGATACGGTAGACTGGTCGGCATGCCGCCAGCTGCTGGAGAATATGGAGTACCTGCTGAAGGGCAGGGATCTGGATTATCTGGTTATCAATCATATGGAACCTGACCATGGGGCGTCTATCGAAGAAATTCTGCTCAGATACCCGAAGGTTAAGATCATAAGCACGGAAAAGGCATTTATGTTTATGCGGCAGTTCGGCTTTGATGTAGACGGCCGCGAGTTAATCCAGGCCAATGAAGGGGATACGAGGAGCTTTGGAAAACATACGGTTACTTTTGTCCATGCGCCTATGGTACACTGGCCGGAAGCGATGGTTACCTTTGACCTTACAAATGGTGTTCTGTTCTCTGCGGATGCCTTTGGCTCCTTTGGCGCCCTGGACGGCAAACTGTTTAATGATGAAGTGGATTTTGAAAAAGACTGGATAGACGACGCCCGCCGCTATTTCACGAATATCGTTGGAAAATACGGCCCGCACGTTCAGGCCCTGCTGAAAAAGGCGGCGACTCTTGATATAAAGATGGTGTGCCCCCTTCACGGTCCTGTATGGAGATCGAATCTGGGCTGGTTTATCGACAAGTATGATCATTGGAGCCGTTACGAACCGGAGGAAAAAGGGGTGCTGATTGCATACGCTTCCATGTACGGCAATACGGAGGCTGCGGCCCAGGCCCTGGCGGCAAAGCTTTGTGAAAAAGGCATGACGAACGTGGAGGTTTACGACGTGTCAAATACCCACGTATCTCAGCTGATTTCCGAAACATTCCGCCTGAGCCATGTAGTCCTGGCATCCGTAACATATAATCTGGGCATATATCCTGTTATGCACAGCTATCTGATGGATATGAAGGCTCTGAACCTTCAGAAGCGCACGATCGCTATCATAGAAAATGGCTCCTGGGCATGCAGGTCCGGCGACCTCATGCAGAAATTTATCGACGGTGAGATGAAGGATATGACGGTGCTGAACGAACGCCTTTCCCTGGCATCTTCCCTCCATCCTGATAAGGAAACGGAGCTGGATACCCTGGCGGACGGCATCATCGAATCCATGAAAGAAGAAGCATAAAAAATTCCCCATATTTTGTGACTTGGCCACTGCCTCGGAACAAAATATGGGGACATTTTTTTACTTATTTATTTTTCTCTTCACATAACTGGTGTGCAGCAGGTGGTGTGCGCGTTCGCTGCCAGGCTTTCCAAGGTATGTATCATACAGTTCCCTGATAGCTGGATTCTCGTGGGACTTGCGGATTGTGTCAGCCGCATCGTCATCATACAGTACTTTCGCGCGAAGAGCCCGAATATCCACGGTATTACGTACATAGCCAGGCTGCTGAGGCTGGCCGCCGCCATTTACACAGCCGCCCGGGCATCCCATAATTTCGATAAAGTGGTAGGAGGCTTCGCCGGACTGAACCTTATTCAGAAGCTCTCTTGCATTTCCGAGACCGGATGCTACGGCAACTCTGACATCCATACCGGCTACGTGGTAGGTGGCTTCCTTGATGCCCTCAGTACCGCGTACATCGGTAAAATCCAGATTTTCCAGTTCGGTTCCCGTAAGCGTTTCGACAGCTGTACGGAGAGCGGCCTCCATGACGCCGCCGGTGGCTCCAAAGATCGTACCGGCACCAGTGCTTAAACCAAGAGGCGCATCGAAATCCTCATCTGGCAGCTGGTTGAATTTAATGCCGCATTTGCGGATTAAACGAGCCAGTTCCCTTGTAGTCATGGCAAAGTCTACGTCTGGAAGACCGGTTCCGGCTTCGTCGTCACGGCCGATTTCGAATTTCTTGGCAGTACATGGCATCACGCTGACAGATACGATATCCTTCGGATCGATTCCTGCCTTTTCAGCATAGTAGGATTTGGCAATAGCGCCAAACATCTGCTGAGGAGACTTGCAGGAAGAAAGGTTCTCTGTCATGTCAGGGAAGTAGTGCTCACAGTATTTAACCCAGCCTGGAGAGCAGGAAGTGATGAGCGGCAGAACGCCGCCGTTCTGAACGCGGTCCAGGAATTCATGAGCTTCTTCCATAATCGTAAGATCAGCAGCAAAGTCGGTATCAAATACCTTATCGAAGCCGACGCGCCTTAAGGCAGCCGCCATCTTGCCTTCCGTATTCGTACCGATCGGGTAGCCGAATTCTTCGCCCAGCGCCGCGCGTACCGAAGGAGCAGTCTGTACGACTACATGCTTTGTCGGATCAGCAATGGCTGCAAGAACGTCATCGGTGCAGTCCTTCTCGGAAAGAGCGCCTGTAGGACAGACTGCAATACACTGACCGCAGGAAACACAGCTTGTTTCTCCCAGGCCCATATCGAAAGCAGATCCGATAAATGTTGCAAAGCCGCGCATGTTCGGTCCGATTACGCCGATACCCTGTACCTTTTCGCATACGGCTGTACAGCGGCGGCACAGAATACACTTGCTGTTATCGCGGATCATGTGGGCAGCGCTCGTATCGATGGAGGATGGCGTTTTTTCTCCGTCATAAAAGCCTCATCTTCGATGCCCAGTTCCTTACAGAGGTTCTGCAGCTCGCAGTTGCCGCTTCGTACACAGGAAAGACATTTGCGTTCATGGTTGGAAAGGAGGAGCTGAAGGCTCTTTTTCCTGGAGTCAACAACTTTTGGAGTGTTGGTCAGGACTTCCATCCCTTCATTAATTGGATAAACGCAGGCAGGCACAAGGCTGCGCGCGCCTTTTACTTCTACGATACACATCCGGCATGCGCCGATTTCATTGATTTCTTTTAAGTAGCATAAAGTCGGAATTTCGATACCGGCAAGTCTGGCCGCTTCCAGAATGGTGGAGCCGGCCGGAGCGCTGACTTCTATGCCGTTAATTTTAATTGTAATATTCTCCATAGTGGTTCTCCTCCATTACTGTTTATAAATTGCACCGAACTTACATTTCTCCATACAGGCGCCGCACTTGATACATTTTTCCTGGTCGATGACATGAGGTGTGCGCACAGAACCGATGATAGCGTTGTTCGGACAGTTGCGGGCACAAAGCGTACAGCCCTTACATTTTTCTGCATCAATATGGTAGGAGAGGAGTGCCTTACAGACTCCGGCAGGACATCTCTTTTCCTTGATATGCGCTTCATATTCCGGACGGAAGTAACGGAGCGTGGAAAGCACCGGATTCGGAGCGGTCTGACCAAGAGCACAGGCGGAACTTTCCTTAACGTAGTAGCAGAGTTCTTCCAGCTTATCCAGATCTTCCATGGTAGCCTGACCTTTTGTAATCTTTGTCAGGATTTCCAGCATACGTTTCGTACCGATACGGCAGGAGGTACACTTGCCGCAGGATTCTTCTACAGTGAATTCCAGGAAGAATTTGGCGATATCCACCATACAGTCATCTTCATCCAGTACGATGAGTCCGCCGGACCCCATCATGGAACCGATGGAGATCAGATTGTCGTAGTCGATCGGGATATCAAAGTGTTCAGCCGGGATACATCCGCCGGAAGGACCGCCGGTCTGAGCCGCCTTGAATTTCTTTCCATTCGGGATACCGCCGCCGATTTCTTCAATTACTTCACGGAGAGTGGTGCCCATCGGGATCTCAACAAGGCCTGTATTATGTATTTTTCCGCCTAAAGCGAATACCTTTGTTCCCTTCGATTTCTCGGTTCCCATAGAAGAAAACCAATCGGCTCCGTTTAAGATGATCTGCGGGATGTTGGCATAAGTTTCTACATTATTTAAAATAGTAGGCTTTCCGAAAAGCCCCTTCTGAGCCGGGAACGGAGGTCTTGGACGGGGCTCGCCGCGGTTGCCTTCGATGGATGTCATCAGGGCTGTTTCCTCGCCGCAGACGAATGCACCGGCGCCAAGCCTTAAGTCTACATCGAAATCAAAGCCTGTTCCGAAAATATCTTTGCCGAGAAGTTCCATCTCTCTGGCCTGTGCAAGTGCGATCTGGAGGCGTTTCACTGCGATCGGATATTCTGCACGAACATAGATATATCCCTGATTGGCGCCGATTGCATAACCGGCAATAGCCATGGCCTCTAAAACGGCATGAGGATCGCCTTCCAGAATGGAACGGTCCATAAAAGCACCAGGATCGCCTTCATCGGCGTTGCAGCAGACATATTTCTGATCTGCGTCATTGCCCTTGGCCAGCTTCCACTTAAGTCCGGTCGGGAATCCGCCGCCGCCGCGTCCGCGGAGACCGCTGTCCATCAGGCATTTGATTACGTCGTCAGGAGTCATTTCCGTAAGAACTTTTCCCAGAGCGGCATAGCCGCCTGTACCGATATATTCTTCAATAATTTCAGGATTAATGATACCACAGTTTCTCAGAGCGATTCGGTGCTGTTTCTTATAAAAGTTCGTATCGGCCAGAGCCTTTACTCCGGTAGGCGTAACAGTCTCTTGGTAAAGGAGGCGCTTTACAACGCGGCCCTTCAGCAGATGTTCCGTAACGATTTCAGGAATATCCTCTACCTTAACCATGGAATAGAAGGTAGCATCCGGATAAATGATCATAATCGGGCCCAATGCGCAGAGTCCGTGGCATCCTGTCTGAACAACAGCCACTTCATCCTTCAGGCCCTGATTTTCAATTTCTTCTTTCAGTGTCTCAATAATCTTCTGGCTTCCGGAGGAAGTACATCCAGTTCCGCCGCAGACTAATACGTGTGAACGATACATTGCGAGTCCTCCTTATTTAATATCTTCTGCTGCCAGAGTGTAATTTTCAACGACATGGCCGCCGATCAGATGTCTTTCCACGATTTCTGCAGCCTTTTCAGGGTTCATCTTTACATAGGTGACTTTAGGTTTCCCCGGTTCTATAACTTCTACGATTGGCTCGTACTGGCAGAGCCCGATACACCCTGTCTGTGTAACGGAAACCTTGCCTGTCAGTCCCTTTTCCTGAACGAGATTGGAAAGGGCAGTGAGCACAGGCCGTGCTCCGCTGGCTATGCCGCATGTGGCCATGCCGACAACGACGCGTGTTTGTGTATGATCTTCCGCGCGCATGCTCACCTGGTTCTGCATCTTATCGCGGATTGCTTTTAACTCTTCAAGAGATTTCATATTTCCTCCAATCCGGGCAGTGTCCTAGAAGACTGCCCCGTCATCAGTTTCTGTTTTGTTTTCACTGAGATAGTCCATGATATATTCGGATATTTCCGGAGTATCGAAGGGGACATTCCCCAGAATCTCCCGGAATTGTCTTGTATCCAGCGTAAATGTTTTGCTGTTGTAACGGTATGTGTAACAGAAGTCGGTCTCAGGATGATAGACGATCAGGGTATGTATCGTGGAAGAGATATCTCCCAGAGGCATCCGGTCGATATGGGAGAGGACAAAAACGGCGGTTACTGTCGTTCCTTTCCCCGGTTCGGATTCAATTGTAAAACTCCCTCCCGTGCTCTCTGCGGCGTATTTAAAAAACGGTACGCCAAGCCCGACCTTTCTTGTGGTACGGGTTGTAAAAAACGGGTCTGTCACGTGCTCCACCTGTTCGCGTGTCATACCGCAGCCATTGTCTTCGATGGCAACAGTCAGGCGGTCGGCGGCGGTATCAGCTTCCACCCGTATATTTACGAGAGAAGCGCCGGCCCTGGTGGAATTTTCTGCTACATCCAGAATGTTCAGCGAAATTTCAGTCATCATAGGCTATTGATATTTTGCCAGGATTCCGGGAATCTGATCCGGTGTCAGGCGGCCGTATACCTCGTCGTTAATCATCATGACAGGGGCGAGTCCGCAGGCTCCGACACAGCGGCAGGAATCCAGAGAGAACTTGCCGTCAGGTGTACACTGACCGTTGGTAATTCCCAGAAGTTCTTCCAGTTTTGCGAAGATTTCTCCTGAACCTTTCACGTAACATGCCGTTCCGAGACAGACAGAAATCTGATAACGTCCCTTTGGCTGAAGGGCGAACTGGGCATAGAATGTGGACACACCGTAGATTTTTTCCAGCGGTATTCCTGTTTCGTCAGAAATCATGGTCTGAACCTCGATCGGAAGATAGCCGTAAATATCCTGTGCTTTCTGCATGATCGGCATCAGGCAGCCTTTGGAATCTTTGAGGCTGGCAATGGTTTCCTTTAAGGCCATTTCCTGCTCTTTTGTTCCGCGAAAGGGAACGCTTTGTGCTTTACAAGCCATGGTTTGAACCTCCTCAATTAAGTCTTGGACTTATGCAATATATGACCCCATTCTATCATAGTGTCAAACAAAAATCTACATAAAAAACAAAGTTGTTATTAAAATAACAATAGGTTTCTGTTGATAATTACTATATGAAATGATATTCTTATGATATGTCATTAGTAGTTTTGTGCGATTTTACTAACACGTGGTATTTGTATTTACAGGCAGGAAGAGATTGAGAAGGGAGACTCATGGAATTATGACGGTGGCAGATATTCAGAGTGTATTAGATGCTAAGGTGCTTATGGGGGAAGAGCAGCTTTCAGGGGAAGCGGGGAGCGTTTACAGCTCCGATATGATGAGCGACGTGCTGGCTTATGCCGAAGATCACAGCGTCCTTGTGACAGGTTTGTGCAATCCTCAGGTAATCAGGACGGCAGAGATGCTGGATATGGCATGCATCATCTTCGTCAGAGGAAAAGTGCCGGATGAACAGATGTGCAAATTGGCAAAAGAGCGGGATATGGTGATTCTTTTAACGAGCTCATCCATGTTTACGACGTGCGGACTTCTGTATCAGGCGGGATTGAGGTGATTTGGAAAAATGGATAACGAGATAATTCTGGAGTATGAAATTTCGCCGGATGATTTTACCCGTGCAGGAGAGGCGAGCAGCGATGTTAAAAGCAAGCTGAAGCAGATCGGAGTCAGTCCGGAGGCGGTGAGAAAGGTATCGATTGCCATGTATGAGGGAGAAATCAACATGGTGATTCATGCCAACGGCGGAAAAATCACGGTGTCCATCACTCCGGAAAAGATAACGATCATACTGGCGGACGTCGGCCCGGGAATTCCGGATGTGGACCTGGCTATGAAGGCCGGATATTCTACAGCGCCGGATACCATACGGTCGCTTGGCTTCGGAGCGGGAATGGGTCTTCCTAATATGAAGAAATATTCAGATGAAATGAAAATAGAAACGGAAATCGGAGTCGGAACGACAATTACAATGGTGGTGAATTTATAGTGGACAAATTTTATCATTCCGTACATTTGGAACCAGCCCTGTGCCGGGGCTGTATAAACTGTATTAAACGATGCCCGACCCAGGCCATACGGGTCCGCGGCGGAAAAGCTCAGATTAATAAGAAGTTCTGTATTGACTGCGGGGAGTGCATCCGTGTATGTCCCCACCATGCCAAGCAGGCGACATATGACAAACTGGATGCGATCAAGCAGTATGAATATACGGTGGCGCTGCCGGCGCCGTCCCTTTACAGCCAGTTCAATAATCTGGACGATGTCAATATCGTTCTCAACGCACTGCTGCTTATGGGATTTGACGATGTTTTTGAAGTCAGCGCAGCGGCGGAACTGGTGTCGGAAGCGACGCGGGAATACATATCTACTCATGAAGACGATCTGCCGATCATCAGTACGGCCTGCCCTTCTGTCGTCCGGCTGATCCGCGCCAGATTCCCGAATCTGATTCCACACCTTCTGCCGATCAACCTCCGGTAGAAGTGGCTGCCTGTCTGGCTGTACAGAAGGCGCTGGAAAAGACGGGGCTGCCCAGGGAAAAAATCGGAATCTGTTTCATATCCCCGTGCCCGTCAAAGGTGACTTACGTAAAGGCACCTTTAGGTACGGAAAAGAGTGAGATCGACCACGTGATGGCGATTAAGGATATCTACCCTCATCTTCTTTCTTATATGAAGGCAGTGGGAGAAGAGCCGAATGAGATCGGTACGTCAGGAAAGATCGGTGTCAGCTGGGGCAGGAGCGGCGGCGAGGCCGGAGGCCTCTTCACGGAGAGCTATCTGGCTGCCGACGGAATCGAAAACGTGATCAGGGTATTGGAAGATCTGGAAGACCAGAAGTTTTCCAGCCTGCAGTTTGTAGAGCTGAATGCGTGTAACGGAGGATGCGTCGGCGGAGTGCTTACGGTGGAGAATCCCTACGTATCGGCTGTGAAATTAAAGCGGCTCAGGAAGTATATGCCTGTAGCGAGAAGCCATATGGATGAAGAAAAAGCGGAAAGCTTATGCACTGGACCTCCGATGTGGCATTTGAGCCGGTATTCAGCCTTGGTTCCACCATGATGGAAAGCTTTGCCAGGCTGAACCAGGTGGAACGCCTTGTTAAAAAGCTGCCCGGACTGGACTGCGGTTCCTGCGGCGCGCCCACATGCAAGGCGCTGGCGGAAGATATTGTACGGGGGGGAAGCGAGAGAGGAAGACTGTGTCTATCAGCTGAAAGACAGCCTGCATAAGCTTTCTGTTGAAGCGGCCGCTCTGGTGGATGATATGGCGGAAGGCATGCGGGGAGAAAAAGAGACGCTCCGGCTTCTGGAAAAGTATGTTCAGAAATTCTCAGAGGATATGGCGAAGCTGGACAAAGACAACAATGAGAAGGACGGAAAAGAGAAAGACGGAAAAGACAGGGACGGCAAAGATTAAGAGGAGAGTGGGACATGACAGTTAAGGAACTTGCAGATTCTGGAATATTCCGGACAGTGAATCCGGGAGACGATGAAAACAGGAAGATTGAGTCCGTATTCTGCTGTGACCTTCTGAGCATCGCCATGGGGCGCGCGCCTTCAGGCTGTGCATGGGTTACGGTTATGGCCAATATGAATACGCTGGCAGTGGCATCCCTTGCAGATGCGGCATGTGTGATTATGGCAGAGGGCGTAAAGCTGGATGAACTATCTTTGAAAAAGGCTGCGCAGCAGGGAATCTACGTGATGGAGACGGATGAACCTGTCTTTGAAGCGGCCCTTAAAATCCATACACGCCGTACCGAGACCGCATAGGGGCCGGCAGGGCGCGGCGGTATGACACGAACACAAATGACTTTTGCTTCGCAGGGAAGGAGGGGAAGCGGTGAACAGTATCTACTATGATTTGCATATTCATTCCTGCGCCTCTCCCTGCGGAGACGATGATATGACGCCTGCCAATATTGTGGGGATGGCTGCTGTAAAAGGCCTGGATGTAATCGCCGTTACAGACCATAATACATGCAGAAACTGCCCTGCCGTTTTGGCGGCGGCAGAGGAGTACGGAATAACGGCTGTTCCGGGCATGGAAATCTGTACAAGTGAGGAAGTACACGCCGTCTGCCTTTTTTCTACTCTCGAAGCGGCGATGGACTTTGATATGTATATCTATGAGCGGCTGCCTGCGATCAAAAACAGGGAAGATATCTTTGGGAGGCAGGAGATTTACAATTGCCAGGATGAGAAGTGCGGAACGATTGAGAAACTGCTTATCAATGCATGCAGCGTATCCTTCGACGATCTGTGGGATCTGGTGCGTTCCTACGAAGGCGTGATGTTTCCCGCTCATATTGACAAGAACGCCAACAGTCTGATCAACAACCTGGGCTTCATTCCTCCGGACAGCCGGTTTAAGACGGCGGAAGTCCATGACTTAAAGAAGCTTCACGGTCTGAGAACGTCCAACCCCTATCTGAACAGCTGCCGCATCATCAGCAATTCCGACGCTCACTATCTACCCGATATCAAAGAGCCGGAATTGACCATTGACGTAGAGGAAAACAGCATAAAAAGGATCGTGGAAGCACTGGGAGCACAGAGAGTACAGAAAACTCTCGATTTGCAGAGGATATGAGAAAGGCGAAACCGGCCATGCCATTATTAACAGATGCAGTGACTTGGCCACCGCCTCGGAACGGAATCTGTTAATAATGGCATGGCCGGTATTTCTAATACCCTCTATCAAATCGAATTCCAGAAATGGACGGCGAGATCGATAAAATCACGGGCGGCCTTCGTAAGGTACGCCCCCTTTTTATAGGTAGCGGCCAGTTCCCAGGTGGGGTGGGACGGGAGGCGGAAATAGGCTACATATTCCTCCTCGGTCGCATAAGTTTCCGGTATGATGGTGCAGCACATATTGTTTTTAGCCATGGTATGCAGCGTGCGGTTGCTGGCAGTCTCAAACAGGATGGTAGGCCGGAAACCTGCCTCTTTAAACAGAGGATCGATAATGCCCCTCATTGTGGAGTCCTTGAACATCAGCACAAAACGTTCGTGCTTAAAATATTCTAAATCAATGACGGTATAAGGTTTTCCAGGAGCGCTGGCATGGCGTGCCATCGGATGGCTCCTGGGAATTCCAAGAAGCAGCTCTTCATCCTTGATATGAATATACTCATCTCCGCTCTTATCACCATCCGATACAGTAACAAATCCAAGGTCGAGATAACCTTTTGAGATCATGGATACCTGCTTTTTAACGCTGATCTCCAGCGGTTCGATGGTCAGCTGGGGATAGCGCTTATAAAATTCAGGATAGATGCCGACAAACATGCTCAGGCCTCTTTCGGGAGTCAGTCCGACCCGGAGGTGGCCTATTTTGTTGTCTGCCATATCGTTCAGAATGTTGTAGGCTTCCTGCTTCAACTGGAGCATTTTTCGGGCGTATGATACGTAAACTTTGCCGGCTTCCGTAAGGCGGAAGTCATTTTTAGAGCGGTGAAAGAGCTGTATGCCAAGTTCATTTTCCAGTTTCAGTAGCTGCTGGTTCAGCCCGGACTGGGTGATGTAGAGCTGCTCTGCGGCCCGTGTAATACTGCTTTCTTCAGCTATTTTTACAATGTATTCCAGCTGTTTCAGATCCATAAAGGTACCTTCCTCTCCCCAAATTGATTCGCATAAAATAAGTTTTGTTAAGTTTTTACAGAAGTTTAATTAATTTGACTAAGTTATATTTATTTTATACAATGAGTTTAAGAAAAAAACAAGAGAAATTGTTGAAAAAAACAATATGTTAAATTTTTTTCATTTTAAATCATAGGAAGGGAGCAAAAAAATGACACCAGTTATTACAAAAATGGAAGTTTTTCCGGTGGCAGGAAAGGACTGCATGGAGCTGAATTTAAGCGGCGCCCATTCTCCATTCTTCACAAGAAACATTGTGATTCTGCATGCTGACAACGGTGAAACCGGCGTAGGAGAAGTTCCAGGAGGACAAAAGATCACAAAAGCATTGGAAGAATGTATTCCGTTGGTAGTAGGAACGAAAATCGGGGAATATAAAAGCACGTTGTTAAAGGTGAAACATCATCTGGATTCCAAAGGGGAAGAGGATGTGAGAGGAAACCAGACATTTGATCTCCGCACAGGCGTCCATGTGCTGACTGCAATCGAAGCTCCGTGCCTGGATCTTCTTGGAAAACACCTTGGCGTTCCTGTATGTGAGCTCCTGGGAGACGGACAGCAGAGGGATCGTGTGAGAATGCTCGGCTATCTGTTCTTTGTAGGAGACAGAAATAAAACAGACCTTCCTTATGACGAAGAACCGAATGCAGAATGTGAATGGTATAGAATCCGTCATGAAGAGGCGCTTACTGCCGACAAGATCGTGGCATTCGCAAGAGCGACCCGGGAAAAATATGGATTTCAGGATTTCAAGCTGAAGGGCGGAGTCCTTCCAGGCAATCAGGAAATGGGTGTAATCCGCGCGCTGAAGAAGGAGTTTCCAGAGTCGAGGATCGATCTCGACCCAAACGGCGGATGGCTTCTGGAAGAGGCTGTGGAGTATGTGAAGGGAATGCAGGGAATTCTTACATACTGTGAAGATCCGTGCGGAGCAGAAGGCGTGTATTCAGGAAGAGAAATTATGAGCGAGTTCAGACGCCGCACCGGTTTCCCTACGGCGACCAATATGATCGCTACAGACTGGAGAGAAGTTGGTCATGCACTGGAATCTCAGGCAGTGGATATCATCCTGGCAGATCCGCATTTCTGGACCATGAGCGGTTCAGTGAGAGTAGCTCAGATGTGCCATGACTTCGGTTACACATGGGGAAGCCATTCCAATAATCACTTTGATATTTCTCTTGCCATGTTTACACAGGTCGGAGCGGCAGTTCCAGGCGAATACAATGCGTTAGATACCCACTGGATCTGGCAGGAAGGTCTGGAAAGGCTGACGAAAGAACCGCTTCAGATCGTAGACGGCTGCGTGGAAGTTCCGAAGAAACCTGGTCTGGGCATCGAGGCGGATATGGATCAGATCAGGAAAGCACATCAGCTGTACATGGATCACTGCCTCGGCGGAAGAGACGACGCCATAGGCATGCAGTATCTGATTCCGGGATGGAAATTCGATCCGAAGAAGCCGTGCCTGGTAAGATAGAAGGTTTCCTTGGCAGACGCTGTGAAAAAAGAATAAAGCGCTGCCGCCGACACCAGATGGAGTGACTTGGCCACCGCCTGGAACGGAATCTGGTATCGGCGGCATGGCAGATTCACTTTGACAGCGCCCGGCAATTAGAGTTCCTTATAGAAGCAATCAATATTACCAATTGGATTATAAAAAACTCCCATGTTAGAATATGTACAGCAAATTTGTGCAGAACGACAAAGAAAAGGGGAAGCAATATGATGGAACGTAAAGGAACACCAATCGTAACAGATATGCAGGTGATACCGGTAGCCGGCTATGACAGCATGCTGATGACACTCAGCGGAGCACACGCTCCATGGTTCACCAGAAACCTTGTTATTTTAAAAGATGACGCCGGTCATACGGGAATTGGGGAAATTCACGGAGGAGACTATACTTGTGAAGCACTGAAAAGCTGCGCGCCTCTCGTGGTCGGAAAACAGATTGGTACGTACCGTTCCATTCTGGACGCCATTCACAAATCGGCAAAGCGCGCCGAGGAGGATGACGGAGAGGGAATCCAGACGCTGGACATCAGCAAACTGAAGTTTGTTGTAAAGGCGGAATGGGCAATTGAATGCGCTCTGCTGGATCTTCTGGGACAGTATCTGGACCTTCCGATGTGCGAGCTGTTAGGAGACGGTAAACAGAGGGATAAGGTAGAGACTCTTGGATATTTATTTTACGTGAGCGACAGGCGGAAGGCGACAGGCAGTCTGCCATACATAGATGAATCAGACAGCAATGACAGATGGTACAGGCTGCGCCGCCAGGAAATGCTCACTCCTGACAGGATCGTAGAACAGGCTCAGGTGCTCAATGAAAAATACGGTTTCAGAAACTTTAAATTAAAGGGAGGCGTGTTAAAGGGAGCGGAGGAAATGGAAGCGATCAAAGCCTTGAAAAAGGCATTTCCATCCGGCCGCATCAACATCGACCCCAACGGAGCATGGAGCCTTAAGGAAGCGGTTGAAATCTGCCGGCCGATGGAGGGAATTCTCACATACGTAGAGGATCCGTGCGGCCCGGAGGCAGGCTTTTCAAGCAGAGAGGTGATGGCAGAATTTAAGAACTCGGTAAATCTTCCCGTTGCCACCAATATGATAGCAACCGACTGGAGACAGTTTTACCATGCGGCGGCACTTAAATCTGTGGATATCGTTCTGGCAGACCCTCATTTCTGGGGATTCGGCGGAAGCGTCCGTATAGCGCAGATCTTAAACGACTGGGGCCTGACATGGGGAAGCCATTCCAATAACCATTTCGACATTACTTTGACAGCATTTGCCCATGTGGCTGCAGCGGCTCCGGGAAATCCCACAGCGCTTGACACTCACTGGATCTGGCAGGACGGACAGAATTTATTAAAAGATACTCCGCAGATTGTAGATGGTTACCTTCAGGTACCGGATAAGCCGGGTATGGGCGTAACCATTGATATGGAAAAAGTTATGGAAGCAAACGCATTGTATAACAGCCTTCCGTCTCATGACAGAGATGACGCGATGGCTATGCAGTACCTGATTCCAAACTGGAAATACGACTGCAAAAAACCTGCGCTCGTCAGGTAAAAGAAAGAAAAGGGGAAAAAATATGTTTATTAAAAAGTATGGAGACATAATCGTCGGTCTGTTCTTTATGATTTTATCGGCCGGTATGATGGTTATGGCTAAGATGCTTCCGAAATCAACGGTTATGGATATCGGCCCGGATTTCATGCCAATGTGTATCGGAGTTCTTACCTTCATTCTGGCAGCGGCCCTCGTATTTTTAAACGTTAAAAATAGAAAGGACCGCATTGTTCAGGCGGAAGCAGAAGGAAAAGACAATTTGGATTATAAGCGCGTGCTTACGAGCTTTATCATCATTCTGGTTTATGTATTTATCCTTCAGCCTATAGGTTTTATCATTTCAACAATTGTTTATCTGCCGATCCAGATGTTCATTCTGGCGCCGTCAGACAGGAGGGGAAAAAAGGATATCGTTCACCTGACCGTGCTTTCGGTTATATTTACCTTCGTCGTATTCTTCCTGTTCCGCTACGGATTCAAGATTGTGCTTCCGGCAGGTATCTTTACGATTAACTTATAGGGGGGAAAACTATGAATGCTTTAGCATCTTTAGGAAATGCGTTTGTTAGTATCTGCCATCCGATGTCGTTGCTGCTCATGGCAGCAGGCGTGGCAGTTGGTATTATTTTCGGTTCCATTCCGGGACTTTCCGCAGCAATGGCAGTTGCACTTTTTCTGCCGCTGACGTTCAGCATGACGCCTTCTATCGGCATGAACCTGCTGGTAGCCGTTTACATTGGAGGTATCTCCGGCGGTCTGATCTCTGCGATCCTGCTGAATATGCCGGGTACGGCTTCATCGATCGCCACCTGTTTTGACGGACACCCCATGGCTAAGAAAGGGGAGGCAGGAAAGGCTCTTGGATATGGTATCGTATTCTCATTCCTGGGCTCCGTATTCTCATTTATTATTCTGACATTCTGTGCGCCGCTACTGGCAGATATCGCATTGAAATTTACACCGGCGGAGAACTTCGGAATTTCCTTCTTTGCACTGACCATGGTGGCAGTACTGGCTTCCGGTTCTATGGTAAAGGGCGTTCTGGCCGGTATGCTGGGCCTGATTTTCGCGCTGGTAGGAATGGCACCGATCGACGGTACACCTAGGTTTACATTTGGAAACAGCTCCCTGATGGCTGGTTTTGATACGCTTCCAACTTTGATCGGTATCTTCGCTATTTCAGAAATCCTGATTACCGCAGAGTCCATGGGAAATGGAAAGCTGGAAACGATCAAGATGAAACCGGTAAAGGGCTTTGGATTTACATGGAAGGAATTCGTTTACCAGCTTCCGAATGCTCTCCGTTCCGCACTCATCGGTACAGGAATCGGCATTCTTCCCGGTATCGGAGGAAGTACGTCAGGTATGCTTTCTTATGTAACAGCCAAAAACATGTCAAAACATCCGGAAGAATTTGGAAAGGGATGTCCGGATGGGATCGTAGCTACGGAAACGGCGAACAACGCTACAATCGGCGGAGCATGATTCCGCTTCTCGTACTCGGCATTCCGGGAGACGGAGTTACGGCCATGATGCTGGGCGGTTTCCTGATTCATGGACTGTCCGCAGGACCGCTGCTGTTTGTAAAGAATGCAGATGTCGTATATGGAATTTTTGCAGCATGTATGATTTGCAGTCTGTTTATGCTGATTATCGAATTCTTTGGCATTAAGGCTTTTGTACAGTTGTTAAGAGTTCCGAAACACATCCTCATGCCTCTGATTCTGGTGCTGTGCTGCGTAGGAGCATATGCGACAAACAACCGTATTTTCGACGTTCAGTCCATTATCCTGTTCGGCGTTGTCGGATACCTGTATCACAAATTCAGACTGCCGACCACTCCGTTCGTGCTTTGCTTCCTGATTGGAGAAATGGTGGAGACATACCTGCGGCGCGGTATCATGCAGTACAAATCATTTGGAGCATTCTTCAAGAGACCGATTTTCGATGCGTTCTTCTTTATTGCCATCGGAGTTGTGGTATGGTCCATCTATAAAGAATGGAAAATGTACAAGGCAAAGAAACAGGCGGAAGCATAAACTGCCCGTAAATGCTTCATAACCGACAGATTATAAACAGATATCACCTCCTGCCCCGGCTGTGGGCAGGGGTTATATAAAAGGGAAAAAATAAAAAGGAGAATAAAACTATGAAGAAGAAATTGTTAGTAACTGTACTGGCAGCTGGTATGGCACTTAGCCTTGCAGCGTGCGGAGGTAGCTCTGCAGATTCAACAACAGCAGCAAAAGCGGACGGAAATAAAACGACAGAGAGCAAGGCGGAAGGCGGCGCTGCAGAGGGCGGTGCGACAGAATGGAAGCCGGAGACTACGGTTTCTATCGTTGTACCAGCTGGAGCAGGTGGAAATACAGACCTTTCTGCACGTGTATTCGCTGAGTATGCAAAGAAAATGACAGGCGCTGACTTTATCGTTGTCAATGCAAACGGAGCAGCAGGTTCTGTAGCAGCAAACCAGGTTCTGTCAGCAGCTCCAGACGGACACACATTTCTTTACGGACATACACTTGTAAACGTTGCAAATATCGCAGGTGTTACGGATTATAACTATACGGCATTTAAATTAGGCCCGACATTCGCTCTTGATCCGGCACAGCAGTTATATGTAAATCCTGAAAAATATGCGGATTTAAATGCATTCGTGGAAGCAGCAAAAGCAGCCCCAGGACAGTTAAAGGCATGTACAGAGGTTGGCGCATATACATATTATGAACTTCTTGCTTTCGAGAAGGCAGCAGGAATCGACCTCGACCTGGTAGACGTCGGCTCCAACTCAGACAAGATCGCAGCGATGTTATCCGGACAGGTTGACTTAATGCCAGGCGCTTACATCAACTGCAAGGACTATCTGGAAGCAGGACAGTTTGCATGTATCGGCGCTCCGACAGAAGAACGGTACGAATTAATCAAGGACATCCCGACTCTGAAAGAGCAGGGCGTTGATCTTGTATATCCTGACTGTGAGTTCTCCTTCTACTTCCCGAAGGAAACACCGGATGAAGTAATCACATGGTATGAGAATCTCGTTCAGCAGATGACATCTGATCCGGAAGCTCAGGAAGCAATTGCAAAGGTTGAGATGATGCCGAACTACAAGAGCGCGGCAGATTCTGAAAAAGTGGAAGAAGAAATGTACAATACGATCAAGGGAATCGCTGACGAGCTGGTTAAATAATTATACACTCAGCTGAAAAGTTACAAAGAGGGCGCTGTAAAAGTAAAATGATGTATTCTCTTTTGCAGCGCCCTCATTCTATCAAACAGGTATGCGTATGGAACGTGCAGAATCGTGCAGCGGCTTGACGAACAGGCCGGAACAGCTCCTGCAGCTTTCTTTAATGCGGGGAAGCGGGCGCATGACAGTAAGGAGGAAAAAATGGGCAGCCTTTATATATAAAAATTAAAGATGAAGATAATGTGGCGATTGCCGTAAATGAAATAAAAGCAGGAACAGAAGTGATGGAGGGAATCACGGCGCGCATGATATTCCCCAGGCGCATAAAATTGCTCTCTGCGACATAAAAAAGGACAGTCCGGTGATTCGCTACGGAGTAGTTCTGGGATATGCCGTCGACGATATCAGACGGGGAGACTGGATTAATGAATATATGCTGAAGCTCCCTACGCCGCCGGATGTGGACAGCATGGAGTTTGCAACCAATCTTGTAACAGAGCTTCCGGACCCGCCGACAGAGGTATGGGAAGGATATCGCAATCCGAACGGGGGACCGGCCGGGACGAGGAATATTCTTGGAATCAGCACAACGGTGCAGTGCGTGACAGGAGTACTGAATGTTGCCGTAGACAGGATGAAAAAGGAACTTCTTCCAAAATATCCGAATGTGGACGATATCGTTCCGATCAACCATGCATATGGCTGCGGCGTAGCAATCAATGCTCCGGAGGCGGCAATTCCGATCCGGGCTTTAAGAAACCTGGCAAAACATCCGAATTTCGGCGGTCAGCTGATGGTGGTAAGTCTTGGATGTGAAAAGCTTACGGTCGAAAAGCTTCTGGATGAGGCGGACATCACACCGGACAATGTCATTGTACTCCAGGAGCTGACGGGATTTGAGGCGATGATATCCGCCCTCATGGAAATGGCGGAAAAAAAGCTGAAAATACTCAATGAAAGAAAGCGGGAAACGCTGCCGCTTTCCGATCTTCTGATCGGTATGCAGTGTGGAGGAAGCGATGCGTTTTCCGGCGTGACAGCCAATCCCTCAGCCGGGTACGCAGCCGATATGCTGGTCAAAGGGGGAGCGACCGTATTGTTTTCAGAGGTTACGGAGGTTCGTGACGGCGTATATCTCCTGGCGCAGCGGTGTGTAGACGAAAAAGTGGGAAATAAACTGACATCTGAAATGAAGTGGTACGATGACTATCTTTTAAACGGAGAGGTGGATCGAAGCGCCAATCCCACTCCAGGAAATAAAAAGGGAGGCCTTGCCAATATCGTGGAAAAGGCCATGGGCTCCATTGCAAAATCAGGAACATCTCCGATTGTGGAGGTGCTGTCCCCGGCGGAGAAACCGTCAAAACACGGCCTGATCTATGCGGCTACGCCTGCCAGTGATATCGTCTGCGGCCCCTGTCAGCTCGCTTCCGGTATTGGCCTTCAGGTCTTTATGACGGGACGGGGAACACCTTACGGGCTGGCAATTGCACCCGTCATCAAGGTCTGCTCCAGAAATGATATGAAAGAACAGTGGCCTGACCTGATCGACGTAAACGCAGGGCCGGCCGCAACGGGAGAAGCTGGGATATCCGATATCGGCACTCTTTTGTTCAGGGAGATTATCGACGTAGCCAGTGGAAGAAAACAGTCCTTTGCAGAAAAATACAAACTGCATAACGATATGTGCATCTTTAATCCGGCGCCGATCACCTGATGAGTTTTAATACTTTTCACGAGGGTGTTGCAAAAGTCGAATCCGCATTGCCGTCGATACCAGATTTTGTTCCAATCAGTGGACAAGTCATTACATCTGGTATCGGCGGCAATGCTTTATTCCTTTTTGCAACATCCTCGTGGTGATATTTACCGCCATAATAATAACATGTTCTTTATCAACATTTTCTTTATTAAGTGCGTAAATATATAAAAAAACAGGCTGACGATTAAAAATGTAAAATATAATTATATAAATTATCGTAATACCGTTAGTTAAAGAGGACGGATGGACAAGGTTACAAAAGAGGGGTAATATTTTACTGTAAAGGGTGACTTTTAGATAAGGGGGATTTACATGGCGAATATAGGAATTCTTCTGCCAAGGCGGACAATTCTGGAATATGCCAGGCGTGTGGTGGAAACAGACGAACATGCGGATGACATTAAGGTGCTGAAGGTAATCAATGATACGAACGCTGTTATTGAGGCGAGAGAAGCGGTCAAAGAAGGGGCGGAGATCATTCTGGCCAGAGGGTTTCAGGCCGTATGCATAAAGAAAGAGGTCCATGTGCCGGTCATTGATATGCCGCTGACGACACAGGAAATCGGAATGATGATACTCAAGGCAAAGAAACAGCTGAAAAAAGAGTATCCCACCATCGCAATCATCGGCTGGAAGAACATGTTCGGCAATATTGACAGCCTGGGTGAACTGTTCCATTTTCAATTAAAGGTCTACTATGTAGAGGATATGGATGAACCGGTAGAACGGGTGAATCAGGCGATGGCAGAAGGAGCCGACCTGATCATCGGAGGGGTACGGGTGAACCAGCTGGCTTTTGAACGGGGATTTCCTGCACTTTTTTTGGACTGTAAAGAGGATTCCATCAGAGAAGCACTGAAGGTGGCCAGGAGAGTCGGCCATGTCATCGATCTGGAAAAGAGAAATAACGCCCAGCTGGAGACGATTTTTGACACATCCTTCAATGGCATTATCAAGATTAACGGTTACAGGGAAATTGTGGCCGTCAATAAAAATATAGAGGACATCATTGGAAAGGCCGGAGGCGAGGTTGTGGGGTTTCCTGTGGAGACGATACTGGAGGGAATCAGTACGGCGGAGATCGACCGTCTTCTGCTGGGGGAACAGGAGATGTATTCGACCTCCGTCCTTGTGAACCACCAGCTTTTGATGGTAGTAGGCGCACCGATCCGGCTGGAGGAGAGCATCAGCGGCGTGATTCTGACGTGCCACAGAATCCGTCAGACGAATAAAGCGGATGAAAAGCAGAGACAGAGCATCTACATTAACGGTTACATAGCAAAGCGTAATTTCAGCAGCATTTTCAGGAATTCCGCTTCCATGAAGCGGTGCATCGAACTGGCGAAGGCGTATGCCCTTTCTGAAAAGCCGATTCTGATCTGCGGAGAAGCAGGGACAGAGAAGGAAGCTCTGGCAGAGAGTATACACAACAACAGCATTTCCAGGGACGGTCCGTTCATCAACGTGAGCTGTAGTACGATTCTGAAGGAAGATCAGCGGAAGATGATGTTTGGGGAGTATGAGACGGGAAAGATCATGAAGCCGGGCCATCAGGGAAACAGCATTTTTGAAAAGGCGGTATTCGGCACCGTTTTTCTTCAGGATGTGGAATGCCTGTCCAATGAGGTTCAGTATCTTCTGTATAAAGCGGTCAAAGAGCAGATGTATCTTTACGAAGATACGTGGGTAAAACGCCGCCTTTCCCTGCGCGTGATTGCAGCCACATCGAGAGAACTGCTGCTGCTCGTAAATGAAGGAAAATTCAGGGAGGATCTGTATTACCTTCTGAGCACATGGAAGCTGGAGATTCCCCCTGTGAGAAAGGATGAGGGCGATCTGGTCAGAGCAGCCATGCAGTATGTGCAGAAATATGTGGAAATGTATTCCCGCCATATCGAAGTGACAGATGAGGCATATAAGGTACTGAAGGAATATACATGGAACGGCAACCTGATCCAGCTGGAGCATTTCTGCGAGAAAATGATCCTGCTGAACCATAAAAAGAAAATTGATGCCGGCTTTGTGAGAACCCTTCTTCTGGAGACATATGGAATTACCAGAAAGATAGAGGGAGAGGAAAGGGTAGTTATCTTTAAAAATCCGGAAGCCGTAAAAATTGCCGATCTGATGGAACAGTACGGCGGAAACAGGACACAGGTAGCAAAAAAGCTGGGCATCAGCACGACTACCCTGTGGAGAAGAATCAAAAAGTACGGTATTGCACATAATTACGATATTTAAAGGGTAGAAAAAAGAGGATGTTGCAAAAAGGAATAGAGCATTGCCGCCGATACCAGATGTAGTGACTTGGCCACCGCCTGGAACGAAATCTGGTATCGGCGGCAATGCGGATTCGACTTTT
>NZ_QSDR01000042.1 GCF_003464085.1 Clostridium sp. AM58-1XD
TATAAAAGATTAAATTAAAATATAAACAAATTCTTAAAACAATAAAGAAATTATAAATCCGATACCCGCCAGCGAAGCGTGAAAAAAGAGCATGAAAAGTAATTTATGATTTCGATGCGGATTGGCCATTTAAAAAATGAAACTAAAAAACAGGAAAGAAAAGAGGGAACCATGATGGAGGTAGCGGAATTCCGGGATAAACTGATTACATCATTTCTCATCTTACAGGTTTATGCGGATGAGAGTCTGGGACCTGTATGCAGGGAACATGGAGTTACAGTTCAGCAGTTCCATATCCTGATGGAGCTGGATGAGCATCCCATGCAGAAAGCTGGGGATTTAAGTGACACAGTCGGCGTGCTGCGGGGGAATATGGCAGGTATTTGTAAGAAAATGGAGCAGAATCACTGGATAGTCAGAGAGCGGAGTCAGAAGGATGAAAGAGTCGTACTCATCAGTCTGACGGAGGAGGGAAGAAGAGTCAAACGTGAGGTCGCAAAAGAGGCGGAAAGCAGATTGGAGTCCATCTTTGCCAATGAACCGGAAGAAACATTCAACACGATCTTTGCCGGCCTGGACGCCCTGGGAAAGTTGATGGAAAAGCTGCAGAAATGAAAATAGCTGCTTTAAAATAGAAGATAGATATAAAAGCGCTGTATTTGCTTTTGAAAGACAAAGAAGTAAATACTTTCTTGCCGTGGTACCCTGTAAAAAATATAGAGGAAACGGCGGATTTTTATGAGAAACGATTTGCGGATAAGGGATATTATTTTGCGACAAGACGGAATCCCATATATTACGGCAACGCACGATAAAAATAACCCGAGAAGCGGTGATGTCATGCGCCGCTTAGGCATGAAATACTGCTACTCTTATGAAGAACAATGGTAGCCTAAAAATTTTTTGGTGATATTTAGAATGTACCAGTTGAATTTTGACGGCTGGGAAGACCGGGTATATCAAAAATACTGGAATCTTTATCATACTCATTTTATAGAAAAGGTGGGATAAAAATGGGATTGACCAAGCTAACTGATAATATTTGTTTTTTACCACATGAGCCGGAACGTGACAGACCGATGCTGGCTTACGTACAGGGTGAAAAATATTCCTTGGCCATTGATGCAGGATACTCGGCATCCCATGTAAAAGATTTTTATGAAGCATTAATAGCTAACAATTTTGGAGAACCTGATTTTACAGTTATTACCCACTGGCATTATGACCATACATTTGGTTTGCACGCTGTAAAGGGCGTAAGCATCGCACATAAAAAAACAAATTTGTTTTTAAAAGAGCAGCAGGATAAAGCCAGGGATAAGACATATATTGATCTTTTGAAAAAGGACGATATTCATTTTGCAAAAGAATATGCCCAACGAAATGAATTGAATATTGTAATGTCTGATCTAGAATTTGTCGGTGATATAACTTTGAATTCTATCGGGCATTTGGACTCAACGGCAGAACAAAATTAACGGAGGCATCGTTATGAAAAAAATATTAGTCCTATTTATCCTGCTCGTCAGCATGGCTTGTCTGACAGCCTGTATGAGGGCTGACGCTGATCCATCAGCTGCAACTGCGGCTTCAGGTTCATCGGATGAAAATAAAATGACTATTAATATGGAATTAGATAAGGATTATGATGATACAGAACCCTTCGTGAATGAAGCGCTGTTTTGCGTAACGGAAGATATGGACGATTTAATCGCTGAAGGGATTTTGAATCTGGACGGCGATAGCGTAATTTTAGAAATAAAAAACAACAAGACAAAGGAAGTCTTATGGAGTAACACATGGGAAGGAAATGTTAAGTCGGAGACTGTTTCCATTCCACTTAATAATCTGAAAAAAGATGATGAATATGTTATATGCCTTACGGGGAGAAAAATAAACAATGCTGCGTTAGGAATTACATTTGACAGCAGCTTCGTACAGGAAAGAGCAATGCCTTTGCGGTAACAACTGTTTTTAACAGCCATTTTTGCAAGCTTATGAGACGGACGCTGTCGTAAAACAGGAAAAGCATAGAGAAATAAGAGGAAGGAACGAAGGAATGAAAGAAGTTAAAGCACCAAGAAAACCACTGATCTATTATTATATGGTAGCCATGATTGTACTTATGCTGTTCAACTGGCTCGTTTCACCGTCATTATTTTCGCCCAAAGTTCAGGAAGTGGATTATGGCGTATTTCTAAACATGGCGGAGAATAAGGAATTAAAAGAAGTCCAGGTAACGGATACGGAGATCGTGTTTACAGACAACAGCTCCCCGGAAAACTATTACAAAACCGGCCGTATGCAGGACATATTTCTTGTGGACAGGCTCTACAAGGCCGGAATCCGGGATTTCGGATCGCCGATTATCAAACAGATGTCGCCCCTTCTCAGCCTGATTTTAAGCTGGGTAGTACCAATGCTGATCTTTGTGGTGCTGGGCCAGCTTCTTTCCCGCTACATGATGAAGAAGATGGGCGGAGCCGGAGGCATGGGCAATGCCATGGCGTTTGGCAAAAGCAATGCAAAAGTCTATGTGCAGTCTACGGATGGAATCCGGTTCTCCGATGTGGCAGGTGAAGATGAGGCAAAGGAACTGCTGAAGGAAATTGTAGATTATCTTCATAACCCACAGCGCTATGCAGAGATCGGAGCAGCGATTCCGAAGGGAGCCCTGCTTGTGGGCCCTCCAGGTACTGGAAAAACTCTTTTGGCAAAGGCGGTTGCCGGAGAAGCAAATGTACCGTTCTTTTCCATTTCCGGTTCAGAGTTCGTGGAAATGTTCGTAGGTATGGGCGCGGCAAAAGTCCGTGACCTTTTTAAACAGGCAAATGAAAAGGCACCTTGTATCGTTTTTATTGACGAGATCGATACAATTGGAAAGAAACGTGACAATGGCTCTCTGGGCGGCAATGATGAGCGGGAACAGACACTGAACCAGCTGCTTACGGAAATGGATGGGTTTGACGGAAAAAAGGGCGTGCTCATTCTGGCTGCTACGAACCGTCCGGAATCACTGGATCCGGCTCTTCTGCGTCCAGGCCGTTTCGACAGGAGAATTCCTGTAGAGCTGCCTGATCTGGCAGGCAGGGAAGCGATCCTGCGCGTTCATGCAAAAAAGGTGAGAATAAGCGATAATGTGGATTTCTCAGCTATAGCCAAGGCAGCAGCGGGCGCATCCGGTGCAGAACTTGCCAATATGGTTAATGAAGCGGCTCTCAGGGCAGTGCGGGCAGGCAGAAAAACCGTTACTCAGGCAGATATGGAAGAGAGTGTGGAAGTCGTTATTGCAGGATACCAGAAAAAGAATAAGATCCTTTCTGATCATGAAAAGATGATCGTGGCATACCACGAAATCGGCCATGCACTCGTGGCTGCACTGCAGACTCATTCGGCCCCTGTTACGAAGATCACGATTATACCGCGTACCTCGGGGGCGCTTGGATATACTATGCAGGTGGAACAGAACGATCACAATCTGATGTCTAAACAGGAAATCGAAAATAAAATTGCAACCTTTACAGGAGGACGTGTGGCAGAAGATTTGATCTTCCATTCCATTACGACCGGGGCATCCAATGATATTGAACAGGCGACGAAGCTGGCCAGAGCCATGATTACACGGTTTGGCATGAGTGACGAATTCGGAATGGTCGCGCTGGAGACGGTGAGTAACCAGTATCTGGGCGGAGACGCTTCCCTGGCCTGCTCACCTGAAACGGCAACAGAGATTGACAAAAAGGTCATCAGTGTGGTAAAAACACAATATGAAAAAGCGGAGAAGCTTCTGAAAGCTCATATGAGAGAACTGAACTCCCTGGCTCAATATCTCTATGCAAGAGAGACGATCACAGGAGAAGAATTTATGGAAATATTAAGTGAGCAGAAAGAAGCAGACGAAAAGGGCGGAGAATAATCAGACTATGCTTCAGGAATATAAGATATTATACGAAGGCGGAAGCGGTGAAATTGTTGAAAAAAAATCCCGGTTTATCGCTACTGCAAAACCGGTGGAATCAGAAGAGGAAGCCGTTGCTTTTATAGACGAAATGAAAAAAAAGTATTGGGATGCCAGCCATAACTGTTCCGCGTTTGTGATCGGAGCACGCGGCGAGGTGCAGCGCTGCAGCGACGACGGAGAACCGAACCAGACGGCGGGCCGTCCTATGCTGGACGTGATTCTGGGAGAAGAAGTGCGCAATATCTGTATGGTCGTAACCAGATATTTTGGAGGAACCCTACTGGGAACAGGCGGACTTGTCAGGGCTTATTCCGGCGCTGCACAGGAAGGCCTGAAAAACAGCGTGATCGTTACAAAGCAACTGGCGGATGAGATGGAAGTGCAAACGGATTACAATGGAGTGGGAAGGATTCAGTACATTGCGGCCCAGTCCGGCATTACGATCCTGGACAGCCAGTATACGGACTCCGTAACGTTTACTTTTCTGATTCCTGTTAAAGAGACAGAAGGATTTGCTGCAAAACTGACGGAGGGAACGAGCGGACGCTGCCGCATGGCCGTAAAACGACAGGTGTATTACGGTCTGGCGGGGAAAGAAATCGTTGTTTTTAATTAAATCCCTTGCAATATGAAAAATATGATGTTATACTCACTGATTGATGAGTATATGTTGGATAAACTAAGGGTAGAAACTATCCTTAGTTTTTTCGTGAGTGGAAGGAAGAATACTTTTATGAAGATGAAACGAGAAGATGTCAGAAATGTAGCCATTATAGCGCATGTTGACCACGGCAAAACGACCCTGGTAGATGCCCTTTTGAAACAGAGCGGTATTTTCAGAGAAAATCAGGCGGTGGAAGAACGCGTTATGGACTCTAATGCGATCGAAAAAGAGCGCGGAATCACCATCCTTTCTAAAAATACAGCAGTTACCTATAATGGTACTAAAATCAATATTATCGACACTCCAGGTCACGCGGACTTCGGCGGTGAAGTGGAACGTGTCCTGAAAATGGTAAACGGCGTAATCCTTGTGGTAGATGCATATGAGGGGGCTATGCCTCAGACGAAGTTCGTGCTGAGAAAGGCACTGGAGCTGGCTCTTCCGGTTGTCGTATGTATCAACAAGATCGACAGGCCGGAAGCGCGTCCTGATGAAGTGATCGATGAGATTCTGGAACTTTTCATGGATCTGGACGCTTCTGACGAACAGCTGGACTGCCCGTTCCTGTTCGCCTCTGCGAAGTCTGGTTTCGCAAAGAAAAATATGGATGATCCTGAAGTGGATATGGCTCCGCTGTTTGAAACAATTATCGATTATATTCCGGCTCCGGAGGGAGATCCGGAAGCCTCTACACAGGTTCTGATCAGTACGATCGACTACAATGAGTACGTAGGACGAATCGGAATCGGAAAAGTGGATAATGGCAAGATCAGAGTGAATCAGGAATGCGTTCTCGTAAATCACCATGATCCGGACAAATTTAAAAAGATTAAAATTGGAAAGCTTTATGAATTTAACGGCCTTGCAAGGGAAGAAGTGACAGAAGCAGGCATCGGTTCTATCGTAGCGATTTCCGGTATTGCCGATCTTCATATCGGCGATACGATCTGTTCTCCGGAAAAGCCGGAAGCAATTCCGTTCCAGAAGATATCCGAACCGACAATCGCTATGGACTTCATGGTAAATGACAGCCCGCTGGCAGGCCAGGAAGGGAAGTTTATCACTTCCAGACATTTGAGAGACAGGCTTATGCGCGAGCTGAATACCGATGTCAGCCTCCGAATTGAGGAGAAGAGCCCTGACTGTTTTAAAGTATCGGGAAGAGGAGAGCTTCACCTCTCTGTCCTCATAGAGAATATGCGCCGTGAGGGGTATGAATTTGCAGTGAGCAAGGCAGAGGTACTCTACAAGTTTAACGAAAGAAATCAGAAGCAGGAGCCGATGGAGATCGCTTATGTGGACGTTCCGGAGGAATTTACGGGAAGCGTCATCCAGAAGCTGACGAGCCGTAAGGGAGAGCTTCAGGGAATGAGCCCTGCAACAGGCGGATATACACGTCTTGAATTTGCCATTCCATCCAGAGGCCTGATCGGTTATCGCGGTGAATTTATGACAGATACGAAGGGAAATGGAATTCTCAACACGATGTTCGACGGTTATGGTCCTTACAAAGGCGATCTTTCCTATCGTCCGACAGGTTCCCTGATCGCATATGAGGCCGGCGAATCCATTACCTACGGCCTGTTCAACGCACAGGAAAGAGGAACGCTGTTTATCGGGGCCGGCGTTAAAGTTTACTCCGGTATGGTAATCGGTTCCTGCCCTAAGGCAGAAGATATCGAGCTGAACGTATGTAAGACGAAGAAACTTACGAATACGCGTTCATCTAGTGCAGACGAAGCGCTGAAGCTTACGACTCCTAAGGAAATGAGCCTGGAGGAATGCCTCGATTTCATTGATACGGATGAGCTTTTGGAAGTTACTCCTAAGAGCCTGCGTATCAGAAAGAAAATCCTTGATCCAACGATGCGCAAGCGTGCTTCTTTTAACAAGAAGTAATTAGCTTCATAAAAAATAGTGACGCGCCGTGAAAGCGCGGAACTATTTGCTACGGCTTGACCATAAGGTAAGACGGTTCCCACGTGTTTTTATGGAGCGAGGATCGAGCGCAATAAAAAATAAACGAGCGTCCCGGATATCGGGCTATATCGTTTAAAAGCCGGAAGGCCGCCAGAACCATTTGGTTTTGACGGCCTTCCGGCTTTTTAAATACCCCGGTACAAATGAAGGGAATACCTACCGGGGCATAAATACTTTCTTCTTACAAAAAATGGTTTTCATTTTTTCCGCGGAATATATTTTCCACGTAATTTCTCATTTCTTCTCTGGAGTTCACCTGTCTGGCTCCGTCAATTACTGATTCCTGCTCCTCCTTGGAAAGTCCGGAAAAACGGTTCAGAATGTCGGAATGCTGGGCTAGTTCCATCGTGAAGCCGATGGGCAGTTCGTGGTTGTCAATCATTTTTATCACCTCTGAATTAGTATGCGTGAAAAGGAGCAGAATATACGAAAGAGCAGATTCATGCAGATCGATGCTTGACAAATACATTATGCTGATCTATAATCAAAATATACCTGTTGGGGGTATGGGTATATTGGAGAGAAGCTGGTGACAGAATTTGATATCATAGATAAAGAAAAGAGGTTTTAGGATGAAGACAGAATTATATCATATTGACGGCATGGCGTGTGCTGCATGCAGTGCGGCTGTGGAACGTGTAACCAGAAAGATGGCGGGAGTGTCGGAGAGCAATGTGAATCTGACAACGAATAAGATGGTAATCACCTATGACGAATCACAGGTGAAACCGGAAATGATTATGGAAAAGGTCAGCAAAGCCGGCTTTACGGCAGTTCCTGTCGTGATGACGGAAGATAAGAAGAAGCAGGAAGAGGCGGAACTTAAAAAGCAGGAAGAAAAGCTGCGCGGGGAGAAGAGGCGGGTAATACTGGCCGTCGGTTTTTCTATTCCACTTTTGTATATTTCTATGGGACATATGCTTCCGGTGCCGCTGCCGCTGCCGGAGATTTTAAATCCTATGAGCAATCCCCTTAATTTTGCGCTGGCGCAGCTGATTCTTACAACGGCAGTGCTCATTTTTGGAAAAAAATTTTATATCGTAGGATTCAGGGCCCTGTTTAAGGGAAATCCCAATATGGATTCACTGGTGGCAATCGGAACGGGCAGTGCGTTTATTTACAGCCTTTATATGACTATAACGATCAAAAACAGCCCGATGAATGTGCACCATCTCTATTATGAATCGGCGGCAGTTGTAGTGACTCTTGTAATGCTGGGCAAGTACATGGAAAGCCGAAGCAAGGGAAAGACTTCGGAAGCGATCAGAAAACTGATGGAACTGGCTCCTGATACGGCGGTGCTCCTGATCGACGGTGAGGAAAAGGAAGTGCCGACTTCTTCCGTGTTCCCAGGACAGCACATCATCATTAAACCAGGAAACAGAATACCGCTGGATGGTATTATAAAAAAAGGAAGCAGCAGCGTGGACGAATCCATGCTTACAGGAGAAAGCATACCGGTTGAAAAACAGGAAGGCGACACCCTGATCGGCGGCAGCATGAATTACAATGGGGCCATGGAAATGGAAGTCACCCATGTTGGAAACGATACAACCCTTTCAAAGATTATTCAGATGATTGAGGATGCACAGGGGAAAAAGGCACCGATTTCCAAGCTGGCGGATAAAGTAGCCGGCATATTCGTACCGGCGGTTATGGTGATTGCTCTTGCCGCAGCGCTGGGATGGTGGATATTTGGTGGAAAAGAACTGTCATTTGTGCTGACAATTTTTGTTTCTATCCTCGTGATTGCTTGTCCATGTGCACTTGGACTTGCGACACCGACAGCAATTATGGTCGGAACAGGGGTGGGAGCAAATCATGGAATTCTTATCAAAAGCGGAGAAGCTTTAGAAATCTGCCACAAGGTAAACGCTGTCGTTCTGGATAAGACAGGCACAATTACAGAAGGAAAACCGCGTGTAACAGATATTATTACTGCTTCTGAGTGGACGGAAGAAGAGCTGCTTAAGACCGCTGCCAGCTGCGAACAGCTTTCAGAACATCCGCTTGGAGAAGCGATTGTGGACGCGGCCAGGGAAAGAAAGACAGAACTTACGAGACCGGAGGTATTTACGAGTGTTACAGGTGCCGGAATCATAACGGAGCTGGACGGACAGAAAATTGCAATCGGAAACTACAGGATACTGGATAAAGAAAACATCGTTCTGGAAGGAACGGTTAAAGAACAGGCGGAACGTCTGGCAGAGGAAGGAAAGACTCCGATGTACGTAGCCGCAGATGGCGTGCTCAAGGGCATCATCTGTGTGGCGGATACGATAAAGGAAGGCAGCACGGCGGCAGTCGATCATTTGAAAGAACTTGGAATCCAGGTATACATGCTGACTGGAGACAATAAAAAAACGGCGGAATATATCGGCAGGCAGGCCCATATTGACGACGTCATAGCAGAGGTGCTTCCGGAAGATAAGGCAAATATTGTGAGCCGGTTGCAACAGGAAGGAAAAACTGTTATGATGGTAGGAGACGGCATAAATGACGCACCGGCGCTTGTTCAGGCAGATGTGGGCACTGCAATCGGCTCAGGAAGCGACATCGCTCTGGAATCGGGAGATGTGGTGCTGATGAAGTCCGACCTGCAGGATGTATACAGGGCGGTGAAGCTGAGCAAGGCCACGATCCGGAATATCAAACAGAACCTGTTCTGGGCCTTTTTCTACAACAGCCTTGGAATTCCGGTGGCGGCAGGCCTTCTGTATCTGATGGGAGGACCGCTGCTCAGTCCGATGATCGGGGGCTTTGCGATGTCACTTAGCTCCGTATGTGTAGTCAGCAACGCACTGCGTCTGAAAACGATACGGCTGTAAATGGAGGTACGGGTTTGGAAGAAAACAGGGAATGTGCCTGTGTAAAACATAAACACAGGTCAGATGAGGATGAGAAAGCGCTTTTAAACAGGCTGAACAGGATAGAAGGACAGATACGCGGCATTAAGAATATGGTAGAAAATGAAAGATATTGTATTGATATTCTGACTCAGGTTTCTGCCGTACAGGCTGCACTTAACAGTTTTAACCGTATTCTGCTGACCGATCACATCCATACATGCGTGGTCGAAAAGATCGAAGAAGGGGATACGGAAGTGGTTGAAGAGCTCTGCAAAGCAATCCAGAAGCTTATGAAATAAAAGCCAACTTCGCGCTTCCCGTATGCTTTGGGAGCAGAGAATGAAAAATAAGGAGTGACAGACAATGAAAAAATTCAGATGTGAAGAAATGATGTGTGCAAACTGTGTGGCGAGGATCAACAAGGGACTGGAGGCGGAGAACATCGGCCACAGTGTAGATCTGGATACGAAGACAGTGACGGTGAATGAGGATGGCGAGGCTGCAAAGGCAGCAGAAGTGCTCGACGACCTGGGATTTACTCCGGCAGAAATCTAATGCGTCACCTGGCGGAACCAGGCTGACAGGCGGCTCAGGTAAAGGAGATTTGCCCTGCGGCATGCTTTTAGGAAGGCAATTCGATCTGCATGCTGCGGGACGGAAATCTCTGGAAAAAAAAGCACAAAATTTACAAATTATTGTTGACAATTAAGACAATTCGTATTATACTATGCAACGTAGTCGACGAGGCGTGGCTCAGTTTGGTAGAGCGCTGCGTTCGGGACGCAGAGGCCGCAAGTTCGAATCTTGTCGCCTCGACTATATGGCCTATTGGTCAAGCGGTCAAGACGCCGCCCTCTCACGGCGGAAACCCGGGTTCGATTCCCGGATAGGTCATGGAATGCTTTGGATAGCTGTCCAAAGCATTTTTTAACAGACGCTTCCATAGCGCAGTTGGTAGCGCACATCACTCGTAATGATGGGGTCGCCGGTTCAAGTCCGGCTGGAAGCTTGCCATATAGGAACTGGAAAAGGAAAGACAGCGGAGCAGATTTCATCTGCCCGCTGTCTTTTTGCTAAATATTAACTGACTGCTCCGTTTTACTCTGCATTTGCGGCAGACGATGTGTGGCCGTAGAAAGACAGCAGATACAGTCCGCTGATTCCTACCAGCCCATATATGATTCTGGAAATCCAGGATACACTTCCAAAGAGGAAAGAAACAAGATTGAAGCCGAACAGCCCAATCAATCCCCAGTTGACAGCGCCGATGATGGCAATTGTAAGTGCGCAGTAGTCTAATGCTTTGTTTGTCATATAGCGAAGCCTCCTTCTATTGTCAGGCATTTCCGCTGACTGCAGCTGATTGAGCTTAGGCTGTCGGCAGAATTCCTGTTTAAGGTTATTATTCCACAGAATGTAAAAATATATGTAATGCGTTCTGATAAATATAGAAGATCGGCGTATAGTTCCGACCTTCCTTTCCATACTATTACTGAGGTGATAAAATGGATAAAGACAAACGGGAACAGCAGGCATTGAAAAAGTCAAACGAGACGTTTAACAGTATTACGGAGAAGGTGAAGCCGGAAAATCAGAATCAGACCCATAATTCCCGCAGGGAAGGCATGGGACCGAACACGAAAAGAAAGCCGTGCTGATTTCTGCTTTGACAAAAAATAAGAAATCTGGTAAAATGCAGCTTGAAAGAAAACGGCTTTAATCTTCATGATTTTATCATGTCAGCTGGTATCAATAGAAATAAGTCTAAAAGGCGTAGTCTATGAGGTGACCTCAGGATTATACGCCTTTTTCTTATATCGTATTGATTACAGGAGGAGCAAAAATGCCAAAAACAAAGTTTCAGGGAATTATTTTCGGGATCATCATGTCAATGACAATGGCCTATGGCATGGAGGTCTACAACGTAGCTGTGAAGATGGCTTTCACACGATGACGGGAGGACTCAGCAGCATGACAAACCAGGTCTTTTTCGAGGCGCTTGCAGAGGCTGCCTACATGTAGATTTTTGTATTTATTTTTTCGAACCTGTGGGGCAACAGGATCGGCAGAAGTGCTGTAAATCATGCAGAATCGGAATATCAGGAAAAATTTGAGGAATAATCAGGATATTTGACGTAAAGTGTTGACAGTACATAAAATATATGATACAACGCAGATAATGAAATAATTTTCAAATGGTAGAGGTGCGGTTTTCAACAGTACTGCAGGACGAAGCATGGGAGCTGTCCGGTGGGAAAGGGGACGCCGCCGAAGGAATGGGACCCTCCCATGGGACTGTTTCCTGGGCCGATGCAGAATATGCAGCGGACTGTCACGAAGGTGTGGAGCGCTATCATCGTAAGAGATAAATTCTCATGCCATGAACGCATCCTTTCGGGGCCTGCCGTTCGTGGCTTTTTTATTTCATAGAACGAACTGCCAGAAAAAATAAGGGGGAGAATTTGTTTATGAACCGATTGAAAGAGAGAAAAACCAGAAATGCAGTTTTCAGACTGTTTGCACTAACGGCAGTATTTACCGTTCTTTTTGCAGTGATATCACTGGCAGGAGAAGAGGCGGCAGATACATATCAGCCGGCGCTTTATGCGACTTTTTGGGCCCTTGTGCCTCCGATTGTAGCCATTGGACTTGCTCTGATTACCAAAGAAGTTTACAGCTCGCTCTTCGTAGGAATCCTGGTAGGCGCAATGTTTTATTCGGGATTTCAGTTTGAAGGGACGGTTCTTCAGGTATTCAGGGGAGGCCTTGTTTCCGTCTTGTCGGATTCCTATAACATGGGGATTCTGATTTTCCTTGTTATTCTCGGTGTTATGGTATCCCTGATGAATAAGGCGGGCGGCTCCGCAGCATTCGGCCGGTGGGCAGGAACGAAAATCAAGACAAGAGCAGGCGCACAGCTGGCTACGATTGCCCTTGGGGTTCTCATTTTTATTGACGATTATTTTAACTGTCTGACTGTAGGCAGCGTTATGCGCCCTGTAACGGACAAGCACAATATTTCCAGAGCAAAGCTGGCATACTTGATCGATGCCACGGCTGCTCCTATCTGTATTATCGCACCGATTTCTTCCTGGGCAGCGGCCGTTACAGGTTTTGTAGAGGGAGAAGACGGATTCGCCCTGTTCGTTTCAGCGATACCGTACAATTTCTATGCTCTTCTGACCATCATTATGATGATCGCCATAGCTCTTTTGGGAATTGATTACGGCCCAATGGCCTTACATGAAAACAATGCAGTAGAAAACGATGATCTTTTTACCACGCCGGACAGGCCGTATGCTAACGCGGCAGCTGTGGATAACGTGGGCAGAGGAACGGTCATGGATCTTGTAATTCCGATCGTTTCCCTGATTATCTGCTGTGTAATCGGCATGATTTATACAGGCGGTTTCTTTGAGGGAGCCGGCTTTGTCGAAGCGTTTTCTGGAAGTGATGCGTCGGAAGGCCTGGCAATGGGAAGCTTTTTTGGACTTCTGATTACAATTATCCTGTATATGATCAGACGGATTATGACGTTTGAGGAGTGCATGTCATGTGTACCGGAAGGCTTTAAGGCCATGGTTCCTGCTATTTTAATTCTTTCTTTTGCATGGACGTTGAAGGCTATGACGGACAGCCTCGGCGCGGCGGAGTATGTGGCGGCTATGATGGAAACGTGCGCAGGCAGTCTGATGAATATGCTTCCGGCCTTCATTTTCCTCGTTGGCTGCGGCCTGGCGTTTGCGACAGGCACCTCCTGGGGAACATTCGGAATCCTGATTCCAATTGTAGTTGCCGTATTTGCCAATTCCAATCATGAACTGATGACGATTTCTATTTCTGCATGTATGGCAGGCGCAGTTTGCGGCGATCACTGTTCGCCGATTTCTGATACGACGATTATGGCCTCTGCAGGAGCTCAGTGCAACCATGTCAACCATGTTTCCACACAGCTTCCCTATGCCGTCATGGTAGCGGCCGTATCCTTTGTTACATATATTGTGGCAGGCTTTGTACAGACTCCATGGATTTCTCTGCCGGTGGGAATTGTCCTTCTGTTCGCAGTACTCTTTGTTATTAAATACTGCCAGAAAAAAACGATATAGGATATAGATAAGACCGGTTCTTTTTGGATAAAACGGAGGCAAAAAACGGAACAGGTATGGGAATGATATGGAAATAAGGAGATACAGGGAAGAGGACTTCGACGAAATCGCCGAGTTGTTCTATCACACGGTTCACTGGGTTAACAGAAAAGATTACAGCCAGGAGCAGATCGAAGCGTGGGCCCCAAAAAGGCCTGAAAAGGGGGCATGGAATGGTTCCCTTCTGGAAAATTACAGCATTGTGGCCGTAGAAAAAGGTCAGGTTACAGGCTTTGGAGATATAGACAAATCCGGCTATCTGGACCGCCTGTACGTACACAAAGATTATCAGGGACGGGGAACGGCCGCTGCGATCTGCGATGAGCTGGAAAAGCATGCGGAGGGAAAAAGGATAACCGTTCATGCCTCCATAACTGCAAAACCATTTTTTGAAAAGAGAGGTTATCTTACCGTAAAGGAACAGCAGATCCTGCGCCGCGGCGTATTTCTGACAAATTATGTGATGAAAATGGAAAAGACTTGCAATATTTAAGAAAAAGAGTATAATAAATTTCTGTAAAACGTGGTGCTCATGTGAAATGGGCTGAGAGTAAGCTGTTATTGCTTTAACACATATAACCTGATTTGGGTAATGCCAACGTAGGGAAATATTAGGGAATGTTGAAAGCTGCAGTGATATCTGAAAAGAATCGTTGCAGCTTTTTCTATTGGCTGGTGGAATGAGGCATCCTCCGGCCGCTGATACCAGATTTCGTTCCGAGGCAGCGGCCAAGTCACTGCATCTGCTATCAGCGGCGGGAGGGGCAGGGTGTTGCACCTAGCCAGGGAAAAAAGCGTGTTTTATGCGGCGGGCGGAGGCAGTAGCCGGTCTTGCGAAGCAGGGCATTTCTGTAATACGAATCACTATATTGAATGTAGGCCACGTGATAAGGTATGCGGCAGACTGGGGGCACCACTTTTTGTCGCACAATAAAAAATAATGCGGAAGAAAAAGGAGAATGAGTTATGAAAACAGCATTAACAATCGCTGGCAGCGACTGCAGCGGAGGCGCCGGTATCCAGGCTGATATTAAGACCATGATGGCCAATGGCGTATATGCCATGAGTGCAGTCACAGCATTGACTGCACAGAATACGACCGGCGTAACAGGCATTGCGGAGGTGGAACCGGAGTTTCTCGGAAAACAGCTGGAGGCAGTTTTTACCGATATTTTTCCGGACGCGGTAAAAATCGGCATGGTATCCTCGTGCGGACTGATAGAAGTGATCGCAGAAGAATTAAAAAAATTTCATGCGGGGAATATCGTCGTAGATCCCGTCATGGTGGCGACCAGCGGATCAAAGCTGATCAGCGACGATGCAATTGACTGTTTAAAGGAAAAACTGCTTCCGCTGGCAACGGTTTTAACGCCGAATATACCGGAAGCAGAAGTGCTGTCGGGGATGGAAGTGAAGACGGCAGAGGACATGGAAAGAGCGGCCAAGGCTATTGGAGATACCTTCCGCTGTGCCGTACTCTGCAAGGGAGGCCATCAGCTGAATGACGCCAATGACCTGCTGTACAGGGATGGAACGTTTCAATGGTTTTATGGAAAAAGAATTGACAATCCGAATACACACGGCACAGGATGCACCCTTTCGAGTGCCATCGCATCGAATTTAGCAAAGGGATGTGATCTCGATGAGGCGGTAGCCAGGGCAAAAATATATTTGTCACAGGCGCTGGAAGCCATGCTCGACCTTGGAAGAGGAAGCGGGCCGATGAACCACGCCTTCGCGGTGAAAGGGGAGTATGAGGAGGACGGAAATGGAAAATAAAAGGACGTCTCTCTTTGCCAACGGGCTGATCTGGTTCGGTGCAGGTGTTTCCATAGCGGAGATTCTGACGGGTACATATTTTGCACCGCTGGGCTTTAAAAAGGGCCTTCTCGCTATTATACTGGGCCATATCATCGGCTGCGCCATGTTCTTTTGCGCAGGACTGATCGGTGGAACTACGCGCCGCAGCGCTATGGAGACGGTTAAAATGAGCTTCGGACAGCAGGGAAGCCTTCTGTTCAGCAGTCTGAACGTACTTCAGCTGACTGGCTGGACGGCGATTATGATCTACGACGGAGCTTTGGCGGCCAATGGAATCTTTCAGGCAGGTTCCTGGGTATGGAGCCTTATAATCGGAGTCCTGATTCTGCTGTGGATTCTGATCGGGATAGAAAATCTTGGAAAGGTTAACACGGTGGCTATGGCAGCTCTGTTTATTCTGACCATGATCCTGTGCAAAGTGATCTTTTTCGGCGATTCAGGGGTGGTAAGCGGAGGAGAAGGCGGAATGACCTTCGGCGCCGCCGTGGAGCTTTCGGTTGCGATGCCCCTTTCCTGGCTTCCTGTAATCAGCGATTATACGAGAGAGGCCAAAAAGCCGTTTGCAGCCACAATGGTGAGTACGGCTGTATACGGAATCGTCAGCTGCTGGATGTACATGATCGGCATGGGAGCCGCTATTTTCACAGGGGAATCTGATATATCCCAGATCATGGTGAAAGCAGGACTGGGAGCGGCCGGCCTTCTGATCATCGTTCTCTCAACGGTTACAACGACGTTTCTGGATGCATTTTCGGCCGGAGTTTCCAGCGTTTCCATATCCTGTAAGATAAAGGAGAAATGGGCGGCAGTGACAGCTGCCGTGATCGGCACGGCAGCTGCCATGATTTATCCGATGGACAATATCACGGGCTTCCTGTATCTGATCGGTTCCGTATTTGCGCCTATGATCGCAATTCAGATTGCAGATTATTTTATATTAAAGAAAAATCACAGCGACAGGCCGGTCAACCTTATGAATCTGGGAATCTGGGCGGCTGGATTCGTCCTTTACCGGTATCTTATGACGGTGGATACCCCGGTAGGCAGTACGCTTCCGGATATGGCAGCCACAATTGTGATTTGTCTGGTCTGCAATGCATTGTTTGGAAAAAAGCGAAAATAAGAAAACTGTGACGTACTTTATGAAATAAAAAGTGGTTGACCGCATTATCGTATTTTAGAGCAGCAGCTTGCATTTTCCCGGGACAGGGGATATAATGGAAGCAAATGTAAATAAAGGCTCAGGAAGGGAAGATAAGGCCCCGGGCCGGACAGATGGAGGTAATGGACATGAATGAGACGATTAAGAACCTGATTGAAAGAAGAAGCGTACGCAGATTTAAACCGGAGCAGATCAAGGATGAAGAGCTGGAGATGATCCTGGAAGCGGGGAAATATGCGGCTTCCGGCAAGAACATGCAGCCGACACACATGGTTGTAATCAGAGATAAGGAAATTTTAAAGAAATTATCCGATATGAACAAGGAATTTCTGGGCAAACCGGAGATGCCGGATGCATTTTTCGGGGCACCTACGGTCATTCTCGTACTGGCAGACAGAAAGTCTTCCAATTATCTCTATGACGGAAGCCTTGTCATGGGCAACCTGATGAATGCGGCACATTCTTTGGGAATCGGCTCCTGCTGGATCAACCGTGCGAAGGAAGAGTTTAATACGGAATACGGCAAATCCCTGTTAAAGGAATGGGGACTGGACGGCGATTATGAAGGAATCGGCCACTGCATTCTGGGCTATGTGGACGGCGATTATCCAAAGGCAGCGCCGAGGAAAGCTGATTTCGTTACATACATCGGATAAGTCTAAGGATATCCTATGACTTTCGGGAAAGATTTACAAAGGAATTGACGGAATAATGTGCGTGTGCTATACTGGCACTGCTGAAGAGAAAGGGCTATATATTTTTCTGTTTCTGATTGACAAACAGAGAATATATAGCCCTTTTCCGTTCGTGCACGAAGCGGGCCGCTGCGGCGGAAAGAAATGGACTGCTGATGGGGTCCGCTGCAGGCGGAGATTGCGCGAATACGTGATCTTTATAAAGGAGGAAAAATTTATGGAAAAAGAAAATCCAATGGGTACGAAGCCGGTCCTGCCGCTTCTTCTGGGAATGTCATTTCCGCCGATGGTATCCATGCTGATTCAGTCTATGTATAATGTGGTAGACAGTATTTATCTGGCCAGCTACAGCAAAGAGGCGCTGACGGCTGTTTCCCTCGTGTTTCCGCTGCAGAACCTGGTTCTGGCCGTAGCAGTCGGTTTTGGCATCGGCATCAATTCCTGCATGTCCAGAAGCCTGGGAGAAAAGAACACGGATGAGACGAACAGAATTGCAGCTCACGGCGTCATCTGTTCGCTGATTCATTCCCTGATTTTTGTGCTTGCGGGCCTCTTTCTTTCGGGGCCGTTTATCGCAATGTTTACGAATAATCAGGAAATATACGAGATGGGGTGTACGTATTCCAGAATCGTCATCTGCCTCTCCTTTGCGAGTATATTCCATATTTTTATAGAAAAGATCTTCCAGGCTGTGGGAAACATGGTCGTTCCCATGTTCCTTCAGGCCGCCGGAGCACTTGTCAATATCATACTCGATCCAATTCTGATCTTTGGTCAGTACGGCTTTCCATCCATGGGAATTACAGGGCTGCCGCCGCAACAATTATCGGCCAGTTTACAGCATGTCTGATGGCGCTTGTCCTGTTTGCCGTGAGCCGCAGCGGAATTTCGATCAGCCTGAAAGGATTTAAGTGCGACCGGATGATTCTGAAACGGATTTATGCGGTGGCTGTTCCATCCGGAATGATGACGGCTCTTCCTTCTGTCATGGTAGGAATCCTGAATGGAATTCTGGCGGGAATTTCTACGGCGGCCGTTGCCGTTCTGGGGGTATATATCAAAATCCAGTCGTTCGTTTATATGCCGGCAAATGGAGTAATCCAGGGGCTGAGGCCAATTGCGGGATATTGTTACGGCGCGGGAAAATATGACAGGATACGGCGCGTCATGGTATGCGGCGCAGGATCGATTGCCGTGATTATGGCCTTTGGGACCCTGCTTTTCATGGGCATGCCTGAAATGATTATGACACTGTTTAAAGCAGACGAAGAGATGATGGCAACCGGAGTCAGCGCTTTGAAAATTATTTCCTGCGGATTCGTGATTTCATCGATCTCCCTCGTCTGCGCCGGCACGTTTGAAGGACTGGGAAACGGAATGGCGTCTCTCGTCATCAATATGATCCGGCAGTTCCTGATCATTCCTCCGCTGGCCCTTCTGCTTGTTCCGGTATGGGGGACGGCAGGCGTATGGGCAGCCTTTCCCGTGGCGGAATTGCTGGCGGCAGGAGCCTCTGTTTTCTTTTACAGGAGAAAGATCAGGGTGATTTGGTCAAATTAACCATAACTTTGCGTTATGAGAAATATTACTTTTCAATAGTTGACAAATTTTGGTCGTGTTGTTATCATTGGTATAATATCGTTTGATACGATATACATTATGTTACACAGGAAACGGAGGAGTTCGATGGAGAAGATGGAAAGAATTGTTTTATCGCTGCTGGTAGATAATACTGCCGGTGTTCTGGCGAGAGTATCTGGTTTATTCAGCCGCCGGGGATATAACATTGAAAGTCTCACTGTCGGCACGACGGCAGACGAACGGTATTCCAGAATGACCGTAGTTTCCTTTGGAGATCAGAAGATTCTGGAGCAGATCAAGAACCAGCTGGAAAAGCTGGAAGATGTGCGGGACATTAAGGAGTTGAGGGGAAATACATCTGTATACAGGGAGCTGATCCTTGTTAAGGTGAAGGCGAATGCCAGCGAGAGGCAGGCCGTCAGCGCAATCGCAGATATTTTCCGAGCTTCCATCGTAGACGTTGGAAAGGAATCCATGACGATTATGCTGACAGGAGACCAGTCCAAGTTAAACGCTCTTATCAATCTGGTGGAAGATTATGAGATTCTGGAGCTGGCCAGGACCGGAGTGACGGGCCTTTCCAGAGGAACCGAAGATGTCCGTTATTTACCGTAAGCTGAGGGAGAAGGCCAGAGGCGGACAGAGAGTCGTCGGTCCAATCCCTTTTGCTCAATACATCACAAATTCATTTGAGGAGGAAAAATAATCATGGCAAAGATTTATTATCAGGAAGATTGTAATTTATCCCTGTTAGAAGGCAAGACCATTGCCGTTATCGGTTACGGCAGCCAGGGACATGCACACGCTCTCAACTTAAAGGAGTCCGGATGCCATGTTATCGTGGGACTTTATAAGGGCAGCAGATCCTGGGAAAAGGCAGAAGCAGCAGGATTTGAAGTATATACAGCAGCTGAGGCAGCAAAGAAAGCGGACATCATCATGATTTTAATAAATGATGAGAAGCAGGCTAAATTATATAAGGAATCGATCGAGCCGAACCTGGAAGCAGGCAATATGCTGATGTTCGCTCACGGATTCGCAATTCATTTCGGACAGATCGTACCGCCTAAGGATGTAGACGTTACGATGATCGCTCCAAAGGCACCTGGCCATACGGTAAGAAGTGAGTATCAGAGAGGCAGAGGAACGCCATGTCTCGTTGCCGTACAGCAGGATGCAACAGGCAAGGCCCTTGACAAAGCGCTGGCATACGGTCACGCACTGGGCGGAGCAAGAGCAGGTATCCTGGAAACAACATTCCGTGTTGAGACAGAAACAGACCTTTTCGGCGAGCAGGCAGTTCTCTGCGGCGGCGTATGCGCACTGATGAAAGCTGGTTTCGAGACTCTGACAGAAGCGGGATATGCTCCTGAAAACGCATATTTCGAGTGTATCCACGAGATGAAGCTGATCGTAGACCTGATCTATGAGAGCGGATTTGCAGGAATGAGATATTCCGTTTCCAATACGGCGGAATACGGTGATTACATAACAGGACCGAAGATCGTTACAGAAGATACAAAGAAGGCAATGAAGCAGATCCTTACGGATATTCAGGATGGTACATTTGCTAAGGACTGGCTGCTTGAGAACCAGGCAGGCTGCCCGCACTTCAACGCGATGAGAAAGCTGGAAGCAGAAGGCGCTCATGAGAAGGTTGGAGCAGAACTGCGCAAGCTTTACAGCTGGAACGATACCAATAAACTGATTAACAACTAAATGGATCATATAAGTGAACCATTTGATCACGATACGGCGGACCGGTTTTAAGAAGGAATGCACTACGGTGTGCATGTAAAAACAGGCTTTGCAGGAATGACGGTGTCTGATAGACAGTCATTCTCTGCAAAGCCTGTTTGTATGTGAAGCGCAGGTCACTCGATCATTCACTCATTCAATAAAGAGCTATTGGAAAGAAGCAGAATCTCTGGCTATGGCTGCTGACATTTGGGACCGTGCTCCGACAGGAATTTCAGGAATAAATTCAGAGCTGAAGAAGGGAGCATGTTATTGTAGGCGAAGCCTACCGTCCTCTTTTCAATCGGGTCTTTTAACGGAATTTCAATCAATTCTCCGGAATCCAGTTCATCTTTCACAAATTCCTTGATGACGCAGCCGATGCCCATACCGATTTTGGCGAATTCGATCAGAAGATCCATGGCTGTGACCTCCAGAACCTGGTTTGCCACGAGATTGCGGGCAGCCATGTAGTCGTCAATATGGCGGCGTGTCAGGTTGTTGCGGTCCAGGAGCATGATATTGCCTGTCTGGAATATGTCGGTTTCTTCGCCTTCCCTGAGTTTTAAATTGTCCAGATAGCTTCTGGTGGATACAAAGATATCGTGAATGTCCTGAAGAGGCAGAAAGGTGAGGCTTTTCTTGCTGTCAGGTTCGGCCACCAGACCCAGGTCGATCTGCTGATGTTCCAGCATAGTCAGCGTATGGGTCGTGGACTGGCTTTCGATTGTAATTTTCATGTGAGGATAACATTCGATAAATTGATGGAGATAAGGGAGAAGTATGTAGCGGCAGAGCGTATTGCTGACTCCGATTCTCAGATGGCCGATATTGAAATCGCGTATACGCTTCAGCTCTTTTTCCCCTCTGTTCAAAAATTCAAAGGCTGCTTTTGTATGAACAAACAGCAGCTCGCCTTCTTCCGTCAGATGAACGCCGCGGGAATTCCTTGTAAAAAGGGAAACTCCCAAATTGTCTTCCAGCTTGCCGATGGCCTTGCTGATGGCCGGCTGGCTGATATACAGTTCTTTGGCAGCTTTAGAAATATTGCCTGCCTTTGCTACTTCATAAAAGATTTTATATTGTGATAAATGCTGTTCCATACGGCTCCTTTCATGGAAATATAAACGCTATGAATAGTTGATATAACGAGAGATTATGAAAAACTCTAACATTCCTGGATAATATATAACTCAATTTTATAATAAATATATCTAATATGTATTATCATTATAGCAAAGGCTGTGCTAGAATGTAAAGTAGAAAGAACAGATGCAGGGAAATGTCCTTGAGTAAGAGACATCAAAAGTGATAGAAGGAGGATACATTATGGGAATGACAATGACCCAGAAAATTCTGGCTGCCCACGCAGGGCTTCCGGAAGTAAAGGCAGGACAGTTAATCGAGGCGGATTTGGATCTTGTTCTCGGCAATGACATCACTTCACCGGTAGCGATAAACGAAATGAAGAAGATGAACAGCCAGAGCGTTTTTCATAAGGATAAAATTGCCCTGGTTATGGACCATTTTATTCCGAACAAGGATATTAAGTCGGCGGAAAACTGCAAGTGCTGCCGTGATTTCGCATGCAGGCATGAGATTTCCAATTATTTTGACGTGGGAGAAATGGGAATCGAACACGCGCTGCTTCCGGAAAAAGGCCTTGTTGTGGCAGGCGATGCTGTGATCGGAGCGGATTCTCATACATGTACATATGGCGCTCTGGGCGCATTTTCTACGGGCGTAGGAAGCACGGATATGGCAGCAGGCATGGTAACTGGAAAAGCTTGGTTTAAGGTGCCTTCCGCCATCAAATTTATCCTCACAGGCAAGCCTGGAAAATGGGTCAGCGGCAAGGATGTCATTCTTCACATTATCGGAATGATCGGTGTGGACGGAGCTCTTTACAAATCGATGGAATTCACAGGAGACGGAATTGACAGCCTTTCCATGGACGACCGCTTTACCATCTGTAATATGGCGATTGAAGCAGGAGGAAAGAACGGAATTTTTCCTGTAGATGACAAGGCCGAACTCTACATGAAGGAGCATTCCAAGCGCAGTTTTCAAGTGTATGAAGCCGACGAGGATGCAGAGTACGATGCAGTTTATACCATCGACCTGTCCGAGCTGAAACCGACGGTCGCATTCCCGCACCTTCCGGAAAATACAAAGACGATTGACGAAGTGGGAGAAGTGAAGATAGATCAGGTTGTCATCGGCTCCTGTACCAACGGCAGAATCGACGACATGAGAATCGCTGCGGAGGTTATGTCAGGCCATAAGGTAGCAAAGGGAGTACGCTGTATTGTCATTCCGGCAACGCAGGCGATCTATCTTCAGTCTATGAGAGAAGGGCTGCTGGAAATATTTATTGAAGCAGGAGCCGTGGTCAGCACGCCAACGTGCGGGCCGTGCCTTGGAGGATATATGGGTATTCTGGCAGCAGGAGAGCGGTGTGTTTCTACGACGAACCGCAACTTTGTAGGACGTATGGGCCATGTGGAATCAGAAGTATATCTGGCAAGCCCGGCGGTTGCAGCAGCGAGTGCGGTGACAGGTAAGATTTCCTGTCCATGTGAACTGGAATAACAGGAGGTGAAATCATGAAAGCAGTTGGACACGTTTTTAAATATGGAGACAATGTGGATACGGATGTCATCATCCCGGCCAGATATCTGAACGCGACAGACGGAAACGAACTGGCAAAACACTGTATGGAAGACATCGACAAAGAATTTATAACCAAAGTGCAGGCCGGCGATCTGATCGTGGCAAATAAGAACTTTGGTTGCGGTTCTTCCAGAGAGCATGCGCCGCTGGCAATTAAATGTGCCGGGGTCAGCTGTGTAATTGCAGAGACATTTGCCAGAATCTTTTACAGAAACGCGATCAATATCGGCCTTCCGATCATCGAATGCCCGGAAGCGGCAGCGGCGATTCAAGCCGGAGATGAGGTGGAAGTCGATTTCGATAGCGGTGTAATCACCAACAGGACGAAGGGTGAGACTTATAAAGGGCAGGCATTCCCTCCGTTTATGCAGGGGATTATCGAGGCCGGAGGACTGGTTAATTATATCAATCAGAACCAGTAAATGCGGGAATATTCCGCGGTTTGAGTATGAGGGGAAAAGCTATTTGCAGGACGGCCAGGTGCCGTCCTGTTTTTGCTTTCTGGAAAAGACCTTGTTATTGTAAAGTGATAAATCGTATGATTTCCTAGAAAGCAAAAACGTTCCGCTATGGATGCGCACTCGCGCAAAAGGAATTATGTAAATAAATGGCCCTGCAAAAGCAGGGCACAGAAAACAGGGGTTAGAATTAGAAGTTCATCATTACTCATATCGCGGATTTCTTCAGAAGTCATGCCGTCTGGTGGATTTTGTATACGTTCTTTTATATTTTAATGCTTGATAATAATCGCAGTTAATTATAAAATAGTGGGACAGGCTATTAAGCAAACGTGCTGGCTTTTCAGGGATATGCTCCATGTGCTGTGACGTGGATTGTAACGATGGATTTTGTCGCTACGCCTCTTACGGGTATGAGCTATTTTTTCTATACGATTACTACAGTATTTGAAAGGAAGGGAAGCGCGAGAAAGATCATGAATACGCCGCTGGACACGATCAAGCTGGATAAGAGCCTGATCTGGCCGGAAATGGAGAAGAAAGAGGCGGCAGCTATGGTGATAAGTCTGGCGGTCATGTTCCATGAAATGGGACTTCAGGTTCTGGCCGAAGGCGTGGAAAATGAAGAAGAGGCATTTATATCTTTAAAACATGCCGGCAGACAGATGGAATAGACAGGAGAAGCGGACAATGCTGGAGGAATTAGAGACATTTATCTATGTAGTAGAATATAAGAATTTCACGAAGGCGGGCAAGATGATGAATCTGACCCAGCCGGCTGTCAGCGCCCAGGTGAAGATGCTGGAGCAGTATTTCGGTACGGAACTGATTATGCGGTCGAACCGTAATATGACAATTACAGAAAGCGGCCTTGTCCTGTACAACAGAGCCCAGGAACTGCTGGAGCTGCTGAATAAGACGAGAAGGGATATCCAGAATGAATCGGATAAAGTAACGGGCCATCTCAAGATCGGCGCCACCTATACGGTAGGAGAATGCCTTCTGCCGGACCTCCTTTCTTCATTTACACATAAATATCCGGAAGTACAGGTGGAAGTGACCATCGGAGATACGGATGAAATTTCCTCTAAAATCCATGATTTTTCCCTTCACGTCGGACTTGTAGAAGGGTCCATTCATTACAGCGAATTAGATCAGATATATTTTGAGGAAGACGAAATGGTCCTTCTCGTTCCAGAGGACCATCCCTTTGCCAAGAGGCAGATACCACGGGAGGAGCTGGACGGAATCAACTGGATATCCAGAGAAAAAGGTTCTGGCACAAGAGAGTATCAGGATCTGTTTATTACGAAATATCATATTCGGCCCAAATCCTTTATGTCTTTTGGCAGCAACCTTTCTTTGTTAAAAGGTGTCCAGAAAAAGATCGGGATCACGCTGGCCTCCAAGGAACTCTTAAAAGAAGGCGTAGTGGGAATTACATATGCGCTTCCTCCTGAGAGAGTGGTTCGCCCGCTGTCTTATATCTATTCAAAGAATATCAAGCTGACGGCGGCCAGCCGCCTGTTTATAGAAGAGCTGTCCCGATCTTATGGGAGCTGATTTATAAAGGAAGGAATTATGCCTTTAAACGAATATGAAAAACGTAACGGTGGGAATACATTCAGAATTTCTGTTCCCTTGAACCGAACCTTATTTCTTCCTGACAGGAATCCAGATTTCAGAAACATAGGTGCTGCTGGTTCTGTCACCATCCGGATAAACTTCAAAGGTAAATTGAGAGTACTGCTCGTATTCTGAAGCCGGGAAGAATTCCGCATATACTTTGTGCCAGCCTTCCTGAATACCCTGCGGCACCGCACCCCTGCATTCAAATACGGCCCAGGTGAGTTTCGGAACATCTTTGATCGTATAGCCGTCAGGAACAGGGCCGCCCATGTACTGTGTACCGATGGAGTACTCGAAATCCGATGATTCTCTGCAGGTATCTTCGGAACAGATACCGAGAAGAGCTCGTCCAAATACACTCTCTTCGGATGTCATGCCGCAGAGAACATCAAAGGTGCCGTCCTCTGCACAGGTGTTCCAGAATTCAGGAATCAGCCTGCGGTTAATCTCTTCATCCGTTGTAAATCTTTTTGTCCTGGCTGCGATTTTCATTGCTTCTTTTTCTTCAATTCTGTAATTCATAATATTACCGCCTTCCAATGATAGTTTAATTGACAAACGGGAAAAAGATTTTAAACTGGCTCCGCGCTGCTTTGCAGCTGACGGAGTGATGCCGTGAAAGCGGGTAAATGCCTTTGTGAAGCTGTCCGGGCTGTCGTAGCCGTATTTGAGAGCCGCATCGATCACTTTGATATCAGAACCGGCCAGTTCGCTTCCTGCGAGCGTAAGCCGTCTGCTGCGTATATATTCACCCAGTGGATATCCACATAGGACGCTGAATACGCGTTGAAAATGATAATTTGATGAATAAGCTCTTTTAGCCACTTCATCGTAGTCGATGGATTCCGTGATGTTGTCCTCCACATAGTCGATTGCCCTTTGTATTCCCGTTACCCAGTCCATCTCATTCCCTCCCTGTCTGAACCCATCATATCAAATAGAAGAACCGCTTCCCCGACTTTCCATGCGCACAGGTGACGGATCCTTGTGCAGAAATTTATTTGCTGATTTTGCGGCACTTAAATTACGTTTCTGATCTATATTTTACCGTATGAGGCTTCATTCCGCCATCTTATTTTTTCCTGCTGTTTTTGCGGTATGCAGATACTGCTCCTTTTCCACATGGACAGGGCGATGGCAGCTGGGCAGAGATCGGCGGCAGCGTGCTACGGTCATGCCTGGCAATTTCCGCAGCTGTCTCCGATCAGTGGAGAACATTCCTTTAAAGAACCGTAATGGACGTACTATAAATAAAATTTATGACGGCATAAAAAGTTCCATGTTTACTTTTTCTTGGCCGCCCGTGATAATGATACCATAAAAGTTCCTTTAATATCAGGAAAGGATGAGGATAAACAAATGCAGATTTTTATTAACGGGAAGCCTTTTGAGGCGGAAGCCGGCCAGACCATTCTGGAGGCGGCGAGAGAGCATGGATTTCACATTCCGACGCTCTGCTTTCTGAAAGAATGTCAGAATACGGGGAAATGCGGGATATGCCGGGTGGAAGTGGAAGGAAATGAGAACCTGGTGGGGGCCTGCGGCACCGCCGTTGAAGAGGGAATGAAGATTCGGACAAACAGCAGGCGGGTACAGGAAGCGGTGAAAGCCAAAATGGAAGAACTGCTTACGGATCATAATTTTTCCTGTGGCACATGCATGCGGAAACGGGACTGCGAATTTTTGAAGCTGGTGAAGCTGGTACATGCCAGGATTCCGGACGAAGCGGCCAGAATTCTGAAAGAACGGATAAACGGAGAGTTCGCAGAAAAACGGGATGAAAGAAGCGTTTCCATCGTAAGAGATGAATCGAAATGTATCCGATGCGGCCGGTGTGTTTCTGCCTGTCATACGAAATCAGGCACGGACATTATGCAGCCAAATGGGGAAGAGGGACACGAAATTATGGCCCCCCTTGAGCTGAAATGTTTTGACCAGACGGGCTGCCTGCTGTGCGGACAATGTGTTGCCGCCTGCCCCGTAGGAGCGCTTTCTGAAAAGTCTTCTCTGATTCAGGTGAGAAAAGCACTAGCCGACCCGGCGAAGCACGTCGTTGTAGGAATGGCTCCTTCCGTTCGTACGGCTCTTGGAGAGGCATTTGGTTATCCATATGGCACGGATGTTACAGGAAAGGTATATGCCGCGCTGCGCCGGATGAATTTTAAAAAAGTATATGACGTCAACTTCGCAGCAGATATGACGATCATGGAAGAGGGAACAGAACTGATTACCCGCATTCAGGCGGGAGGTCCCTTCCCCATGTTCACATCATGCTGTCCTGGATGGATCCGCCTTGTGGAAAATTACTATCCTGAGCTCATGCCGAATGTGTCGAGTGCAAAATCACCTCAGCAGATGTTCGGAGCGATGACAAAGAGCTACTATGCGGATACGAATCATATAGATCCGGAATCTGTTTTTACTGTAACCGTAATGCCGTGTACGGCTAAGAAGTTTGAAGCGGCCCGCAGGGAAATGACGGACAGACGGGGAATCAGAGATGTGGACGCGGTTCTGGATACGAGAGAATTGGCAAGTCTCGTTCTGGATGCAGGAATCTGTTTTTCGCAGCTTCCAGATGAAGAAGCCGACCCGGATATGGGATATTATACGGGAGCGGCCGTGATTTTCGGAGCTACCGGAGGCGTTATGGAAGCAGCGCTGCGGACGGCGAAGGATCTGATGGAGCAGGTGAGCCTGGAAACGGTGGATTATCAGGACGTGAGAGGGTTGGATGGCGTAAAGGAAGCTGTTGTAAAAATCGCAGGCAGTGAATATAGGATTGCTGTTATTCACGGAGCAGCCAATCTGTTCCATTTTATGGAGAGCGGAAAATTAAAGGATAAAGATTATCATTTTATAGAAGTCATGGCCTGTCCCGGTGGATGTGTGAACGGAGGCGGACAGCCCCACGTAAGCGCTGCTGACAGAGAAACTCACAATTTCTGCAAGGAGCGGGCAGACGTACTGTATCGTCAGGATAGCCGGCTTACATACCGCAAATCCCACAAGAATCCGTACATTCTGAACATGTACCAGGAATACCTGGGGGACGTCGGGGGAGAAAAAGCACATTCCTTGCTGCACGTTCGATATGAAAAATAGCCGAGCATCCGGGAGAAACGCAGCTGTTTGCTGCGTTCAACACGCCCGGCCAAATGCGAAGCTGTTTACTAATTATGAAATCCAAGGAGGTTACACATGTATTTAAGCGGCAAGGAATCAGAAGAGCTGATCAGGGCCCTGCAGAACGATTATATTATTTATGCGCCGAAAGCGTATGCGAACCAGGGAAGATACAGCTACACGGACAGCATACGATATGGGGTGATTGAACATTTTTCAGAAATAGAGTATCAAAAGAGATCAGACTATGCCATAAAGGAGGTACTGATCCCGATCCGCCAGACTGTGGCGGTAGAAATCGGAAACACCGTAGTACCGGTGGCGCCGGAAGAAACAAAGCCGATTTTAATGTTTCTTCGTACCTGTGATCTGCACGCGCTCAAGCGCCTGGATCAGACGTTCGGAAAAGATGCCTTTTATCAGAATAGAAGGGCCGGAATGAAGACGGTTTTGATGGAGTGCAAAAAGGGATTCGATACTTGCTTCTGCGTGTCTATGAACACGAATACTGCGGATCAGTTCGATATGGGAGTGCGATTTGAAAAAGACGGTTTATCTCTTGAAATCAGGGATAAAGAATTGGAAGCTTATCTGCCGGCAGCAGGTAAAGACGACGATTACAGCTTTGCCTTCGTATCAGAAAATGAAATGAAGGTGAGAACGCCGAAAATCAGGGAGTGGGACTGGCAGACTCAGGCAGAGATCAAGGATATGGACTTGTGGAAGGCGTATGAAAAGCGCTGCATAGGCTGCGGAAGCTGTAATATGGCATGTTCCACATGTACGTGCGTTCAGGAGAAAAGAGTTCCTGCTGTTGACGGAAAGATAACGGAAATACAGAGGGTATGGGGAGGCTGCCAGGTGGTTACTACCCACGCGCTCAGTAAAAATCCTGTTACGGCAATCGTTCCCAAAAGAATTCGTCAGAGGGTTATGGATAAGTTTTACAGGCCCACGCTGAAGGAATCAAAAGAGCAGATCTGCGTGGGCTGCGGCCGCTGTATCGATATCTGTCCGAGGCTGATTAATTTTGGAACAACCGTAAACCGTTTCTGTGATGAACTGGACCAGCTTTATGAGGCTTCCGGCGCCACGAACGAGCAGTAGGGAAAGGAGAACCGTTTATTATGAATCACGATATCAATGTAGATCAGCTGCGTTCCAATTGTTTCCGCCAGTCCAAAGTGCCGGGAGAGTTCATGTTCCAGATGCGCGTGCCGGGAGGGGTGATGGATGCAAAGCATCTGACGCTTGTACAGGAGATCGCCCAGAAATACGGAAACGGAAGCTTCCATATTGGGACGCGCCAGACCTTTTCCATACCTGGTATTAAGTATGAAAATATTGAAGCGGTCAACAAAATGATCGGGGATTATATACGGGAAGTAGAAGTGTATGGGTGCGGCGTTGACATGGAGCCTGGCGATCAGGGGTATCCGACGCTTGGAGCACGCAACATTATGGGCTGCATCGGAGCCGATCACTGTCCTAAGGCGAATATGCAGGTTCCATCACTGGCCCGCAAACTGGAGAAAGTGATTTTTCCCAGCCATTACCATATCAAAATCTGTCTGGCCGGATGTCCGAACGACTGTATCAAGGCTCATATGCTGATTTCGGTATCCTGGGCGTAACCATTCCCCAGTATGATGCCAGCCGCTGTATTTCCTGCGGCGCCTGTGTCCGCGCTTGTTCCCAGCGGTCTACGGATGCCCTGTCCGCGGTAAACGGCAGAGTTGTCCGCAACGAGCATATCTGTATCGGGTGTGGAGAGTGTGTGGAGGCATGTCCGACACGGGCTTTCGTGCGGTCGCCAAAGGTGTACTACCGCGTGCTGATCGGAGGCCGTACGAGCCGCAAGAGCCCGCGCGTAGGAAAGATTTTCCTGGACTACATTACGGAAGACGTGCTGCTGAAGGTCATCGGCAACTGGAGGGAATTTTCTGCAAATACGCTGGAATACAAACCTGTTTATATCCATGGAGGTCATCTGATCGACAAAGCGGGTTATATGAAGTTTAAAGAAATGATGCTGGACGGCGTTACTCTCAACAAGGAGGCGAAGGTTGCTTCCCGCATCAACTGGAATGAACAGGAATACAGGGCGAATATGAGCGTAAACCATGCCAATTAAAGATAAATACGTAAAAAGTATGTACATTTTTGCACAACAGGTGTATAGTATAAATCGATGACGGCATAAGAGAGTATGGCCGTCGGCAGATGACGTTACAGCATTGACAAGACAATTTCATATCGGCAGTCTTTGTGGCAAGGTGAAAATCCTTACCGATGGTGATAGTCCATGACCCGTGCGACGCACGGCTGATTTGGTGAAATTCCAAAACCGACGGTTATAGTCCGGATGAGAAAAGACGTTTTCTGTGACCTTTACCCCGGAGACTATTTATGTAGTCTCCGGTTTTTTACATAGGAAAGTTCTCCGAACTATCCTATGTAAAAAAATCCTTCCAGGTGCGAGAGCTCCGCTTGCGGAACTCTTTGTTCAAGCTCCTGTGAAACAAAAAACTCTCTGCAGGGAGGCGCGCATTTTTTAGCAGTGCTCCCGGCAGAAAGAAATTTTATCAGAGAAAGGACAGAAAGAAATGGAAAAGAACACATTGAAAACAAGGAATATCGCCCTGATCGGAGTGATGGGAGGGCTCGGAGCAGTCCTTATGATGATTCGGTTCCCCCTGCCGTTTATGCCGCCCTTTATGGACTTTGACTTTGCAGGCCTGGTGGAGATTATCGGGGGATTCGCTTTGGGACCGGTGGCGGCGGTGTTTATCATAGTCGTAAAAATTCTCGTAAAAATGGCTATTCTGGGGACGAATTCCGCTCTGACAGGGGAAATCCAGAATATCCTCCTGAGCTGTGCATACGTGCTTCCTGCCATTTGGATTTATGATAGAAAGAAGACGAAAGGTCATGCCGTTGCAGGAATGGCAGTCGGAACGGTTATATGTGCCGTCGTTGCGATCTTTACGAATATGTATATGATAATTCCATTCTATGTAAAGCTGTTTGGAATGAGCATGCAGGAGATCATAGACATGTGCCATGCCATTAACCCGGCGATCAGCAATCCCTTTACCTTTGCCCTGTTCGGCATTGTGCCGTTTAACCTGATAAAAAACGGGGTGACTTCCCTGATCACATACTTTGCGTATAAGAAAATAAGCGTTCACATTAAACATTTTGTCAATCGATAGGAGGAAATATCATGCAGGAAAGACCGAGAAAGAAGATGACGGTAGAAGAGGCAGAAGAGAGGATGTTCAGCCTGCTGGGAACGTCGAAGATCATGCGCTGGCATCCAGCGCCGCCGATCATGTAATGGTGAGAAATGTCAGCTGTCTGTTTTATGACGGGAAAATCTATTTTAAAACGGACAAGAATTTCAGAAAGACAAAGCAGCTGTTTGAAAATCCGAATGTGGCCCTTTGCTGGAACGGCGTGCAGGTGGAGGGAACCGCAATGAACAGGGGACTTGTCATCGATGAGCCTGGAAGAAAATTTGAAAAGCTTTATGAAAAATATCTGAAAAACAGCTACAATAAATACAGCCATGAAGATACGGAAATTCTAATCGAAGTGACGCCGAAATTTGCAGAACTGTGGGATACGGATGAAAACGGAGACGCCTATCAGGTGTTTATTGATTATGAAAAGGAACGAGTGGACGTAGTATCCTACGACTGATTTCATATACGGGAAAATGAGAAAAGGAGAACATGAATATGACTCATGGAGAAAAGGCGAAGGCGTTGTTTTTAGAAGGATATAACTGTTCCCAGGCCGTAGCAGGGGCATTCTGCGAGGAGATGGGAATGGATATGGAGACGGTGGCAAAAATGGCCTCTTCCTTCGGCGGTGGCCTCGGACGGATGAGAGAGGTATGCGGCTGCGTCAGCGGTATGGCCCTTGCAGCAGGTGTGCTTTACGGATATTCCGATCCCAAGGCCAGGGAAGAAAAAACGGACCACTACAGGCTGATTCAGGAGCTGGCGGACGAATTCCGCAGAAAGAGCGGGAGTATTATCTGCCGGGAACTTCTGTCTGGAATCAATGGCGATACGAATCCGGTCCCGGAGGAGCGGACGAAGGAATACTATAAAAAACGGCCCTGTGCGGAACTTGCTGCCATAGCGGCCGAGATTTTTGAAAAGAAAATGACAGAAATGGAAACACAGGAGGATCTATGATGATATTCCCCCAAAAGAACATCAAAAGTGAGGAAGAGAGCGGCAATGATCTGGTGCTCCATCCACCACGGGCGATCGGGATCGCTGGTATTGTTACGCTGGTAATAGGTTTGTTGCTGTCAGTTTTTTGCTATTTGGATTACCTTAACGGAAATGAGACGGCCTCTGTAGGGATCGCCCTGGGATTTTTAATGATCCCAGGGATTGCTGGAATTTTACTCGTCCTATACAGCTGCCGGCTTGTAACTGTTAAGGGGGAGGATATCGTATTTCGGGATTTTCTGCTGCGCAGGCACCGATGCAGGCTGAGTGAAATAACTAAGGTAATATGGTCGGCAGATGGTTATGTTCTTATGGGCAAGACAGGAAAACTGTTTAAATTATATGATGATTTTGTTACTTGTGAACAACTATTTATAGAATTGGAGAAACGTGGGGTGGAACTGGATATTCCAGGGCGCACATTTGGTGCCGGCAGATTGGCGGCCATTCATCCATGCCCGGACAAACGCCGCTTTACGGTACGCTCATGTAATTGTTCCCTGCGATATGGGGGGAAAATAAAAATAGAAGGCACTAATCTGGTGTTTTGCAGACGTTTTCAGAAAATGGTGTGTTATACAGTCAGCGAGCTGACAGGGGTACACATAAAGGAAAAGAAAGATGGACGGATTATTATAAGTATTTTTTATCAAAACCACAGGCTTCTGTTTAAAATAAATGCCTTTATTGGCGACTGTCAGGATACCCGCTTCGTTTTTGCGCTGGTGCGTCATTTGAAAGAGTCAGGAGTCCCGTTAAAAGGCATGGAGAATGTAGGTGAAGACATCCATTGTATGATGAGAAAACAGTTTATAAATAGGGAGGACGCAGAGAGGATTCTTATGGAGGAATATGAACGGATTCTTCCGACAATCAGGAAGTATGAAACAGATTTGGAGGAATTAGGATTTCAATTGATGCACGGCACCGTTGACAGGGAAAAAGTGGAGTACCAAGTTAAAGTACTATTTCCAGATCAAATGGTGGATCGTGCATTTGTTTTGGGATATTACCTCTGCTTTACGAAAGAAGGCCGTTTTGTTTATGACAAAAAGCAGAAGTGCCCGCTGTATCAGTGCAGGCCGGTGATGACCGGAAAGCCGGAATACCTCAAAGCCGGAAGCGACTATGATGAAGTATTAAAGGATCTTATTTACTTTGAAGCAATCCCAGAGCCTGTTATTCGATATACTATGGAGTATTTTCTAATGCTAATTAAAAAGAAAAGAATATACATATCAGAATATAAGAGCTTCTTTAATTCAAAAAATAAGGAATAAGTATT
>NZ_QSDR01000043.1 GCF_003464085.1 Clostridium sp. AM58-1XD
ATTGTATGCGCAGAGAAAAGAGACCATCGAAAGACTCTTTGGAACAGCTAAGGAGAATCATGGTTTTCGATATACACAGATGTATGGGAAAGCACGGATGGAAATGAGGCCGGGTTGACTTTTGCGTGCATGAATCTGAAGAAGCTGGCCAGAATGCAGCAAAGATATAAGCTGTGTGAGGCATAAGAACCCGGTAACGCTTGTTTGTGTGCAAAAAATGATATGAATTATGTAGAAAACAGTGCCAGGACGAATGTCCTGACACCGCTTTGTCTACAGTCTGAAGTGGCGGAGCGGTCCGCCACTTTTTAAAAAATAAGATAAAAAAAAAACAATGCTTGAAATTCTTTTGCGGCTATGATATTATAAGTTCAAGTTATTAAAAATGTCAAATAGTGAAAGAAGATTTTACATAGTAAAACTGTGGAGGATAAGAGATGAGAAATCAGTCACCGCATAAAAAACTTGAAAATCTGAATAGTGGACGTAGAATGCCTCACCGATGAGTTTCGGTGGGGCATTTTTTCATAAGTCAAATATTTAACAACACAGTAAACGAAAGAAACAAACGTTTCTTTTCAAGTTTCAAGGAGGGAAAATTATGATGAACAAAAACGAGTTACTTGAAATGTGCAAGACTATCCGTGAGGATATCCTTACTATGACCCACGAAGCAGGGTCCGGTCATCCAGGTGGATCTCTTTCAGCAGTAGAAATTCTTACCGCACTTTATTTTACGGATATTTTCCGCTGTGATCCAAAAAAACCTGCCTGGGCTGAAAGGGACCGTTTCGTTCTTTCCAAGGGCCATGCTGCTCCTGTAATCTACAGTGTTCTCTGCAGAAAGGGATACTTTGGAGAAGAGCATTTAAAGACACTGAGAAAACTGGGAAGCATCCTTCAGGGCCATCCTCATCGTCAGTCAACACCCGGCCTTGATTCTTCCAGCGGATCCCTGGGACAGGGACTTTCTATTGCCAATGGTATCGCAATGGGATACAAAAAGCAGGGAATTGACGGAAGGGCATACTGCCTGATCGGAGACGGGGAACTTCAGGAAGGCCAGATCTGGGAAGCAGCTATGACGCAGCTCAGCAGAAATTGGATAATGTATGTGCGATCGTAGACAACAACCACGTACAGCTGGACGGCACCACAGAAGAAGTCTGCAACATGGAACCGGTTGCCGGAAAATGGCGTGAATTCAACTGGCATGTAATCTGTGTAAACGGCCACAGTCTGGAAGAAATGTACGCAGCTTATAAAGAAGCGATGGGAACAAAGGGAAGACCAACCGTGATCATTGCAGATACTGTAAAGGGTAAAGGCGTTTCCTTTATGGAAGGACAGAGTGACTGGCACGGCCTTGCACCTGACGATCAGCAGTATGCACAGGCTATGGCTGAAGTAGAAGCAGAATAAAAGACAGGGCTGTAAGGCATGATACTTTGAAGTGATAGGATGACGAAAACGATTATTGATAATATGGAGGAATGAATGATGAATAAAATACCACCACGTGACGGATACGGCAATGCATTATTAAAACTCGCAGAGAAGAATGATAAATTTATCGTACTGGACGGTGACGTTGCAAAATCTACCAGAACAAACTGGATTCGTGACAAGTATCCGGAAAAATTCGTAGATATCGGAATTTCCGAGCAGGATATGGTTGGAACAGCTGCTGGTCTTGCCCTTTCCGGAATGGTTCCGTTTGCAACTACATACTGTGTATTCCTGGCAGGCCGTGCATGGGATCAGGTACGTACAGCTGTTGCATACGGAGATACCAATGTGAAGCTGGCAGGAGCTCATGCGGGCATCAATGTAGGCCCTGACGGCGCTTCCCATCAGTCTATGGAAGATGCGGCACTTATGCGTGTCCTTCCAAATATGACGGTTGTTGTACCGTGCGATGCGGTAGAGACTGAAAAGGCAATTCTTGCTGTTGCAGATCACAACGGACCGGCATTCGTACGTTTCGGAAGAGAAGCCATTGAAGTAATTACGGAAGAGGATACGCCGTTTGAACTGGGCAAGGCACGTCTTGTAAAAGACGGAAGCGACCTTGTTATCTTCGCAAACGGACCAATGGTTTATCAGGCAATGAAGGCAGAAGAAGAGCTGGCAAAAGAAGGAATCAGTGTAATGATCGCCGATATCCATACGATCAAACCGTTGGATGAGGAATTTATCATTGCAGCAGCAAAGAAAACAGGAGCTGTTGTTACGGCAGAAGATCATCAGAAGATCGGTGCTCTGGGCGGTGCGGTATGTGAATGCCTGTCTGAGAACTGGCCGACACCAGTTATCCGTGTAGGCATGCCCGATACATTTGGCGAATCTGGAAAAATGGAAGAACTGATGGCTAAATACGGCCTGGACAGCGCTGCAATTGTAAAGGCGGCGAAGAAGGCCCTGGCTATGAAGAACAGATAATTGAACGAAAGACTCCCATAAACAATCCCAATTTCTTTTCCTAATACGGAAGGCACTGCCCGGCGTGAAAGCGTTGTTATGCAGTGCCTTTTTTGATTGAAACAAAGTTCAGTAGAGCGTTTTATAAAGATATGAAAAAATAAATTTGGAAATTATGAAGTACTTCTTGACTCTCCCCCAGGGGAAGAGCTTATACTAAGAACAGATTCGAATCGAGCACAGGAGGAGACGGACGATGTTTTCAATTGGAGAGTTTTCCAGAATATGCCAGGTCAGTATTAAGACACTGCGCTACTATGACAAAATAGGTTTGATGGAACCGGAACGGGTGGATCGTTTTACCGGATACCGGTATTACAGTCAGGCACAGATGGAAAAGATGCTGCTGATTCAAAGAATGAAGCGGTACGGATTCTCACTTGAGGAAATAAGAGAAGTTCTGATGTGCAGTGAAAAAAGAGTACTCTTTTCAAAATTGCTTCAGCAGAGAGAGAGGCTGAAACAGCAACAGAGGGAGACAAGTGTGATTATCAGCGAATTGTCTGCCCACCTTGATAATTTTGAAAGGACAGGTGATATTATGGGATATCAGAAGGGATATGAGATCCAGGTAAAAGAGGATACGGACAAAGCAGTTCTTTCCAGCCGTCAGAATATGGGGGTAGAAGAGTTTGGAAAATACTATGGCAGCATTTATGAACGATTGCCGAAAACCGGTGCAACTCCTGATGGCATCGTAGGAGCCGTTTATCACGATGAAGAATTTTGCGCAGAATGCAGCGACATTGAGCTGATTGTTGGGATTCGGGAGAAGGAAAAGGCGGACAGGATACTGAAAGGCGGGCTCTGTGCAGTTACTATTCACAGAGGAACTTATTCTTCCCTGCCGGACGCATATGGCGCAATTGTATCTTGGATGGAAAACAGCGGATATGTGATGGCAGCACCGCCATATGAAATTTATCTGAAAAACCAGTTTGACGGACTTCCGCCAGAGAAATGGGAAACCGAGATTTATTTTCCAATCAAGAAGAAATAAGATGCACAAAGAGCCGGATGCAGACAAAGCAAATTATATAATTAAGTCTTTTACGCATGTTAAAATCATGGTATAATGTCCGCAAAGCGGGCATTATACCTGCGCATTAACGGTTTCTGCGCTCGCCGCAGAAAGCCGTGCGCTAAAATTAGCCGAAGGCAGCCATAGCCATAGCCGCCTGTGGCTATGGTATAATGTCCGCAAAGCGGGCATTATACCTGCGCATTAACGGTTTCTGCGCTCACCGCAGAAAGCCGTGCGCTAAACTTTGCCGAAGGAGATTTTAATTACAATGAAACGTGTACGTTTTTTCTTTTTCGTCTTTTTAATCACAACGTTGGTCTATTGGCTGACGGCCGCACGGTATGGCGCCGGCGGCCGTCCTTTCAGTATACGGAATTATCTGATTATCGCCTTTATTATCGGAGCCTCCGGCCTGATTCATCAAAAGAACCAGGGAGACCAAGATAGCGCATCTTATAGGAAATCCCTGATTTTTGGAAATTCCGGACAGCCGGGACGAGTTGTATATATGGATTACTTGAGAGTTCTGGCGGCAGTGCTTGTAATCGCTGTTCACGTTATGGAACCTTCGTATGAAAAAATGGAATTACACGATGGAACATGGCTTGTTATGGCTGTAGTGACCAGTATTTTCTGCTGCTGTAATCTACTTTTTATGATGATCAGCGGGGCCCTTCTCCTTAACGGCAGAGAAGAGCCCTTATTTCAGTTTTATAAGAAAAGGCTGCTGAAGGTGCTTATCCCCTGTTTTGCCTATTACCTGTTCTACTGCTTTTATGCCTACGGCTCCTCTGCGCTCCGTCCATCCAACTGGTATCATCTGATCCAGGGATTTACAGCCAACAGTACAGGGCTCACGCCTCATTTCTGGCTGGTGTATATAATCCTGGTGTTTTACCTTACGGCTCCATTATTTTCTATTATGATCAAACATATGACAGAATCTATGATGTCCTCCCTGGTTGCTGTCATATTCCTTCTTCACGTGCTCTATACGTATGCGCCTTACTTCCAGCTGAATTTTGCAGCTGCCCCATTTCTGGCTTCGTGGGAATCCATATTTCTTCTGGGGTATTACTGCACGACTGACCGTGCAATGAAACATTACCGGCTGATCATGGCAGGTGGTGCGGTTTCAGTCCTGTTCATCGTATATGCGGTCCTTTCCTTCGACGATTTCGGCGCTCTGATTTATAATAATGCACCTCCGATGCTGCTTATTTCCTGCGCCGTGTTTCTGTTTTTTCGCAAACATGGAGAAACCATATTTGCAGAAATTCCGTCCGTACTGTCCGCTTTGGGAAAATACAGCTTTTCCATCCTTCTGATCCACTGGTTTGTATTATTTGAAATTGTGGAAAATAAGATGGGGTTGAACGGGCTTCGTTTCGGTATTGCAGGCGGTACGGTTCTTACAATTTTTCTTACACTGGTGATCAGCATGGGATTTTCTGTTCTTTACGATCAAACGGTTGTTTTGTGCATGGACAGAGCGGTGCGCTTTCTTATGGATTTGCCGAAAAAAATTTCGGCAGAAAAGTATAATAGATTGAAGAGAGGTAGATAAGAATGGAAATCCATTACCCGGATTATTATAAGAAGTTTCAGTGTACGGGCGCCGAGTGCATGAATACATGCTGTACAGGATGGAAAATCGGGATTGATAAGGCCACGTGCCGAACATACAGACATACAGGAGGAGCGTTTGGGAAAAGGCTGAGGGCTTCTGTAGATTATCGAAAGAAATGTTTTATAACGAATGGTAATTTCTGCCCCTTTTTAAATGAAGACCAATTATGTGATATTTATATACACTTGGGAAAGGAAAAGATGTGCAGGACATGCCGGGACTACCCAAGGCATATGGAAATTTACGGAGAACTGTACGAGGTAAGCCTCTCGCTTTCGTGTCCGGAGGCGGCCAGACTGGTTCTGCAGAATGAAAAATCGGCATCTTTTATCAGCAGAGTGAACGTCAGGCCGGGGAAAACGGAGGAAGTAGACGAGGATTTTCTCAGGCTTCTGTGTTTGGTCAGAGAGAACATGTTTGCAGTCATGGAAGACTGTTCTATGGAACTGAATCTGAAGTTAGCCATGATACTTGGCCTTGCCCATGATATACAGACCAGGATTGATCAGGGAAAGCCCAAACTGGCAAAAGAAGTTTTAGAACGACTGCGCAGGGAAAAGACGTTCCTCCATTTTAAAAGAAAAGCGGCACAATACGCAAACCGCTGGGAGGAACGTCGGCAGATCATGTCTGCATATTTGGACATGATGTCCGGATTGGAGACGATTGAACGGTTGTGGCCTGGGAAACGGAGGAAGTGCCGCCATTTCCTCTCAGATCAGGCGAATTATGAGACCGCATGTTTGGAATTTTTCAATTATTATAGAGATAATGAGTATGAATATAAGAATCTGGTGATATATTTTCTATATGTGTATTTTTTAGGAGCAGTTTATGACCGGGATGTATACAGCAAAGTGAAGTTTGCGGTTATAAGCGCCCTGGTTATTCAGGAGATGGGAGCGGCAGACTTTGCAGAGAAAAAATCATTTTCTACAGACGATCAGATCGAAGAAGCGTATATTTTTTCCAGAGAAATGGAGCATTCAGACTATAATTTGGAGAAGATGGAAGTTCTGCTTTCTGGAAACGGGATGTTCAGTCTGGAAAAGATTCTGATCTGTGTGATGGCGCGGTAAATTTCAGGTTCATCTGACTCTTTATCCGTACATGGACGATTGTTTCTGCACCGGAAGGTCTGAGAAAACCGTGAGGGTAGAGGAGAAAAACAGAAAGTGAAATGGAATCTCAAAATGGCATTGCCAATGGTGATTTCCCATGTTAGAATAGAAAAACGGTTTCTATATAATAATTTGGAGAGGCATCAAATCCTTTCCTTAATGAAGTAATAGATAGGAGGGATACCCTTGGATAAGGATAATGAGATGAGTCGGACAAATCGAGAGAATATCATCAAAAAAGAGAAAGAAGAGGCGGCAATCCTGGAAAAAGAACTGGCGAAAGAACGCAGGGAAGAGGTCAGCCGCATGGTTGAAGATCTGGAAAAGAAGTCGGCCTCCCATAAAGAAGAGAAGGCTGTAAAAAAAGAGATGACGCTGGAGGAGAGAGAGAAGAAGGCAGAGGAAATCCTGGAGAAAGTAAACCGCCGGAAGCAGGAAGAAATAAAGACAGAAGGCAAAAGGCCGCAAAGCGGCACGGAAGAATCCTCTTCAAAGACGTCTAAGAGCAGAAAGAAAAGAAGCTTTTCGGGGAGAGCAATGGCTTTGACAGCCGGTATTCTGGCAGCGGGAATTGCGGTAGCGGCCGGAGCGTATTTCTTTATAGGAAGCAGATACAGAACATCGTTTCTGCCGGGAACCATAATCAATGGCGCAGATGTGTCAGGAATGACGGCTGATGAGGTAAAGGAATTGATTTCTGACGGTATCAGCAGCTATACGCTTACCGTAAAGGAGAGAGGGGATCAGACAGAGACAATCACCAAGGATGAAATTAACCTGAAGCCGGAGTTTGACGGAAGCCTGGAGCGGATTATAGACGAGCAGGACCCGAACCGTTGGCTGATGGCTAAGCTGTCGGGAAACAGCTACGAGATCGAGACGATGATTTCATATGACGAGGCTCTGTTAAATGAAAAAATTCAAACACTGAACTGTATGAATGAAGAAAATGTGATGAAACCAACCGATGCCCGTGTCTCTGATTACATGCCGGGACAGGGATATACGGTCGTTCCGGAAGAAGAAGGAAACGAACTGAATCCTGATATTGTGAAAAGCAAGATCGGAGTGGCGATTCAGAACCTGAAACCGGAAATTTCTCTTGAAGAAGAGGGCTGCTATAAAGAACCGACTGTGAGAGCGGATGACGAAAGGCTCAAATCGCTTGCGGACAGTATGAATGCATATGTAAATGTGACGGTCACGTATAAATTCGGAGACCAGCGCGAAGTGCTGAATGGAGATATCATTCACGAATGGCTCGTAACAGACGGTACGAACATAGACATTTCTCTTGATGGAGTAAAGGATTTTGTGCAGATGCTGGCGACGAAGTACAACACGGCTTACAGGGCGAAAACCCTGAAGACCAGTTACGGACAGACGGTGACGATCAGCCGTGGAAATTATGGATGGAGAATCAACCAGGCGGCAGAAGTAGAGCAGCTGATGGCAATCATCCGTTCCGGTGAAAGTCAGGAAAGAGAGCCGGTCTATTCACAGACGGCTGCCAGCCACGGCGAAAATGACTACGGAAATACGTACGTAGAGATTAATCTGACTGCGCAGCATCTGTTCTTTTATAAGGACGGCAATCTTCTCGTAGAATCTGACTTTGTATCTGGTAATGTGGCAAAGGGATATACAACGCCTCCGGGGGCGTACCCGCTGACTTACAAGGAAAGAAATGCAACGCTGAAAGGCCAGGGATATTCCAGCCCTGTATCGTACTGGATGCCGTTTAACGGCGGAATTGGCATGCATGACGCCAACTGGCGCTCCAGCTTTGGCGGAAATATCTATAAGACAAATGGTTCTCACGGCTGCATTAATCTGCCGCCGGCAGCAGCCAAGACGATTTATGAGAACATTTCGAAGGGAATGCCTGTGTTATGCTATAATCTGGGAGGTACAGAAAAGAAAGGTTCGTCACAGACATCGGCTAAGCCTGCTGAAACGCCTGCAGCACCTCCGGAGACAGCTCCGCAGGAACAGCCTCCGGTACCAGAGGAAACACCTGCAGCACAGCCTACAGAGCCTTCTAAGGCACCTTCCGGCCCAGGTGATGAAGTGGGGATGACGAAAGAACAGCAGAATGGACCGGGTGTCGGCATGTAATGCTGTCATACGGGAAATACAGAGGAATTACAGGAAGCTCAGGAAACAGAAAGCAGTTCATCTACTTTTTCGATTACTTCTTTGATATAAAAGCTCAGAGGCTGCTCCGTACAGCCTACGATAAAGTGGCGGCAGCGGTTGACGGGTATAAGAATCTTATATGCCGGGCTGCTGCCGATTGCCACTGCCATTGCCGGCGTGATTTCACCCAGCAGAGAATTTGCCATAACAATACCGATGGGGCCGATGATAATATCGGCCTCACGGCTGTTTACGAGGACCGGATTTTCGCCGGTCGCTGCGGCGTCCGCACCGGCTTTAATCATGGCAGACGTAGCGATGCTGTTTGTCCCGACCGCGATGATTTCCAGTTCAGGACGCTGCTTTTTCAGCTGTTCAATGACAGCTTTTCCCATTTTTCCGCCCTGTCCGTCAATGACGATAATTTTCATTTGTAATCTTCCTTTCCGAATAGTAATGGAAGTAATTATAATATAACTGTCTAAAAAAAACAAGAAAGGGACTGGAAATCGGGAGGACGCTGTTAATAAGTCACCAAGAAGAATGGTTGAATAATAATTATTAATGCAAAGTGTATAAAAGTAAAAAACAGACTTGATTTTTTGCAAAAAGCGTATATAATATACATAACGTATTTAATAAATATGCATTAACGTGCATATTTAAAAATGAGGAGGAACAATTATGAAGAAGAAAGCACTCGTATTATCTATGGCTGCCATTATGGCACTGACACTTGCAGCCTGTGGAGGAAACAAGGCAGCAGAGACAACGGCCGCTGAAACAAAAGCCAGCGAAGCCAAGGATGAAAAGGCAGAAGAAACAAAAGCGGAAGCAGCAGAGACAGAAGAAACGAAAGAGGAAAAGAAAGAAGCTGCAGGCGGAGTTCTTACTATGGGTACCAACGCCGAATTTCCGCCGTACGAGTTCCGTGAAGGCGGAGAGATCGTCGGAATCGACGTGGAAATTATGCAGGCAGTAGCAGAAGAGCTTGGAATGGAATTAAAGATTGAAGACATGGCATTCGATTCTATTTTCCCGGCAGTTGCAAGCGGCAAGGTTGACGTAGGCGCAGGCGGAATCACAGTAACAGAAGAGAGAAAGATGTCTATGGATTTCTCTGATACATACGCAAAGGCATCCCAGAAGGTAATCGTAAAAGAGGGCAGTGACATCACATCTCCAGACGGTTTAAAGGGAAAAGTAATCGGCGTACAGCTGGGCACAACAGGCGATCTTTACTGCAGCGATCTGGAGAAGGAAGATTCCAAGGTAGAGCGTTACAGCAAGGGCTTTGAGGCGGTTCAGGCGCTTCTTCAGGACAAGGTAGATGCAGTTGTTATCGACAGCGAACCGGCAAAGGTATTCATAGAACAGAGCGAAGGTCTTAAGATTCTGGATGAGTCCTTTACAGATGAAGATTATGCACTCGTAATCAAGAAGGGCAATACAGAACTTGTTGACAAAGTGAACGCAGCACTTGCGAAATTAAAAGAATCCGGAGAACTGGATGAAATCGTAGCAAAATACATCAAAGCTGAATAATTGAAATTATTTGGAACAGAACTTACAGCACACTGCCTGGCGAACGGGATTCCTGAGCGCCAGGCATGTGACTCTTAAAAAGAAAAGCGGAAGGAAAGAATACCATGTGGGAAGATTTTGCCTCAAAATTTTATCTGAACTTCATTGCTGATGACAGATGGAAATATATAGCAAACGGATTGAAGGTAACCCTTACGGTTACGTTTTTTGCCGTTTTAGTAGGAATAGCGATCGGATTTATTATCGGTGTCATCCGTTCTACTTATGACAGGACTCACAAGTTGAAATTTTTGAATTTCCTGTGCAATGTTTATTTGACGATTATCAGGGGAACACCTGTTGTAGTCCAGCTGATGATTATCTACTTTGTTATTTTCGGAAATTCAAGAATTGACAAGGTACCCGTAGCTATTCTCGCATTTGGCATCAACTCAGGAGCCTATGTGGCTGAAATCTTCCGAAGCGGAATTCTTTCCATCGATATCGGTCAGGTTGAGGCTGGGCGCAGTCTCGGCTTTAACTATATGCAGACGATGTGCTATATTATCATGCCGCAGGCGTTTAAGAATATCCTGCCGACTCTGGGCAATGAATTTATTACCCTTTTAAAGGAAACTTCCGTTGCCGGATATATTGCGCTGGAAGACCTGACAAAGGGAGGAGACATTATCCGAAGCCGTACATTTTCCGCTTTTATGCCGCTGCTTGCAGTAGCGCTGATTTATCTGGCTCTCGTCATGATATTCTCATACTTTGTAAAATGTCTGGAAAGGAGGCTGAGACAGAGTGAGCGTTAATATGGAAAAACCATTAATCCAGGTGCAGAATCTGGGAAAGAGTTTTGGAGATATCAACGTCCTGAAAGGAATCGACATCGATATCCATCAGGGAGATGTTGTATTTGTGGTAGGACCGTCCGGTTCCGGCAAAAGTACATTCTTACGCTGTCTGAACCGTCTGGAAGAACCGACAGAAGGAAAAATCTTATTCGAGGGAGTCGATATTCTGGACCCCAAAACGGATATCGATAAACACCGTCAGAAAATGGGAATGGTATTTCAACAGTTTAACCTGTTCCCTCATATGACTATTTTGAAGAATTTGACAATCGCCCCGATGAAACTGCAGAAAAAGAGCCAGAAAGAAGCAGAGGAAACGGCATTGGAGCTTTTGGAGCGCGTTGGATTGGCCGACAGGGCGAGCGCATACCCAAGCCAGCTTTCCGGAGGCCAGAAACAGCGTATTGCCATCGTTCGCGCGCTTTGCATGAAGCCGGATGTTATGCTGTTTGATGAGCCTACATCCGCGCTCGATCCTGAGATGGTAGGCGAAGTTCTGAACGTAATGCGCGACCTGGCAGAAGAAAAAATGACCATGGTTGTTGTCACTCACGAAATGGGATTTGCCAGAGAGGTGGCAACAAGAGTGCTCTTCATGGACGGAGGAAACTTCGTAGAAGAAGCGCCGCCGGAGGAATTCTTCGGTAATCCGAAAAACGACAGGCTGAAAAGCTTTTTAAGTAAGGTGCTATAACACGGAAGAGAGGACGCTGTTGCAAAAGTCGAATCCGCATTGCCGCCGATACCAGATTTCGTTCCAGGCAGTGGCCAAGTCACTACATCTGGTATCGGCGGCAATGCTCTATTCCTTTTTGCAACACCTTCTTCTCTTTGCTCTTTTTGCATGAAATGCGTTGATTTATTCCAGCAATCGTTGTAGAATAAAAAGATATAGAAGTAAAGATATGCGAGGAAAATACGATGGATGTACAAAATTTTTATTCAATGATAGAGGCAGACGGAGCTGTTGTGCTGGAACGGTTTATGGGAAATAAGAATCTCCTTATTAAGTTTCTTAAAAAATTTCTGGCTGACAATAATTTTCAGGCTCTTAGTGAGGCGCTTGAGGCAGATGACTATGAGAAGGCTCTTGTTGCCTCCCATACGCTGAAGGGCGTAAGCGGGAATCTCGGTCTGGCTCCGCTGTTTCAGTACAGCTCCGAGATTGTAACCGCGATCAGGGAGGAAAGACTTAAGGACATTGCTCCTGCATTTGAACAGCTCAGGGTTCAATATGAGAAGATCATCCTCTTGATCAAAGAATTAGAGTCTTAAGAAAGTAAAATATAGGCGCACCGCGGTGTTTGGAAGCAATTCTAGATACCGCGGTTTTTTACTTTCCTGTATATGGGAGCTTAAAAAGTGCAACGCAACAACGCTATTGCAACACAACATAAATGCAGCGAAAAAGTGCAACGCACCTCCATTGATTTATGACAGAAGATGGATTACGCTTCTGATGTATGAGAGGATTAAGAGGAAAAAGGTGAATTTTGTCGGCACATTTGTTTGTTTTTTATTGTCTGTCAATATATTTAAAGCTTGGCACAGCTTTTGCTGTTTATATAAGTAACAGAAACAAAAAGTGCAGGTGGACGTTAGCAGTTCATTCCAAATGAAGGAAAAGGAGAGATAAGTAGATATGGATTATACGAATTTATTTAAAAGCTGTGAGGGCAGGAAATCAAGAGTAGGTATTATTGGTGCAACACGCGGCTATGGCTATACGCTTCTGGCGCAGATTCCGAAGGTAGAACTTATGGAACTCAGGCTGATTTCTTCCCGTCATACGGATGAATGTGTGGAGGTACTTACCGGTCTGGGATATAAAGAAGAAAAGATTGTGGTCTGTGAGGACAAGGAACAGATTCAGAATGCGCCGAAGGATGCGGTACTGATCGTTAAGGATTATCGTCTCGTCGTAGAAAGCGATATTACGGCGCTTGTAGAATGTACCGGCAACACGGCGGTAAGCTCTGACGTAGCAGTAGAAGCTCTGAAAAAAGGTATCAATGTCTATATGGTTTCAAAGGAAACAGACAGCGTATGCGGTCCGATTCTGAATCAGATTGCTGCTGAGAACAACGCGGTTTATTCCCTCCTGAACGGCGATCAGCCAAGAAACCTTCTGGATCTTTATTCCTGGGGAAAGGTACTTGGACTGGAGATCATAGTAGCAGGAAAAGCCAGCGAATACGATTTCGTATGGGATCCTGAAACGGATGAATTTACATATATGGAGGGTAATGAGAAGCCTCATGAGAATATACCGGGAATGAAAGAGTTCTGGCACTATAAAGACCGCAGCACATTGGAAGGACGCAGCAGGCTTCTGGAGAAGTATATCGCCTCCATTTCCGCAGATTTGTGTGAAATGAACCTTGTATCCAATGTGACGGGACTTGTGCCGGCAACACCCCAGCTGAGTTATCCGGTTGCAAAAACAAGCGAACTGGCAGACATTTTCATTCCTGAAGAAGACGGCGGTATTTTAAAGAAAACGGGAGTCGTAGACGTATTCTGCTGCCTGCGTTCCCCGGATGAGGCAAGTTTTGCAGGCGGTGAGTTCATCATTATTAAATGTGAAAATGAAACCGTGTGGGAACTGCTGACAAGCAAGGGCCATGTAGTCAGCCGCAATGGCAAGTATGCATGTATTTACCTTCCATACCATTATATGGGGCTGGAAACACCAATTTCCATTCTTCTGGGCGATCTTCTTGGATTGGGAACCCATTCTGAATGCCGTCAGGTATCGGTTATGGCAGGTGTTGCTCAGACAGATCTGCCAAAGGGTACGGTCCTGAAAGTTGCTGGCCATCACCATTCCATTGATGGACTTGTTCCAGAACTCTGGGAGAGAAAAGAGGCAGAAAATGTGGCCCCATTCTACCTTCTGAACGGTATGACTCTGCTTAAAGATGTGAAGAAAGGCAACCCGATTACAAGAGATGTTGTTGATCTGACAGGAAGCAAGCCATATGAACTGTATGAGCAGGGCATGAAGCTGTAATAACGTTAAATTTATTTCCCTTCCTTTATATATAAAAAATATATAAAAGGCCGCAGAAAGATGAATTGAAATTCTTTCTGCGGCTTTTTGTAATTGCAGGAACCAATGAAATTGCCCTGTATGAATTTACATGAGAAAATCCAACTAAGCATCGTGGATATCGACTGTTGCTCTGCCTCTTTTTCCCAGCATGGAAAAGAAGTGAAAGTAGATAAAGAATAAGACAGTGGTCACGGACCAGGTGAGAGGGTAGCTGAAAATAATCATTTTAATCGTTCTGTGGAACGGTACAGCGGCCAGAATCCAGACAACACGGAGAACACAGACGCCGAGACACGTGAGGAGCATGGGAATCCAGCAGTCGCCGGTGCCGCGCAGTGCTCCGGAATAGATCTCAATCACTACATACGTAATGAAAGTGGGAACCAGGAAATGGAGAATTTCCATCCCCTTGTCTAAAACGGCGGCATCCTTTGTGAACAGACAGAAAATATAATATCCGAAAAAATACAGGAGTACGGAGAGGGCAACCGTGGCGGCTGAGGCCAGAGACAGGCATACGCGGACGCCTTTTTTTACGCGGTCCGGTTTATTGGCTCCGTAGTTCTGTCCAACGAATGTGGTGATGGAGATTCCGAACGCACTGAGAATCATCCAGTAAACGCTGTCGATTTTCCCATAAGCCGTCCAGGCTGCAATGGTATCGGTACCGAGAAGGTTGACGCTGGACTGTATAATAACATTAGAAGCGTTGTACATTACCGACTGGAGCCCGGCAGGAAAACCAACCTGTACGATCCTTTTAATCATGGAAAGATCGAGACGGAGCAAACGGAACACCAGCTTGTACGATTCTGTTGTTTTTGTCAGCACGACTAGTACCAGCACGGCGCTGACAGCCTGAGAGACAATAGTAGCGATGGCGGCACCTGCAACACCCATGTGAAGATGAACGACAAGCAGAATATCCAGCAGGATATTGGTGAAACAGCTGGCGATTAAAAAATAGAGAGGGCGCTTTGAATCGCCCACGGCTCTGAGGATGCCTGCCCCCATGTTATAAATGAGATTGCCGATGATACCTATAAAATAGATTTGTATGTAAGAAAGAGCATGTCCCATGATGTTTTCCGGAGTTCCCATGGCCCGTAATGCGTAAGGAGCCCCGATTAAACCAATTGCCATCATTGCGGCTCCCAAGACGATGGAAAAAGCAATTGCCGTATGGACTGCCCGGCTGACCTGCTTCGCCTGCCTGGCACCGTAAAACTGGGAGATTGTAACGGTAGCGCCAGAGGACAGGCCGATAAAGAAACCGACAAACAGGTTAATCAAGGTTCCCGTAGTGCCGCCTACGGCGGCCAGGGCCTCTTTACCGACAAACTGTCCCACAATCACTGCATCTACAGTGTTGTAAAGCTGCTGAAAGAAGGTTCCAAATAAAATTGGAAAGAAAAACAGAAGAAGCTGCTGCCATATAACTCCCTCTGTAATCTGATTGCGCAACATCGCGCTTTCTTTTATTGTCTTTTGAGTATTCATGTCGTCTCCTGAAAGAAAAACATTATGTAATAGAACGTACACCCATTATAATCTCTTGTGCCGGAAATTACAATCCATTATTTCTTCGCCTTATTAAGCGCTTTTTCAGCAGCCTGGATGAGCGCTTCAGATGTATAATGGGTTTCGCTTGGGTAGGAGAGGTTGTTCATGGACTGGGAGTCGATAATCTGTTTTGCCAGGTCGTCCATAGCCGGCTGCATCAGGGGGTACATGGTAGTGACTGCTTCGCTCAGCGGTACGATGCTGACAGAATTGATGTGGTCGCTGTCCACGGAAACCTGCACATTCACCTGCTCGTTCCCAAGCTTCAGTGAAGAAGTGTAGACGCCCGGTGTATAGACAGAAGCCTCTGCCGAGGTCGGCGCTGCTTCCTTTTTTGAACGGAACATAATCAGGAATAAGCAGACAAGAAGGATGCCGAGACCGATAAAAATGGCAGTGTAGATGATTTCTTTCATCCGTAAAACGACGATTTTAGTTTTGGAGCTCATAAAGGAAAGCCTCCGGGGTGGTTTGTTATAATGTATTAAGGCAGAAAGCAGTTTATGAAAAATTTAGAGGAAAGATGTTGTAAATGCCTATGTGGTATGATAAAATGTATGGCATAAAAACAGAACAGATGTTCTGAAAAATAGCACAGAAGGAAGGCTGGGATAGGAATGTCAATACAGTTTGTTTTAGGTGGTTCCGGGTCGGGCAAGACTCGGTTTCTTTATGATAATCTGATCAGCGAGTCCATGGACAGCCCTGAGAAGAGATTTATACTTCTTGTCCCGGAACAGTTTACCATGCAGACGCAGAGGGAGATTGTAAATCTTCATCCGTACCATGGCACGATGAATATCGACATTGTGAGTTTTGGACGTCTGGCCTACCGTGTGTTTGAAGAATTGGCGATTGAGAATCCCGTTGTTCTGGATGACATGGGGAAATCCATGGTTCTCAGAAAGGTTGCTGCGGGGGAGAAAAAAAGGCTGGGGATATTTAGGGGCCACTTAAGCCATGCCGGCTTTATCGGACAGATGAAGTCCATGATCTCTGAGATGGCGCAGTACGGCATTTCCTATGAGATGCTGGATGAGATGATCCCTAAAGTTAAGAGTCCGCTCCTCGGTGAGAAGCTGAAGGATTTGAGTATTATATATAAAGGATTCAGGGATTATATTTCGGACAAGTTTATTACTTCGGAGGAGATTCTGGATGTCCTGTGCCGTGTTTTTCCCGACTCTGATCGGATGAGAGATAGTGAAGTGATTCTGGACGGTTTTACGGGATTTACCCCTGTTCAGTACAGAGTTCTGGAACAGATGATGCGGTGCTGCAGGAGAGTGCGGTTTGCAGTGACGGTGGAACCTAGCGCTTCGCCGTTTAAAGAGGGCGGGATGCACAATCTGTTTCACATGAGCAAGCATACGGCCTGCCGCCTGACAGCGGCTGCGAAGAAAAACGGGGTAGAAAAGGAACAGGATATAGTTTTGAACGAGCGTCCCTACCCAAGGTTCAGTAAGACGGGAGAAAGCAGATCGGCCCTGGATTTTCTGGAGGAGAACCTGTACCGTTATGGAAGAAAGTCTTATAAGGGGGAACCGGAAGAGATCAGGCTTTACAAAGCGCTTAACCCGTCGGAAGAGGTCGGGCTTATTATACACCAGATCGAACGGACGGTGAGAGATGAGAAGCTGCGTTACCGGGATATTGCAGTAGTCACCGGGAGCCTTGAGAATTACGGCAATGAGATATCGCGTCAGTTTGAGGCGGCAGGAATTCCATATTTCATGGATGATAAAAAGAATATTATGAGCCATCCTTTGGTGGAGCTGATCCGTTCGGCTCTGGAAACTGTTCGTCAGGATTTTTCATATGAAAGTGTTTTCCGGTATTTAAAATGCGGCATGATCATGGATGAACGGAGCGAGGAGAGGGACCGCCTGGAGAACTATGTCCTCGCTCTGGGAATCAGAGGATTTAAACGATGGGACAGCCGGTGGGAGCAGGTTTACAGAGGTGCCGCTAATCTGAACCTGGAGGCGCTGAACTGTTTTAAAGAAGAAATTCTTGCGCCGCTTAAAGTCTTGCGTCAGTTCCTGAAGGAAAAAGAGGCGACGGTCGAACAGATGACCGGAGCGCTGGCGGACTATCTTTTCAACTGTGAAATCGAACAGAAGGTAAAAGAATACGAGGAGAAGTTCGAAGCAGCGGGAGAATACCGTCTGGCCAGAGAATACGGCCAGGTATACGGTCTGGTTATCGAAATGCTGGACCGGGTGGTGGCTCTGCTTGGGAAGGAAAGAATAAGCCTGAAGGAATACGGGGAGATACTGGATGCCGGATTCGAGGAAATCAGAGTGGGAATTATTCCCGCCACAATCGACCGAATTGTCGTGGGCGATTTGACGAGAACCCGTCTGGATCATGTAAAAGTACTGTTCTTTGCCGGCGTCAATGATGGAATTGTGCCCGCCAGAAAAGACGGCGGAGGCATTCTTTCAGATATGGAAAAAGACAGCCTGAAGGAATTTGATATAGAGCTGGCTCCGACCGCCAGAGAAGAGGGATTTCTCCAGAGATTTTATTTGTATCTTATGATGACAAAGCCGTCGGACCGCCTGATCCTCTCTTTTTCTGGCATGGACGCTGAGGGGAAAGGGCTTCGGCCGTCCAGCCTGATCCATGAACTGAAAGGGCTTTTTCCGCGTTTGACCATTCAGGACGGCAGCCGGGATCAATATGATGTGATTTCAATGGAAGAGGGAAGACGGACACTGATCGAAAGTCTCCGGGAGTTTGAGACTGTGAAAGGAGAAGCGCGTTTCCTAGAACTGTATCGTTTTTTCTTTTTATCGGAAAGACATAGAAAACAGGTGGAAAACCTGGTGGAAGCGGCCTTTTATTCCTATAAGGAAAAGGGAATCGGTAAGGCGGCAGCCAGGGAAATTTACGGAAGGATACTGAGCGGAAGCGTTACACGGCTTGAACAGTACGAGGCGTGTGCATATGCTCATTTTCTCACGTATGGCCTGGAGCTATCAGAAAGGCAGGAATATGAGCTGGGCGCAGTGGATTTCGGAAACCTCTTTCATGGGGCCATTGATCTCTGCTTTTCCAAAGCGAGGGAAGAAGGGAAGCGGATTCAGGATCTGAATGCGGATGAAAGGAAGCGGCTGGTTAAGCTTTCTGTAAACGAGGTGGCGGACCAGTACGGCGGAGCTATATTAAAGAGCACGGCAAGAAATGAGTATTTGACGGAGCGGGCAGAACGAATTACGGAGAGAACCGTCTGGGCTCTGTCCGAGCAGCTGAAAAAGGGGGATTTTGAGCCGGCCGGATTTGAAGTGTCATTTTCGGCGATTGATAATCTGAAGGCTATGAGAATTTCGCTGTCGGAAGAAGAGGAGCTCCAGCTCAGGGGAAGGATTGACCGTCTGGATCTTTGCGAGGATCAGAAACACGTCTATGTGAAAATTATTGATTACAAGTCGGGCAGTACGTCATTTGATCTGGCGGCCTTATATTACGGCCTTCAGCTGCAGCTGGTCGTATACATGGATGCGGCGATGGAGATGGAGGAGCGAAAGAATCCGGAAAAGGAGATTGTACCCGCCGGCATATTTTATTATCATATCAATGACCCCGTAATCGAGAGCACGGGGGAAACGGATAAGGAGGAAATTGACAGGGAAATCCTCAGGCAGCTGAAGATGAACGGGCTGGTGAACAGTGAGCAGGAGGTAATCGCCCTTTTGGACAGGGAGATCGAAAAGGCTTCCGACGTCATCCCTGTTGCCATGAAGGACGGAATGATTCAGGAGGCCAAATCCTCTGTAGCGAACCGCCGCCGTTTTGAGGCTCTGAGAGTCTTTGTAAGAGACAAGCTGAAGACTGCCGGAACGAAGATTATGGAGGGAGATATATCGGTACGGCCGTATAAACAGGGGACCAGGAGTGCCTGCGACTATTGCCCGTATCATGCGGTCTGTGGATTCGACAGAAAAGTAAGCGGCTATAGCTACAGGAAGTTCGGGTCCATAAAAGCAGAAGAAGTCTGGAATGCGATTGAAGGAGGAAACCATGGGAATGAGGTGGACTGAAAAACAGGAACAGGTAATAACGTCCAGAAACAGGAATCTCCTCGTGTCGGCTGCAGCCGGAAGCGGAAAGACAGCCGTTCTGGTGGAACGGATTATCCGTATGATAACTGATCAAATCAATCCTCTGGATATTGACAGACTGCTTGTGATGACGTTTACAAACGCCGCTGCTGCGGAGATGAGGGAACGGATTGCAGCAGCCATTGAGAACAAATTAAAAGAAGATGGAAGAAATGAGCATCTGCAGATGCAGGCAACGCTCGTTCAGCACGCTCAGATCACTACAATACACAGTTTCTGCCTGAATGTAATCAGAAACCATTTCAATAAGCTGGACATCGATCCGGCCTTCAGAATCAGCGATGAGGGAGAGCTGATGCTGCTGAAGGGCGATGTGATGAGGGAGATGCTGGAGGATTTTTATCAGGAAGGCAGACAGGAATTCCATGAATTTATAGAAACGTACTCTACGGGAAGAGGCGACTTTGGAATCGAGAATTATATTATGCAGGTTTATGAATTTTCCTGCAGCAATCCATGGCCGGGGCAGTGGTTTGCTGACTGCCGGAAGGAATTGTCAGAGAGTACCATGGATGAGATGGAGAGCACTCCCTGGATGCAGTTCCTGATGCGTGATATTAGCCTTCAGCTTGAGGAGCTTCATATACAGATGGAGGAAGCGGCCGACGTATGCAGGGAAGATGACGGACCGCAGGCGTATCTTCCTGTTTTTCTGGAAGACATCCGTATCCTGGAAGGACTGATGGAGCAAAAAGCTACGGGGAGCTGGAAGAGCTCATGGGACGCGCGGTGTTCGGCCGCCTGGCGGCTGTCCGCGGAAAGGATGTGGACCCTGCTAAGAAGACGTACGCTAGCGAGTGCAGAAACCGCATGAAAAAAGCTGTGATCAGAATTGCGGCTCTTTACTTCCCGGATACGAGAGAGCGTATGGAAATGGCGATGAAAGGCTGCGCGCCTGCGCTGGATATGCTGCTGGAGCTGGCAAAAGAGTTTTCACGCCGATACCAGGAGAAGAAGCGGGAAAAAAATATCGTGGATTTTAATGATCTGGAACACTATGCCTTGTTTGTCCTGACAGATGAAAAGGAGGAATCAGGTAACATCGTAAGAGTACCGTCACTTGTAGCGGAGGAGCTGTCCAGGCAGTATGAAGAGATCCTGGTGGATGAATACCAGGACAGCAACGAAGTTCAGGAGACGCTGATCCGCTGCATTTCCAGAGAGAAGTGGGGACGCCCTAATGTCTTTATGGTAGGAGATGTAAAACAGAGTATTTACCGATTCCGCCTGGCCAAACCGGATCTGTTTCTGGAAAAATACAATTCATATTCTGCAGAGGAGAGCGTGTATCAGAAAATCGAACTTCATCAGAACTTCAGAAGCCGTGCCAGCGTCCTGGAGAGTGTGAATGAGGTATTCTTTAAAATTATGACAAAAGCACTGGGAAATGTAGAATATACAGAGGAAACAGCGCTTCATCCTGGAGCCGTTTTTGCTCCTTTTTCCGCAGAAGCCGGAGCGGAAAAAGCAGAAGCCGGAGCGGAAAAAGTAGAAGGCGGGGCGAAAGGACGGCACATGGCAGGAAAGACAGAGCTGTTGCTGGTCAATACGGATACAGATCTTCTGAAGGAACTGGACGAAGAACACATGGATTACACCAGCCGGGAAATGGAGGCGAAGATGATCGCCGCCAGGGTCAGGGAAATGACGGACCCGGAAAAAAGTCTGATGATCTGGGATAAGGATGAGGAGAGATACCGTGCCGTGCAATACCGGGATATGGTAATCCTGCTTCGAAGCGTCTCCGGCTGGTCGGAGGTGTTTCTGGAAGTATTTATGAATGAAGGCATACCGGCCTATGCAGAATCCAGAACGGGATATTTTACCGCCGGTGAGGTGGAAACGGTGCTTTCACTTCTGTCTGTAATTGATAATCCCATGCAGGATATCGCTCTTGCCGCTGTGTTCCGGTCGCCGATTGTAGGACTTGAGAATGAAGAACTGGCACACATTATGGCTCTTTATAAGAAAAATCCGGTAAAGAGAGAAGAACGCGGTCTGTACGGCGCATGGAAAAACTATGAAGATATGTATCAGGCAGGTTCTGTCGGCGGTGAAAACGAGCAGCGCCTCTGGGAAAAACTGAATCATTTCAGCGGCCTGTTGGAACGGTTTAGAAGAATGAGCGTGTATCTGCCCATCCATGAGCTGATTTATGAGGTATACCGGCAGACAGGGTATTATGATTTTATAACGCTATGCCGGCGGGAGAGACGAGAAGGGCAAATCTGGACATGCTGGCGGAAAAGGCTGTGGCGTATGGAAAGACGAGTTACAGGGGATTGTTCCATTTCGTCAGATATATTGAGAGCCTGAAAAAGTATCATACGGATTTTGGTGAGGCTTCGACACTGGGGGAAAATGACAATACCATAAGAATTATGAGTATACACAAGAGTAAAGGTCTTGAGTTCCCAGTGGTATTCCTGGCCGGGCTGGGAAAACGGTTTAATAAAACGGATGTTTATGGTAAAATTCTTATAGATTCCGATCTGGGAATTGGAAGTGACTGCATCGATACGGAACTGAGAGTAAAGATGCCGACCCTGAAAAAGAATGCCCTGAGAAGGAAGATGGAACTGGACAGCATGGGAGAAGAACTGAGAGTTCTGTATGTGGCAATGACAAGAGCAAAAGAACAGCTGATTATGACAGCGGCCGACAGGAATCTGGAATCCCATATGAAAAAGTGGGAGCAGATTCCCTGCTACAAAGGCCATATCCCATTTACGGTTCTTTCATCAGCAGGTTCATATCTGGACTGGATACTGATGAGCCAAGCAGAGCCGGGAGGCATGATTGATGTATACGAAATTCCTGCCGGACGGATTCTTGGCCGTGAGATGGCGGTTCAGACGGAAAAGGCAGGATTCAGGGAATCACTTCTTGAGTTCGACGCGGAGAAAGAATATGATCTGGAATACAGAAAGAGGCTGGAGGATACCTTTTCCTACCAATATCCATATCAGGCAGATGTATCCCTTTATGCGAAAATGACGGTCTCAGAACTGAAGCAGCAGGGACAGATGATCGATGAGGAAGAGAGCGAATGGATACCGACAGTTCCCGCCTTTTTGAATGAAGAAGAGGAGCAGGAACGTGGAGCGTACAGAGGAACTGCATACCACAGAGCGTTGGAACTGCTGGATTTCAGAAGCATTTCTACAGAGCAGGAGACGGAACATGCTCTGTTAAAGCTGGTGGAAAACGGGCGCCTTTCTGAAGCAAACCGCCGGATGGTTCGGGCTTCGGTGATCTGGCATTTTTTGGATTCACCTTTGGGAAAGAAAATCAGATGTGCTGCAGGAGAAGGACGGCTTCAGAAAGAGCAGCAGTTTGTCATCGGTATTCCGGCCCGAGAGATGGGGCTGGGAGAATCGGAAGAACTGATTCTTATACAGGGTATTGTGGACGCCTATTTGGAAGAGCAGGGGGAACTGGTTCTGATCGATTATAAGACAGATCATATAAAGAGAGGAGAAGAACATCTCCTCTCGGAACGGTACGGCCTGCAGCTCAGCTATTATAAGAGAGCTTTGGAACAGATGACGGGGAAGAGGGTCAAAGATACGATTATCTATTCCATGACCCTTCAGGAAGAAATACATTTAAGGGATAAGGAGATGTAAAATGATACCGGATGAAGAAGTGCGTTTAACTCAGATGTCTCATGCGTCCGGATGTGCTGCAAAAATTGGTCCTGGAATGCTCCAGGAGATTTTAAAAGGGCTTCCGATGTCAAACGACGGGAATCTGCTGGTGGGAATTGAAACGAATGACGATGGAGCCGTATACCGTATTAGCCAGGACCTGGCTATGATACAGACGTTGGATTTTTTTCCGCCCATGGTAGATGACCCTTATGTGTTTGGCCAGGTGGCTGCCGCGAACGCTCTGAGCGATATTTATGCCATGGGGGGTGAACCGAAAATTGCCCTCAATATCGTAGCGTGGCCCAACTGTGTGAATCCTGAAATATTAGGCAGAATACTGAAAGGCGGAGCGGATAAGGTAAGGGAAGCAGGAGCCGTTCTGGCAGGAGGCCATTCCATTCAGGATGATGTGCCGAAATATGGTCTGAGCGTAACGGGCTTCGTCCATCCGGACCGGATGTTTAAAAACTGCGGCGCGCAGCAGGGAGATGTACTGATTCTAACGAAACCTCTGGGAACAGGAATCGTAAATACGGCGGTGAAAGCAGAAGCGGCTTCAGAAGAAGCAGAACAGGAAGTGATCCGTGTGATGACGTCGCTGAACAGGAAGGCGAAAGAAATCATAGAAAAATTTGAGATTCACAGCTGCACGGACGTGACGGGATTTGGACTGGCAGGCCATGGAATTGAAATGGCAGATGGAAGCGGCGTTACGATTGCCATAGAACTGGACCGGCTTCCGATTCAAAGAGAAGCAGCGGAATATGCAAAAATGGGGCTGGTGCCGGAGGGCGCCTACAGGAATCGTCAGTTTTTGGAGAGTAAAGTAGATTTTGGCTCTTCTCAGGTCTTTGAACAGGACCTGCTTTTTGATCCGCAGACGTCCGGCGGCCTCCTGATCAGTGCAGATGAACAGACGGCGGAGAAAATTCTTGAGGATTTTAGCAGATACGGGCTGGAGACAGAATATGCCGCTGTCGGAAAGGCAGAGGCGCGCGGAGAAAAGAGTGTGAGGCTGATACGATGATATATCTGGATAATGCAGCGACGACGATCTGCAAGCCGGAACCTGTGATCCAGGCTGTGGCAGAGGCCATGAGAAGCATGGGAAATGCAGGGAGAGGCAGCCATGAAGCTTCTCTGGATGCGGCGCGGACCCTGTACAGAACGAGAGAAAGACTGGCAAAGCTCTTTGGGGCGGCTGCACCAGAGTGCGTGGCATTTACAGCTAATTCCACAGAAAGCCTGAACATGGCTGTAAAAGGTACCTTATCGCCGGGTGATCATGTGATAACGACCGTAATGGAGCACAATTCGGTACTGCGTCCCCTTTATCAGATGGAAGAACTTGGAGTACAGCTGACAATTCTGCCGCTGCACGACGGACAGATCCGGCCGGAAGATTTTAAATCCGCAGTCAGAAAGAATACGAGGCCGTCATATGTACACATGCTTCCAACCTTACCGGTGATATGATCGATCTGGAAGGTACGGGCCGGATCTGCCGTCATTACAATCTTTTATTTATTGTAGATGCTTCACAGACAGCCGGTATATTTCCGATCGATATGGAAAACATGGGAATAGATATCCTGTGCTTTACAGGCCATAAAAGCATGATGGGGCCTCAGGGAATCGGAGGAATATGCGTCAGACGCGGTGTGACGGTACGTCCACTTGTCGTCGGAGGCAGCGGAATGCAGACGTTTTCCAGAAGACATCCGGATCGCATGCCCCAGGCACTGGAAGCAGGAACGGTCAATAGCCACGGAGCTGCCGGACTTTATGCGGCGATTCTGTATCAGGATGCGATCGGCCGGGAAAAAATATTGAAAAAGGAGCTCCTTCTGGCTGAAATGCTTTATAAAGGACTGTCATCCATTAACGGCGTGACGGTCTACGGCAATTTTACAAATAAAATGAGAGCGCCCATTGTGGCCGTGAATCTGTACGACATGGATTCTTCTTACGTATCTGATGAACTGTCAGTGCGCCATGAGATCATGACGAGGCCGGGAGGCCATTGTGCGCCGCTGTTTCACGAGGCGCTGGGGACGAAAAAACAGGGAGCCGTAAGATTCAGCCTCTCATGGCAGAATACAGAAGAGGAAATCATGCAGGCAATAAATGCAGTAAAGGAGCTGGCGTGGGAAATATGAGAAAGAAAGAAAACAGGATGGTTGTTTCCTTTTGTACGACTACGGAGCGATAGCCATGGAAGAAGCCTGCCGGAAGGATCATATTGCCGGCCGCCTGATTCCGCTTCCAACGGTTATATCGGCCGGCTGCGGCCTCGCCTGGAGCGCTCCGGAAGAATCAGGCACAGAGCTTTTGGAGTATATGAAACGGAAGAACCTGGGATTTGAGTCCGCAGGCATTTTTATGATATGAGAACAGTAAAAATATGGACAATGGAGGATGGACGGCTTGTCAGGTACCATAAGGGTCTGGCAGAAGCTGCCGGACTTGGACCAGAAGAAGCTGCTGTTAAGTCTGCGTTCTGCAGAAAAAAGAGACTCCCCTATATTGTATCACTGACCGGCGCAGGAGGAAAGACGGCCGTCATGTACCGTTTGGCGGAAGAACTGTCGGCAGCGGGATTCAGAACCGCAGTAACGACGACGACCCATATTTTGAGGCCGGATGACGGGATTCCTATTTTCATTTCGCCAGAAATAGATAAAACGAGCCGGAATGAGTTCAGAGAGAGACTGAAGCGTGCAGAGAAAAAGAGAAATCTGTCCGGTGGATTTATCGTTGCAGGAACCGACTACAGCGCATCTGGGGAAGGAGAAAAGAAACTGGCTTCACTGCCCCCTGATCTGGTGAATGAATTGAAAAACTGGGCCGATTTCCTGCTGGTGGAGGCGGACGGTTCCAGGCGGCTTCCTCTGAAGGTGCCTGCAGATTGGGAACCAGTTATTCTGCCGGAAACATCACTGGTGATCGGCTGTGCAGGACTGAACGCAGTCGGAAAGCCTTGGAGAGAAGTATGTTTCCGCCCCGAATATGCGGGACGTTTTTTTACCGGTGACATAGTGACGGAAGAAAGTACTGCGGCCATTCTGACCGATGCATGCGGGACGAAAAAGGATATTGGAAACAGGGAATACCGCATTGTTCTGAATCAGGGGGATGAGATCGAAGACAGGAAGAAGGCTGAGAGAATACTTTCCCTGGTGGAGAAGCACTGTACAGGCTGTCTCTGCACGAGCTTTTCAGAAGTGTGCGAAGAGAAAGGAGGCTCTCATTGGACAGAGAAAAAAGGGTATTGATAAAAGGAGCGGGCGATTTGGCAACAGGCATCGCCTGTCGTCTCCATAACTGCGGGTTTTCGATTGTGATGACGGAGACGGCAGTCCCGACAACTGTCAGAAGAACGGTTGCATTTTCCAGAGCCGTTTATGAAAATGAGGCCGTTGTGGAAGGGATTACAGGCATTTTGTGTACAAACCTGGAAGAAATCGGGGAAGCTGTGGATAAGGGTAGAATTGCTGTGATGGTGGATGAAGCATGCAGAATCCGGAGTCAGTGGAAGCCGGATATTCTGGTGGACGCTATTATAGCCAAACGCAATATGGGAACATCGATAACAGATGCCGGGACAGTCATCGGCGTCGGACCTGGATTTGAGGCCGGAACGGACTGTCATTGTGTGATCGAGACAAAGAGAGGCCACGATCTGGGGCGGTGTATCTGGAACGGAGGTGCCGTGCCCAATACGGGAGTTCCCGGAATGATCGGCGGATTTGCGAAAGAACGCCTTATAAAGGCGCCGTGCGGCGGGACTTTTTATGGCACCGTGTCGATTGGAGACCGGGCAGAGGCCGGCAGCGCGGTTGGATATGTGGAAAAAGAAGATGGGAGCAGAGTGCTCGTTCTGTCGGAAATTCAAGGGGTGATACGGGGACTTCTGCAGGATGGCGTATCAGTAGTATCAGGTATGAAGGCCGGAGACGTGGATCCGAGAGATGTAAAAGAAAACTGTTATACGGTATCCGATAAGGCAAGGGCTGTAGGGGGCGGCGTTCTGGAGGCGATTCTGGCCCTGGATCATAAAAGGAGGGAAAGCTGATGAAGATTTCACTTGTACTTCTGGCGGCAGGAGGCAGCCGGCGATTCGGCGGCAATAAACTGCTGGAGGAAATTGAGGGAAAGCCGATGTACCGCCATATTGCCGATGAAATCCGGGAGAATGCGGAACAAATTTTTGCTGATAAGATCGTGGTGACCCAATATGAGGAAATCGCCCAGGTGATGGAGACAAAAGGATACCGAATCGTCAGGAACCACAATATTGAACGGGGCCTTTCCTGGTCAGTCAGACTAGGCCTTGACGCTGCTGTGGAAAGGGCAGGGGAGGAAGGAACGGCGGTATGCTTTGCCGTATGTGATCAGCCGTATCTTAAGGGAAGCACTGTCGGGAAGTTCCTGGAGGGATGGGAAAAAAGCGGAAAGGGATTAGGCTGTCTTGGAAACCAGGGGCGGCTGGGTAATCCTGCCGTATTCTCGTCCACATACTTTGAACGCCTGAGAGAATTAGAAGGTGACAGAGGCGGCCGGAGCCTGATTGCCAAATATCAGGATGATGTATACGTATTTGAAGCAGATGATGAAAGAGAACTGGAAGATATCGATATAAGGAGGAGTTTATGATTTTACTGGAAAGAACAAGTGTAATGAATATGGAAAATGCGATAAGGGGAGCCAGGAATCCGATGAACAGCTGGAACCGGATGGACAGCTTTTACGACGGCAGCGGAAATTATATACTGGGACCGAATGATCTGGATCTGGCAAAGAGGCTGAGAAAAGCGGGAAGCGACCACAGAAAATTTATCCGCCAGATATTTGTGTCTGTGGATATTACGGCGCCGATGTACTGGTGGAAGGAATATGACACATATAAAGTCGGAACCGTGGCAAATTCCACCAGCACCATGCATAAGATCCACAGCAAACCGTTCTCGATGGATGATTTCAGCCACGATCATATGACAGAAGGGACAGCTGCCTTTTTGCAGACGGTTGTGGAGGAACTGGAGAAAATCAGGCTCCGTTATATTGAAAATAAGAACAAGGAAGACTGGTATGATATGATTCAGCTCCTTCCGTCCAGCTATAATCAGATGAGGACATGCTCATTCAACTACGAGACTCTGATTAATATTTATCATGCCAGAATGAACCATAAATTGACGGAATGGCATGAATTCTGCGACTGGATTAAAACACTGCCATATGCCAGGGAGCTGATTATTGCGGAAGAATAGGAAAAGGAATTCAAATGATGAAAGAATGGATGTTGGATGTGGGCGGCGATTTGCCAGGAAATGTATTTTTAATCAGAGGCAGTAAAAACTTTATCTTTGATGCGGATATGGCTTACTGCGGAGAACGCCTTGCTGACCGAATTGAACAGGCGGTTTCCGGGGGAAAGCTGGACGGCGTATTTCTGACTCATTCTCACTACGATCACATTTCCGGCATTCCCATGCTCAGGAAAAGGTGGCCGTCCCTTATGGTTTACGCCGCGTCATATGCGGCGGGCGTGTTGAAAAAAGAATCTGCGCTGAAGATGATTCGGCAGATGAATCAGACGGCGGCAGAGGACAGGAGGGCGGAAGGACGAATGGTCGATGACGGTTCGCCGGAATATGGGGATGAAAGCCTTCAGGTGGACCGGGAACTGAATGATGGGGAAACGGTCGAGATGGGAGAGTACTCTGTAACAGCCATTGCGACGCCGGGCCATACGAAAGACTGTCTGTCCTACAGAATTCGGAAAAAAGGGGAAAGGGAAAGCCTTCTTCTGTGCAGCGAGACTACGGGAGCTCCTGCCGACGGCACATTTATACCGGTTTCTCTTGTGAGCTTCGAGGACTCAGTGCGTTCCATTGATAAACTGGAGGCGCAAAAACCGGACGGTCTGCTCTTTTCCCACTGGGGATACATGGAAATGTATGATGAAGTCTGGAACGATATGAGAAGAGCATACAGTCTGGCAAAGATACGGTATTTAGAAGAATTGAAATCAGGTAAAAGTGAAGTTGATATGATACATGATCTGGAACAGTATTACTGGACGAAATCTGTGCGGAAATACCAGCCGTACAGGGCATATGCAGAGAATACAAAGTACATGCTGCGGGTAATCAAACGGGAATTTTGTCAAGGAGATGAGGAAAGATGAATATCATTGTTGCTGCAGACAGAAAATGGGCAATCGGGAACCAGGGAGGTCTCCTTGTTTCCATACCGGATGATCAAAAGCTGTTTCGGGAAGAGACACTGGGAAAGATTGTCGTCATGGGAAGGAAGACACTGGAAAGCCTGCCGGGCGGACAGCCGCTTTACGGGCGTACAAATATTGTCCTTACGAGAGACATAAATTATAGAGTTAAGGGCGCAGTGATCTGCCACTCGGTGGAAGAGGCGCTGGAGGAACTGAAGAAATACCCGGATGAAGATATTTTTATAGCAGGAGGACAGAGCATTTATGAACAGTTCCTGCCATACTGTGATACGGCTCACGTGACCTGGATTGACTATGAATATGAGGCGGACACCTGGTTTGTCAATCTTGACAGGGATACGGAGTGGAAGATGGTTCTGGAAAGTGAGGAACAGACGTATTTTAACCTGTGTTATACCTTCCGTATGTACCGGAGAGTCAGGGAAAAAAAGGAAATATTATGAACCTTCAATACTTAAAATATGCTGCGGAGGTGGAGAAAACAGGTTCCATTTCCCAAGCTGCTGAAAATTTATATATGCGCCAGCCTCATTTGAGCAAGGCGGTCAAAAATCTGGAACAGGAGCTGGGATTTCAGATTTTTTACAGGACTGGGCACGGAATCGTACCGACGGAAGACGGAGAAGAATTTCTGCGCCATGCGAAGGAGATTCTTGCTAAGCTGGATGAAATGGAGCAGCTTTGCAGCAAAAAGAAAGAACGGATACGGGGAGCCAGGATTGGTACCGTATATGGAGATCATATTTGGAGCGCATTTTTGCAGTTTATTGGAAAGAATACGGGAATGAACGACAAAAGCTGCCTTTATGAAGAGACAGGAGTAAAGCAGATTCTAGAAGGGATCAGTCAGAAAAAATACAGGCTGGGGATTATACGGTACAGGACGTTGGGGGACCGGTTCAACCAGAAACTTCTTTACGAAGAAGATGTGGTATGTGAGGAGTTTGCGCGATTTCCATATCAGATTATCGTAAAAAAGGGCCATCCTTTTGCTGAATGTGGAACTGTATCCAGGGCAATGCTGGAAACATGTCCGGAAATCTGCTGCCGGGACGGTGTCTTACTGCCGGGAATGGAGGGAAGCCTTCCAAGAGGCAGAGACAGAATCGAAATATCAGGACGAAGCAGCCTTTATGAAGCCCTTTATGAAGCGGGAAATGCATATTTGTGGAGTCCGCCTGCCGGGGAAGAGTGGCTCAAAAGCAGGGGTCTGGCGGCCGTTCCATGGGAAAGTCCTGAAAATGATTATAAAGACGCCTTTGTTTACCGAAGGGAACGCCGGATTACGAGAAGTGAAGAGCGTTTTATGGAGATTGTAAAAAACAAGGCATGGGCGATGGGAATTGGAATTATACATAAAAATATATAGCTGTATGCCATTTTTGGATCTGTTCATCCTATGTTTGATGTGCTATACTCAGATTGTTAGTTAAAATAACTAAACAATCTGA
>NZ_QSDR01000044.1 GCF_003464085.1 Clostridium sp. AM58-1XD
GCACTGCTAAAAGCCTTGTACCTGTCTACGTTTGAAGCTACAAAGAAATGGACCATGCCAATCAGGAATTGGGGACAGGTATATGGTGAACTGAGCATCATGTATGAGGGCCGTCTGCCGGAATAAGCCAATCTGTCTTATTTTTCACAGGCGGAATATTCGCCTGCTCTTGACATACAACGATAGTTGCTGTTATATATAAAACAAGGGCTGAAAGTCCAAAAAAGGAACTTTCAGCCCAGTGATTATCATAGAAGATCAGCATTTACAGACTTTTTTTCACACACTCGTATAAACTTTAAAACTATTCTTTTTTAATATTTACAATATACTGATATGTTTCACGTGGAACATAATCCAATGACTATCTCCTCTATTTAAAACCAAAAATTAATACTGTTATTCAACAAAAACAAGAATATAACCATTATTTCAATGGTTCCTTTGAAGGAAGTCCCGCTTTTCTCGGATACTTTCCACTAATATGATTGACCTTTTTAATCTTTACTAATGACCTTTCATCTGAATTTGGTAATGTAAATGTAACAATATTTTCAATTTGACCGCCTAATCTTTTAACAGCTCCTCGCCCGTTTGTCAGTTCCTCTTCCAACTTACCCGACTTATATGGAATAAAATAACCGCCAATTTTTACAAACGGCATACAATACTCTGAAAGCGTTGACAGGTTAGCTACTGCTCTGGAAACACAGTAATCAAATTTCTCTCTGTAATCACTGTCTCTTCCGAAGTCCTCCGCCCTGCCATGTACAGCCGTAATAAAATCCAGGTTCAGTTCTTCAATGACTTCATTCAAAAATTTCACTCGTTTGTTCAATGAATCCAATAATGTTATTTTTAAATTAGGAAAAGCTATTTTTAAAGGAATACCAGGAAATCCTGCACCAGTTCCCACATCAATTATTGAACATATTTGATCTTTCAAGTTCCCTTCCGCCCGAATCAGGGTAAGGCTGTCTATAAAATGTTTTATAATAACGTCTTCCATATCCGTTATTGTCGTAAGATTCATCACTTTGTTTTTCTCTATTATCATCTGATAATAATTAAAAAATTGTTCGATCTGCTTCTCCGAAAGAAGCAAATCTTCCTTTCGCAACTCCCTTTCCATAAAGGCCTTAAATTCGTCTCTCATTTTATTCCCCAGTCCTGTTCCAAATATTTCTTTTGCATATCGTATATAATCGCATTTTATAAATGAAGAAACATAAGATACTCTCCAGCAGTTCTCCCATCACGATACTTAAATGAATTATCCCTCTTTCCATATATTTCAAAACCAAATTTATTGTAGAGACCAATTCCACGCTTATTATGGTCTACCACTTCTAATTCGATCTGCTCATAATTCGCTTTCCTTGCAGACTCTATAATAGCTTCCATTACAGCAGAGCCTATCCCAATCCCCCAATAGTCCTTCTTCACTGATATTCCGAATTCAGCTCTATGTTTACATCTTTCTCTCAAGGATACTGGATTTAATCCCCCATTTGCAGCCAGTTTATCTTCTATATATGCGGAAATCATAACAGCCCTTGGATTTTCTTCCAATTCTCTAAGGTATTTATTTTCCTCTTCTGCCGTCATAGTAAATTCGTCAGCATATCTGGCCATATTTTCCGTTTCTTCTGAAGTCTGTATCATATGACGCAGAATTTCTTCTCCATCCCGTGAACCCGGATTTCTAAGTACGCACTTCATCCCATTCTTCAAAACTACTTCTTTATAAAATTTCATTCCATCCACCCATTTTACATCACATACTAATTTTCACATCTCATATGTCTTTTCTGTTCCAAATAGACCAGCAATACGGAAATATCCGCTGGCGACACTCCTGAAATTCTGGATGCCTGACCAATATTCATGGGTTTATACAAATTTAACTTCTGGACAGCCTCTCTTCTTAAACTGGGAACCGTAGAATAGTCAAAATTCTCATCCAATCTTCTACTTTCCATCTTCTTAAACTGCGCTACCTGCTGTTTCTGCCTTCTGATATATCCTTCATATTTAATATTTATGTTAACCTGTTCAGCCACATCACGAGGCAATTCCGGTCTTTTTTCATCAATTTCAGTTAACATAAAATAATCCAATTCTGGCCTCTTGATAAGTTCTGCTAACGTACTGCCTGACTTTAAAAGCGTGCTTCCGTTTTTATTAAGAAACTTCTGTACTTTTTCATTTGCGCCGACCACCGATTTTTCCAGTCGTTTTGTCTCTTCCTCAATCGCTTTCACTTTCCACAAAAGTCTTTCATAAACTTCATCGCTTACAAGTCCGATCTCATGCCCTATTTCCATAAGCCTGAGATCCGCATTATCCTGTCTTAAAAGAAGGCGGTATTCCGCCCTTGAAGTCATCATCCTGTAAGGCTCGTGATTTTCCTTTGTAACTAGATCATCAATCAAAACCCCTATATATGCCTGCGAACGGTCCAGAACGTACGGCTCCCTTTTCAGTACCTTCATAGCTGCATTTACGCCGGCCATAAATCCCTGTACTGCCGCCTCTTCATAACCGGAACTTCCATTAAATTGGCCGCCGCTGAAAAGTCCTTTTATTTTTTTAAACTCAAGAGTAGCTTTCAACTGTCTTGAATTAATACAATCATATTCAATTGCATAAGCATTTCGTACAATTTTTACATTTTCCAATCCGGGGACGGTGCGATACATTGCAAACTGAACATCTTCCGGAAGAGAACTGGACATTCCTCCCAGATACATTTCATTCGTATAAAGGCCTTCCGGCTCTACAAAGACCTGATGTCTCCCCTTATCCGGAAATTTCACTACCTTATCCTCGATTGACGGGCAGTATCTCGGACCTGTGCCTTCAATCGCTCCTGAAAACAAAGGGGATCTGTCCAGATTTGCTCTTATAATCTCATGTGTGTCTTCACTTGTATAAGTAAGCCAGCAGGATACCTGCTCCTTTTGAATTGATTCCGGATCCGTTGAGAAAGAAAACGGAACAATCCTCTCATCTCCAAACTGTTCTTCCATCTTGGAAAAATCAATGCTCCGCCTATCCACTCTGGCAGGCGTTCCCGTTTTAAACCGGTACATTTCAATTCCATGGGCAATCAGCGAATCCGTCAGATGATTAGCCGCCTGAAGTCCGTTCGGGCCTGTCGGATTACTGACATCTCCATAGATACATCTGGCCTTCAGATAAGTACCTGTTGCCAATACTGCAGCCTTACAATGATATACGGCCCCTGAAAACGTTTTAATTCCTGTCAGTCGTCCATTTTCCGTAATAATTTCCGACACTTCGGCCTGACGAATTGTCAAATGATCCGTATTTTCCAAAGTATTTCTCATCTCTCTCGTATAAGCCTGTTTGTCCGCCTGTGCTCGCAGTGAATGAACCGCCGGTCCTTTTGATTCGTTTAGCATCTTGGACTGTATAAACGTCTTATCAATATTTTTACCCATCTCTCCGCCGAGAGCATCCAATTCTCTTACGAGGTGACCCTTGGAACTTCCTCCTATATTCGGATTACATGGCATTAATGCTATGCTGTCCACGCTGACCGTAAACATAATGGTTTCAAGGCCCAGACGTGCACATGCAAGAGCCGCCTCACATCCCGCATGGCCTGCACCAACCACTACTACATCATATGTTTCTTCTAAATTTGGCATCTTTTATCTCTTCCTTCAATTTATTTTCCCATGCAGAACCTGCTGAATATTTCATTTACAAGGTCATCTTCTACCGCTTCTCCAATAATAAGGCCCAGCTGTTCATAAGCATTCATCAGATCAATTGAATAGAAATCTTCGGGCATCTGATGATCAATGCTTTCTTTTACCATGTTCAAGCTCTGCTTTACCTCTTCCAGCGCTGCCTTATGCCTCACATTTGTTATATATACCTCGTCATTAAAATTAATTTCGCCATGGTAAAACATAGACTGGATTTCTTTTTCCAGCAGATCAATCCCAGTTCCTTCTTTCGCAGAAACCGGCACTACCGTTTTACCAGTCTCCTGCTCCAGTTCCTCTTTCGTTACAACTTGCAGAAGATCTGTTTTATTTAAAATAACAACGCATTTTTTATCATGAATCATATCCTTGATCTGTCTGTCATTTTCATCCAGAGGTCTGGAAGCATCCACTACATAGATAATCAGGTCCGCTTCGTCGGCTACATTTCTGGCTCTGTCTACACCTATTTTTTCAACGATATCTTCTGTATCTCGGATACCGGCCGTATCTACAATATTCAAGCTTATTCCTTTCAGCCTGATATGTTCTTCCAAAACATCCCGGGTCGTACCTGCAATATCTGTTACAATGGCTCTTTCTTCCCCTAAAAGCACATTCATCAAAGACGATTTTCCAGCATTTGGCTTTCCTAATATAACCGTCTTTACCCCTTCCGTCATAACCTTTCCATCATCAGAAGATTCCAGAAGCCGGTTGATTTCTCTCTCCATAGGAATCAGATTATTTCTGAGGCGGACATTATATCCATCTAAAGATATATGTTCCGGGTCATCCAGCGCCGATTCTATAAAAGCAATTTCATATATAATGGTTTCTCTCAGCTCTCTGATTTTCTGTGAAACCGAACCGCTCAGCTGGCTGACAGAACTCTTCAGTGCATATTGATTTTTTGCATTGATTACATCAATGACAGCCTCGGCCTGTGAAAGATCAATTCTTCCGTTTAAAAACGCCCTCTTCGTAAATTCACCAGGTTCTGCAGGCCGGGCTCCATATTTGATCACTGTCTCAAGAATTCTCTTCATCATGAGTACTCCTCCATGACAGTCGATTTCAACCGTATCTTCTGCGGTATAACTGTGAGGTCCTTTCATTAATATCACAAGAACTTCATCTATTTTTTCTTCTCCATCATATATAAAACCATAATGGACAACATGAGATTTCTTCTCTTTTAACTTTTTACCGCTTTTCTTCCGAAAAATCTTATCAATAATATCAAACGCCTCTTCGCCGCTGATTCTAATTATGCCAATTCCGGAACTGCTCATTGCTGTTGCAATCGCTGCTATTGTCTCTGTTCTCATCCCATACTCTCCATTATGCTTTTATCAACTTGAGCCAGGCACTCCCTTATAATATTATAAAAGAATACCTGGCCCCATTTTACTACTTTTTACAGGAAAATCAATCCTATGATTTTCTTAAATTCGCACCGTTTTCAGAACTTTCATACTGCTGCTTCAAACCTCTGTCTCCGCTGCCATATCTGTCCTTTTTATAGTTCTCCCTTTTGAGAGAAATAATCACATGGCGGAACGGCTCTTCCCCATCGCTTCTTGTTGTAACATATTTATCATTCTGAAGAGCTGCATGAATAATGCGTCTTTCATAAGGGTTCATAGGCTCGAGCGAAACAGATCTCTTTGTTCTCTTTACCTTATAAGCAATATTTTTCGCAAGTGTTTCAAGAGTCTCTTTTCTTCTCTCCCTGTAATTTTCCGTATCCAGCTTTACGCGGATATGGCCTTCGCTGGTCTTTGTCTTATTCACCACAAGGCTTACAAGATACTGAAGAGAATCAAGGGTCTGCCCTCTCTTTCCGATCAGGATACCCATATCTTCTCCTGACAGGTTTACGGACATCTCTCTTTCTTCTTCATTCAGGGCAACTGTAATGGATACGTCCAGATTCATCGTTTCGAATATCTGACTTAAAAACTCAACTGCTGCGTCTTCCGGAGATTCTTTTTTCTTTGCACGGATAATGGCCGGCTTAGCGCCAATTCCAAGGAAGCCTGTGCTTCCCTTATCAAGGACTTCATATTCCATTTTATCGCTGGTAGTCCCCAGTTCGATCGATGCCTTCGTAATCGCTTCATCAACCGTTTTTGCTGAAACAGTAATCATATCCATAACCCGCCCCTCCTATTTATTGTGTTTTTCATTATACTTCTTCACCATATTTGCCTTTGCTGCAAGGCTTCCAGGCTTGGCATCAGAATTGTAATATTCCGTAGATTCTTTCACCTGGGCTTCTGTTTTAACCAGTTTGCTCTTTAAAACTTCTTCCTGCTTCTCTTCTTCTGCCTGAATCTGCTTTAAGCTGGAAGTCGCGTTCTGAGAAATCTTTGTTGGAGGAAGTCCCTTTTTCGCACGCTTTTTATTAGCCTTCTCGATATTCTTTTTAATCATTTCATCCATATCGATCTTGTTCAGATATCCATTAACAATCCACTGCTGAATTACCATGAATACACTCTGTGCTATCCAGTAAATACCGATACCGATCGGGAATGTAAAACAGAAAAATACAGACATCAGAGGCATGGTAATGTTCATCTGTTTCATCATGCTCGCACCAGGAGCATCATCACTCATCTGCGTATTGCTGGACATCAGCTTTGTACTGTACCACTGGGTAAGACCGGCCAGAATCGGAATCAGCCATGCCACGTTGATATGACCGCCGTTCCATGGATTGGCAGCCAGGTTCATCCCAAGGAATGTGTTCATCTCAATAATAGCCTGGGATTTTTCAGCAATAACATTTGTAATTGCATCACTGCCTGAAAAAAGCGCCTGGAACTTGTCCCACTGTTCTGGAGTCAGCTTATACAGAATATCGATAATCTGATCGGTATTTGTAAGCTCGCCCGTCTTATTGGTAAGTGTTTTTAAAGAAATGCTGTTGTCATTGGCAAACTGTGTAATCTTTGTAACGGCATCCATACCGCCTACAGCATTAATAATCGCCTGGAAGTACTCTTTTACAGAACCTACATATCCAGGAATATTATAAATAACACGGTACAATGCGAAAAGAATCGGCATCTGAATCACCAGCTGCAGACATCCGCCGGTCATGGATGTGCCGTATCTCTCGTAAACAGCCTTTGTCTCCACGTTCATCTTCATCATGGACTGCTGATCTGTCTTGCCTTTATATTTCTTCTGAATTGCCTGAATCTCAGGCTGCATGATTGCATTCAATTTTGTAAATTTCTGCTGCTTGATTGTCAGCGGGAACATCAGTACTTTAATAATTAATGTAAATAAAATAATACATAAACCGATATTCAAAATACCAAACTGATGGGTAAATCGGAATAACATATCCATGATATAGCCAAGGATATCAGCTACTGGGCCAAACGAAAAAAAGTCATGCGCTTTTGTGGCCACCAAAAATTCTGGATTCAATCTTTTACCTCCTCACATTACGGAACTGGATCATAACCGCCTTCAGCCCAGGGATGACATCTTAGTATCCTCCTTACGGCCAACCATGTACCTTTGAACACACCATACTTTTCCAGTGCCTCAATGGCGTATTGAGAACACGTAGGCGTGTAAATACAGTGAATTCTTACTTTCATCGGGGACAGAAAAATCTGGTACCCTCTAATCAATAAAATCATCAATTTTTTTACCATAAGATCACTTCGATTCTTTTTTTATGTTATGAAGTCCGCATAAGTGCAGATATGCACTCTCAATAGTTTTATAGTTCTGTTCTTTTGCCGCTGGTCTTACGACTACGACGATGTCCAACCCAGTCTTCAATATGTTTTCATTCAACCGGAAACTTTCTCTAATTAATCTCGTCATATGATGGCGTACAATACTGTTTCCCACCTTTTTACTCGCAGAGATGCCAATTCTCGTTTCTTCACCCTCTGTTTTCCTCACATACATGATTAAATAACGATTTGCATACGATTTGCCTTCCCGGTAAGTCAGCTGAAAATCTCTGTTCTTTTTAATGGAATGAAACCGCTTCATTGTATAACCTCTCCCGTTCTTCTTCAAAATTTAAGGCAGCCGCATAGAAAAATCCACTGTCCTTAACAGCTGCGATTTAAGAAAAGAAAAGGCCACAATCGAATTGCGGCCTGATTCATTAAGCTGATAATTTTGCTCTTCCTTTTGCTCTTCTTGCAGCCAAAACTTTTCTTCCGCCTGCACTGCTCATTCTGGCTCTGAAGCCGTGAACTTTAGCTCTCTGTCTTGTTTTTGGTTGGAAAGTCATTTTCATAGTACGGACACCTCCTCTTATCGTCAATTATCTAATTTTTTCAAAAAAAATAGGATAACACATTTAGACTATTTTAGTTAAACATCTATTCCATTATATAGAAGGATACCCACTTCGTCAAGCAAATTTACATGATTTTTTCATAAAAATCAACGTTTTTCCTACCTTTTCCGCCTTTGGCGGGTAACCACAGCAACATAATTCCTTACCGCTGCAACTCGTTCCTCCCTGAGCTTTTTTTAATTTACAGGCGTATTTACTAAAAATTAAAAAGGAGGCTGTTTTGCCTCCTTCTATAAGCTGTGTATTCTATATTACAAATTACTATATCTAGTGTCTTCTTATTATATATGTATTTTTTATTTATGAATGCTCTTTTACCTGAATCAGGACTCTCGTAATCGCTGCCGTTAATATGCCGGCCAGAATTGCCTCAGGAATACCGTTCATACAGATTACTCCCAGAATAAATGCGTATACGCCCTTTGCTGTATTTACATGAGCTGCTGCCGCATAACTGTTGCCAAAAAGAAAATAAATCAGATTCATCACCAACAGGGTATTTGTTATAGAACCTGCAACCCCTGCACAAGTCAGTGCCAATATCTGTTTTTTTCCATTACTTCGCAGAACTGCCTTATAAACATAATAAGCCACTACTCCGATCAGAATTCTTGGGATCATACATATAACGACGCTCCTCCAATTTCCGCTGAAGTCTCCTACCGTAATAAACGGTGAAAAGACAAATGAAGTCGGATTTGGCATTAGAATCGTATTTTTCCACATGCTAGTCAAGCCAAATACGAATCCTAAAAACGCCCCTTTTCTTGGCCCCATCAGAATAGCTCCGATAATGACAGGTATATGAATGATCGTAGCATTCATAAATCCCAGCGGTATATATCCTAATACCGGGATGATTGTCATAATGAGCATAATTGCTACAAATGCTCCTGTCAAAACCATATCACGGGTTTTCGATACTGTATTCAATTTTCTACCTCCTGCTACTGTTCTTCGCTTCTAAAGATACAATGCAATATAGATACGTGAAAATTATATTTTAAATACTTCTAAATTGCAAGAGGCAATTCATTATTTATCTTCATGCTCTCCAATTCCATAACAGGAATCGGCTTGACCTGCCAGGCAAGCTGCTTCAATATCTTCTGCATTTTCCGGGCAAAGATATTTTTTATTATACCCCTTACCACATTTTACATATTGGACGGTTCTCATTCCATCACTTAAAATAAATATAACAGAATTGTTCCGGAACATCTTATTACTTGTTAACAAAGCTACGATTGGAGGAAATCATGAAAAAATTGTTTCGTATTATACCAACAGTCCTGCTGCTTACTCTTACCGCATGCGGCAGCAACACTCCATCTGAATCTTCGCCCGAAAAACCTACTGATTCGGCAGACAAAATATCCGATTCCAGTTCAGAAGCAGACAATGTTCCATTACTGGCGAAGATTATCCTAAGAAAGCAATTACACTGATTAACTCATCTTCTGCCGGTTCTCCTGCCGACATCATGGCACGCCAGATCGCTCAGTCTATTGAAGAACTATATGACGTTACCGTCACAGTGGAAAACGTAACCGGTGGTTCCGGTGCGAATATGTTTGCAGAAGTAAATGCCAGGGAAGCCGACGGATATACCATCGGTACAGTTACGGCTTCACAGATCGCTGCATTGTGCAACGGACTTGATGAACAGTTTCCCTTAGAAACGTTTTCTTTTGTAGCAAATGTTCAGACTGATCCTTACTGTCTGGCCGTTCCGGCGGATTCAAAATTCACTTCCATAAAAGATATCGTCACTTATGGGCAGGAAAATCCCGGAACACTTCTAATCAGCGGCCAAGGCACCGGGTCTGCCCTCCATCTTTCCGCTCTTCAGTTTGGGGCCGAAGGCAATTTCACCTTTACATGGCTTCCGACAGACGGAGGTTCCGATACCGTTGCCAATCTGCTTGGAGGAAACTGCGATGCCGGCTTTGCCGCTCCTACAACCGTAAAACAGTATGTAGAAGCCGGCCAGCTGAAAATGCTTGCCATTACCGGAAACCAGAAAGTTTCCAGCGCTGAAGGTATTCCATCCTTCGTTGAACAGGGATATGATCTTCAGCTGACACAATACCGCGGTTTTTATGTACGTTCAAATACGGATGCAAATGTATGCAGAATGATTTCTGAAATGATCCGCTCCGCTTCCCAAACAGAAACCTTTAAAAATTATATGGCCGAACAGCTTTTGGATGACGGATACATGGATAAGAATACATTTACTGATTACGCACGATCTGATTATGAAACCGTAAAGGCCCTTTCTGAAAAACTGCTCAAATAAACAGGAGGTTTATTATGTCATATACTGTATCAATTATTGAAGGGGATGGAATCGGACATGAAATTATTCCGGCCGCCCTGCGTGTGCTGGAGCATACGGGAATTCCTTTTATTTGGGAATATGTACCCGCAGGAGAAATAGCTGCAGAGCAGTTTCAGACACCGGTTCCTGATATTACCTCCGACTCCATACTGCACAATAAATTGGCTTTAAAAGGACCTCTTACGAATCTTGTTGGCCGTGGGTGGCCAAGTCCCAATGTACTTCTTCGTAAAAAACTTGGTCTTTATGCAGCCGTAAAAAGGGCCAGATATTTTGAAGGCGTGGATTCTCCATTTAAAGATGCCGATTTTCTGGTCGTAAGAGAGGCCAGAGAAGATACCTACGCCGGTGCAGAACAGCAGGTAGGACCAGACGCCGCAGTCGCAATCAAATACATAACAAGAGCCAATTCTGAAACCGTAGCCCGCTTTACCTTTGACCTGGCACGGCGTATGGGCCGTAAAAAAGTTTCGGTTACCCACAAAGCCAACGTATTAAAGCTGACAGATGGTCTGTTTCTCAAAAGCGCACAGGATGTGGCTTCTGAATTTCCTGATATCGAATGTGAAAGTATTATGATCGACCACATGGCGTTTAAACTGGTAAAAGAACCGTTATCATGCGATATAATCCTGGCCCCAAATGTATATGGAGATATACTGGCCGATCTGATTGCCGGAATATGCGGCAGCCTCGGCCTTGGATTCGGTGGAAATTTCGGACCCGATGCAGCTGTCTTCGAACCGGTTCATGGAACTGCGCCTACAATTGCCGGTCAGGGAATTGCCAACCCTATTGGAGAAATCCTTTCCGGAGCCATGCTCCTCGACTATATCGGAGAACACAAAGCTGCCGCTTCCGTAGAAAAAGCCGTTGCCTCCGTCCTAAAAAAGGGGGAACATCTGACAGCTGATTTAGGTGGTCTAGCAGGCACAAAAGAGATCACGGATGCAATTATTTCTGAAATGGATGAATGAAACTGACCATAAATAACAAATAAAGGAGGATTTATAAATGAGATTTGTAATGTATAAATATGGAGAAAGAGATTACCGTCTTGGCCTTCTGCGTTCAGACGAAACCATTGTCGATGTCAATTATGCCTATGAAAAAATACTTGCTGAAAAAGAAGTACCTTCTTATATACAGATGGCTGCAGCATATGCCCCGAGTGATACCGTCTCCTTTCTTGAGGGCGGAGAACGCTGCATGAAAGCAGCACGTGAAATAGCATCCATGGAATTTTCATTAAATTCCGTAAGCGTTGACGGGAAACCTCTCGTTTTCCGGCGCAGTGATGTAAAACTTGGTTCCCCTGTAGTGAATCCGGGGAAAATTATATGTCTGAGCCATAATTATTATGATTTTTGTGAAGAAACTGGAAATCCTGTACCTCCTGAGCCAAGAATATTCAGTAAATTTTCCAATGCAATTTGTGGTTGTGACGATCCCATTATTTATCCAAAAATGACAAAATGTCTGGGATATGAAGTGGAACTGGCAATTATTATCGGTAAAAAAGCACGTTATGTGCCTGTAGAAAAGGCATTTGAATATGTGGCCGGCTATACTCTTTTTAATGACGTAAGTGCCAGTGATCTTACTACCATGGATAAGCAGGTCTGCCGCGGAAAAACATTTGACAATTTTGCTCCCTGTGGTCCTTCTCTTGTAACAAAAGACGAAGTGCCTGATCCAGGATCTCTGGATGTAAAGCTTTTTGTCAACGGCGTAGAACTTCAAAGCTCCAACACAAAAAATCTGATTTATGATGTACCAAAACTTGTTTCCTTCCTCTCCGAGTGCTTTACACTAGAGCCAGGCGATATAATCGCTACAGGTACGCCAGGCGGTCTGGCAAAAGACCGTACTCCGAACACTTACATGAAGGTAGGCGATATCTGTACTTTAAAAATAGACATTCTTGGAGAATTGACAAATACAATCACTGCAGAGACTGTTTAAAGATTTTAAAAAGGAGAAAATTTATGGCTCGTTTTGTAAGATTTAAATGTGAAAAAGGGATTCTTTACGGAAAAATACATGGTGAGATCATTCATCCAGTCGAAGGCAATATTTTTTCTGAATTCACTGTTACGAATAAACAGTATCATCTTGATGATATTAAACTTCTCGTTCCCTGCGAACCTCAAAAACTGATCGCTATTGGCTTTAATTATAAAGATCATGCACTGGAATTTAAGAGAGAAATCCCTAAAGAACCTAATATTTTTATCAAACCGTCCAGCAGCATGGCTGCTGCCGGAGAACCAGTGATTTATCCAAAACATCATACACAGCAGGTAGAATATGAATCGGAACTTGTCGTTGTGATCGGCAAAAAAGCAAAGAATATAGAAGAATCAGATGCCATGAATTATGTGTTTGGTTTTACCATAGGGAATGATGTAACTGCAAGAGATATGCAGAGTCCTAAAAATCAATGGGGACTTTGTAAAGGTTTTGATACCTTCAGTCCCATAGGACCGTGGATTGAAACGGAGGCAGACTGTTTTAATCTGGAAATTACCAGTTGGATTAACGGACAGTTAAAACAGCACTCCAATACAAAACACCTTATTTTTAATGTTCCCTATCTTGTCAGTTATATTTCAAAAGGAATGACTCTTTATCCTGGAGATGTTATTTTTACAGGTACACCTGCAGGTGTCAGCCCTGTTTATCCTGGTGATCTTATGGAAATGAGAATTGACGGCATCGGTTCTTTGACGAATCCCGTTGTTTCTGAAACGTAACTTCATCATACCGGATTCATTTACTTCACCAGAAAGGAGGTCTGTTCCATGTATTTATGGCTCGGAGAAATCATTATATCTGTACTGGCTGCTTTTACTGCCGTATTTTTCTTTGTCGAGGCCGGCTCCTTCCGTGATCTCGCTACGAACCAGCTGGATATAGGTTCCCGTTCATTCCCAAGGTTAATAGCCGTACTGCTCCTGTTATTTTCCTTTTGGCAAATTTTTCATGCAGTCCGCAGAACAAGGCCGGCAGGTGAAAAAATCAGTTTTGGAAACCTTCCAACCGTAATAACCGGTATGATTCTCCTGTCCATTTATATTCTTATATTGAAAAAGATCGGTTATTTCTACGCAACACCTGTTTTTATTTTTCTGCTCCAGATGATTCAGGGATGCCGTAAATGGGTCACAATGATAATTATCAGTGGATGCTTTTCTCTGTTTGCCTATATTGTATTTGTCCGATTTCTCGGCGTGGCACTGCCTTAAAAACGGGAGGTAACATAAATGATTCAACATCTTATTTTCGGTTTCAGCCAAATTCTGAATATAAATTCTCTAACAGGCCTGATCTGTGGTTCCGTAGCTGGTTATTTTATAGGAGCCATGCCTGGACTGACGCCTACCATCGGCATCGCCCTGCTGATCCCGTTTACTTACAGTATGGATCCCGTTCCTGCCATCGTAATGCTCGTATCCCTCTATATGGCTGCGGAATATGGAGGCGGAATCACAGCCATCTTGATTAATACTCCTGGAACTCCTGCCGCTGCCGCCACCGCTCTGGACGGATACCCTCTGGCCCGAAAGGGCCAGGCTGCAAAAGCTCTGGGAACTTCAATTATTGCTTCCGGTATCGGAGCATTTATCAGTACGGTTCTAATGATATTATTTGCAACCCCACTTGCAGCCATTACAATCCGGTTCAGTTCTCCGGAATATTTTTGCCTGGCCATTATGGGGCTGAGTGTAGTCGCCGGCCTATCTAGTGACGCCCTGGCAAAAGGAATGATCAGCGTGGCACTAGCCATGTTGATTACCACAATCGGGATAGATCCCATTACCGGCAGTTTCCGTTATTGCTTTACTTATAACTTCATGTCCGGTATTCCTCTTGTACCTGCCATGATCGGGCTTTTTGCAGTGTCAGAATGTTTTATTCTAATGTCAAAAAATAAATCTGGCTCTGAAATTGCATTAAAAGTGGACGGCAAGCTGCCATCATCAAAAGAAATCTTAAGCTGCCGTACCATTATAGCAAAAGGATCTGTTATCGGATTTATTGTCGGCATGCTGCCGGCCGCAGGCGCTAATGTAGCATGTTGGGTCTCTTATAATTCTGCTCGTAATTCTTCCAAAAATAAAAGCGAATTCGGCCACGGCGCTCTGGAAGGCATTGCAGCGGCGGAATCAGCAAATAATTCTGCTGTCTGCGGAGCCTCGTTCCTCTTCTTACTATGGGAATTCCAGGTTCTTCCGCTACTGCCGTTCTCATTGGAGCTCTAACAATACAGGGCGTAACAGCGGGACCGCTTCTCTTTACCAATCATCCTGAAATTCCATATTCCATTTTTGCGGCTCTTCTTTTGGCTGTACCGCTTATGTTAATGATGGGTCTCCTTGGAAGCCGGCTGTTCAGCCTAGTAACGCTTGTACCAAATCATATTCTTTCTACCGTTGTACTTGGAACGGCTGTTTTAGGCTCCTATGCAATCAACGGCAATATGTTTGGTGTATGGACGGCCCTTGTATTCGGCATCATTGGTTACATGCTGCGGATCATGAAATTTCCTCTTCCTCCACTTGTACTGGCTCTTGTACTTGGACAGATGTGTGAATCCAATTTCCGTAAATCTCTCCTTATGGGCGGTGGAAGACTAAATATTTTTTTTACAAGGCCATATGCCGTGATTATCATTATTATTACGATAATCATGTTTACAGGACCTTTTATAAAGAAAAATTCAAAAAATAAGTATAAAAGAAAAAAGCCATAATACTGATATCAGATGAAGGAACTCGGCCATCTCCATGGAACGGAATCTGATATCAATATCATGGCTCATGCTTTTGCAGCACCATATTTTAATAATATCCTTTTGTAATCTCTTCTTTTACAATCTTAATCAGGAGTTTCTCTGCCTTAGACTGAAATGAATTCTTCAATGTTGCTATACTTGTGTCCCAGTATCCCCCATATTTTTCATCCATAAAATAATAAGCCGGCTCTTCATCCATAACATGAAAAATAGAAATATACTGCTTTGGTATAAAAGTAACTCCCACTCCCTGAGCAGCCAGCAGCTGAGCTGTTCCAAAACTTCTTACCTGAAGGCGGATCTTCGGCTGGCATATACCGGCGTTTTCTAAAATCGTATCTGATACTTGTCTGATTCTCTGATCTTTCTGAAGAAATATAAATGATTCATCTTTTAACAAGCTCACATCCAGAATAGGAAAGCGGCATCCTTCTATTAATTCCGCTTTTTTTCCAATTGGATGATCCTTTGACATGACAACTACAAAAGGATCATGAGTAATTAAATTATAATTAATACATGGATTGTCCCTATATTTCGGGGCATGGTTCACGATGATATCCAGCATTCCATCCAGAAGTTTCTTCTCTAGGACAGTTGAACTGTCTTCTGCTACCTCCAGTTCCAAGCCGGGGGCGATATCAAATAATGTAGATAAAACAGGAGGAAGCAATACAGTCCCCAGATGATTTGTTATTCCAAGGCGGATTCTTCCCGTTTTCAAATTGTTTATATCGCTGACCTCTGTTTCCAGATCATTATACAATTTCAATATCTGATTAGCCGTTTTATAATAACATTCTCCGGCATATGTAAGGCTGAGTCCAGACGGTGTTCTGGTAAACAGAGGGGTTCCTAAAGAATCTTCTATCTTTTTTACTGACTGACTCAATGACGGCTGGGCGATATACAATTTTTTCGCTGCACCGGAAATACTCTTTTCTTCCGCCACCGTCTTAATGATAATCAGTTCCTTCTGAGTCATTTCCACTCCCCCATTTCTCCACTGTGCATAAATACCTGTTTTTACGAACATTTGTGCTTTCATTTTACTACAGATGCAATATTTGTTAAATGGTATATTTTTACATTTCCACACCACCCACAAAGCATCCACACGCTTTCCACATATAAAAAACCATCATATTTCCTCCATTTCCACAACATTATCCACAATTTGTGGATTACTTGTGGATAAATAACGTGGATAAGCTTTAACAAATATCCACGAGTGGAAAGTTTTCCATTGAAAATTAGCTGGATTTATTATAGAATAGATTTAGATTGGGTAAATTTGCGGTTTTATATTTTAATACACTTTTAGGAGAATCGACATGCTGGAAAAACTACAGGAAAAATGGGAAGAAATATTAAATTATATGAAAGAGGAGCATGATATTTCTGATGTTTCCTTTAAAACATGGCTCCTTCCCCTAAAATTATATTCACTCGAGAATAATAAGCTATACATATTAGTGCCAGATGCTAATTTTTTAGGCTATCTGAAGAAAAAGTACTCCTTCCTCCTTCAGATCACGATCGAAGAAGTCACAGATATAAAATGTGATATTTTATTTATTGAAGAAGGGGATATCAAGGAAAAAGAGGCTTCAGAAAGCAAAAAAAACCAGCTGATCCAGACGGCTGAGGTCAGTCAGACTGCAATCCAGAATGCCAATTTAAATCCCAGATATACATTTGATACATTTGTGGTTGGCGCCAATAACAATCTGGCCCATGCCGCTTCACTGGCAGTCGCAGAATCTCCTGGTGAAATATATAATCCTCTTTTCATCTATGGAGGTGTGGGACTTGGAAAAACGCATCTGATGCACTCCATCGCCCATTTTATATTAAAAAATAACCCAAATGCCAAGATTTTGTATGTAACTTCCGAGAAATTTACCAATGAGCTGATCGATGCGATTCGTAATAAAAATAATATATCCACAACGGAATTTCGGGAAAAATACAGAAATAACGACGTTCTTCTCATCGACGATATCCAGTTCATCATTGGCAAGGAAAGTACACAGGAAGAATTTTTCCATACATTCAATGCGTTATACGAATCTAAAAAACAGATTATCATATCCTCAGATAAACCTCCAAAGGAGATCGAAACACTGGAAGAACGGCTGCGCTCCAGATTTGAATGGGGCCTGACTGTAGATATTCAATCGCCGGATTATGAAACAAGAATGGCGATTCTCCGTAAAAAAGAAGAACTGGAAGGATATAATATTGATAATGAAGTAATTAAATATATTGCAACCAATATCAAGTCGAATATCCGTGAATTAGAGGGAGCTCTTACAAAAATAGTCGCCCTTTCCAAACTGGACAAAAAAGAAATCAATCTGGAACTGGCAGAAGAAGCTCTTAAAGATCTGATATCTCCGAATGAAGCTCATGAAATAACGCCTGAGCTGATTATTCAGCTAGTTGCTGATCATTATGGAATTACCCCCCTTGATATTGCCTCGCAAAAGAGAAATAAGGAAATCGTTTATCCAAGGCAGATCGTTATGTACCTCTGCCGTCATATGACCGGTGTCTCTCTTCAGCAGATTGGTAAATTCCTAGGCGGAAGGGATCATACGACCATTATTCATGGAATTGAAAAAGTTGAAACAGACCTTCAGTCTAATTCTTCCCTTCAGAATACTATGGATATATTAAAGAAAAAAATTAATCCACAATAAGCTGTGGATGCATCCGTGAATAATTTGTGTACAAGTTTTGATGCTTTTCCATATGTGGACAACCTGAGATTTATCCTTAAGTTAAACTACGGTTTTCCACATAGTTATAAGATGCAAAAAACCTTATATTTTAAGGCGTTATAGGGCTTTTACACAAACCCACAGCCCCTACTACGATTTCTACGAAAATTAATTATATATTTACTTATAAAAGCGCTAGAATACAACAAAGGAGTTATCAACAATTATGAAGCTGACATTTAAAAAAGATAACCTGTTAAACGGCCTGAATATTGTTTCTAAAGCAATTCCATCTAAAACAACGATGTCAATCCTGGAATGCATCTTGATAGATGCATCTGCAGGTGAAATTAAACTGACCGGCAATGATATGGAAATGGGCATCGAAACGAAGGTAGACGGCGAAATTTTGGAAAAAGGCAAAATCGCCCTTGATGCAAAACTTTTTTATGAAATTATAAGAAAATTATCTGCTGACGATTCTGTTGTTTCGATTGAATCGGATGAAAAATTCAACACAACGATTTCCTGTGAAAATTCTGTATTCAATATTCAGGGACGGGACGGAGAAGAATTCTCCTACCTTCCATTTATTGAAAGAGATCACTATATATGTCTGTCACAGTTTACTTTGAAAGAAGCGATCAGGCAGACCATCTTTTCAATTGCGGTAAATGACAGCAATAAAATGATGTCCGGAGAACTGTTTGAAGTTATAGGAAATGAATTAAGAGTCATTTCTCTGGATGGACACAGAATTTCTATTCGCAAGATCGTTTTAAAAGATAATTATCAAAATACAAAAGTGATTGTACCAGGAAAGACACTGACTGAGATTAGCAAGATTTTAAATGGGGATAATGAGAAAGAAGTACTTATTTTCTTCAGTCATAACCACATTCTGTTTGAATTTGACCATACGATTGTTGTTTCCAGACTGATCGAGGGAGAATATTTCCGAATTGACAATATGCTTTCTAATGACTATGAGACGAAAGTCACTGTAAATAAGAGAGAATTTCTGGATTGTATAGACAGAGCCATGATTCTAATCAGGGAAAGCGACAGGAAGCCGATTATTCTGAATGTAGAAGATGAAAAAATCAGCCTGAAGGTAAAATCAGCATTTGGTTCTATGAACGCAGAAGTTATGATTCATAAAACAGGACAGGATATCATGATCGCATTTAATCCTAAGTTCCTGATCGATGCGCTAAAGGCCATTGATGATGAAAATGTAGATTTATACATGATGAATCCAAAATCCCCGTGCTTTATCAGGGATGAAGAAGGAAAATATATCTATCTGATTCTTCCGGTTAACTTTATAGCAGAGTAAACCGGGCAGTCCTGAGAAAGCAAGAGGAGAATAAAATGGCAGAAACAGTGAAGCTCAGAGATGAGTATATTAAGCTTGGACAGGCGTTGAAAGCGGCTCATGTGGTAGATTCCGGCGTAGATGCAAAATATGCAGTTGAAGAAGGCCTTGTGAAAGTAAATGGGCAGACGGAATACCAGCGTGGCAAAAAATTGAGAGATGGCGATGTAGTCGAATACGACGGCAAAACCATACGTATAGAGGCATAGGAAAAGGCTGCATCCATGTTTATTGAGTCAATTGAACTTAAAAATTACAGAAATTATCAGGAACTACATATGGATTTCAGCAGTGGTACCAATATCCTTTATGGGGATAATGCCCAGGGGAAGACAAACGTGCTTGAAGCTGTTTATGTATGCAGCACGACGAAATCCCACAGGAGCAGCAAGGACAAAGAGATGATCCAGTTTGGTGAAGATGAGTCCCATATCAAGCTCCAGGTGAGAAAAAATGATGTTCCATACAGAATTGACATGCACTTAAAACGCAGCAAGGCAAAGGGGATTGCGGTGAATGGAATCCCTATTAAAAAGGCGAGCGAGCTGTTCGGCATTGTAAACGTGGTGTTTTTTTCTCCGGAAGATCTGAATATTATAAAGAATGGGCCTCGGAACGCAGGCGGTTTATCGATTTGGAACTGTGCCAGCTAAATAAGCTGTATGTACATTCCCTCGTGCAATATAACAAAGTAATTATTCAGAGAAATAAACTGTTGAAGGAACTGACATTTAAACCGGAATATGAAAGTACTCTGGATGTATGGGATATCCAGATGGTACAGTACGGAAAAGAGGTTATGCGATGCAGACAGGAATTTATCTGTCATTTGAATGGTATGATTACTGAAATTCATAGAAAGCTTTCCGGCGAAAAGGAAGTTCTGATGGTAGCGTATGAACCGAATGTATCTCTGGATACTTTCGACAGCGCTGTTAAGAAGAGCAGAATCCAGGATATGCGTCAGAAAACGACACTTGTAGGACCTCACAGAGACGATATCAGCTTTCATATCAATGGTGTTGATATTAGAAAATTCGGTTCTCAGGGACAGCAGAGGACAGCGGCCCTTTCATTAAAACTGGCAGAAATTGAACTTGTAAGGAGCATTGTACATGATTATCCGGTGCTTCTTCTTGATGATGTCCTGTCTGAGCTGGACAGCAGCCGTCAGAATCATCTTCTGGCGGGAATTGATCATATACAAACGTTGATTACATGTACGGGACTTGATGAATTTGTCAATCACAGGTTCCCTATTGATAAGATATTTAAAGTAATAGATGGCAAAGTGGTAAACGAAAACTAAGACTAGGAGGAATATTATGAGTGCTGAATACGGAGCAGATCAAATTCAGATATTAGAGGGGCTGGAGGCAGTAAGGAAAAGGCCCGGTATGTATATAGGCAGTACGTCAAGCCGGGGGCTTCATCATCTGGTATATGAAATTGTAGACAATGCGGTTGATGAGGCACTTGCGGGCTACTGCGACCAGATCGATGTGCAGATCAACTCAGATAATTCAATTACTGTACGGGATGACGGACGTGGTATTCCGGTAGGAATCCAGAAAAAGGCAGGTATACCTGCTGTAGAGGTAGTTTTTACGATTCTTCATGCCGGCGGAAAATTCGGCGGAGGAGGATATAAAGTGTCTGGCGGACTCCATGGAGTAGGTGCTTCCGTTGTTAATGCGCTGTCTGAATTTCTTGAGGTAAAGATTTATCAGGACGGCAAAATCTATAAGCAGCGCTACGAGAGAGGAAAGGTCGTATATCCTCTGAAAGTGATCGGAACGTGCGGGGAAGATGAACACGGTACAGAAGTAACCTTCCTTCCGGATAAGGAAATATTTGAAGAAACGGTTTATGACTATGATACGCTTAAAATCAGGCTGAGGGAAACCGCTTTCCTGACGAAAAATCTGAAAATTGTACTGAGGGACGACAGGGAAGAAAAGATAGAGAAGACGTTTCACTATGAAGGCGGAATCAGAGAGTTTGTTACGTATCTCAATAAGGGGAAATCTTCTTTATACGATTCTGTCATTTACTGCGAAGGTACGAAAGAAAATGTTTACGTAGAAGTTGCTATGCAGCATAACGACTCTTATACGGAAAATATATACAGTTTTGTAAATAATATCAATACGCCGGAAGGCGGAACACATCTTACAGGCTTTAAAAATGCCCTTACTAAGACATTTAACGATTATGCCAGGAAAAATAAGCTGTTAAAGGACAACGAGACCAGCCTTTCAGGTGAAGATATCCGTGAAGGACTGACAGCAATCATCAGTGTAAAAATAGAGGAGCCACAGTTTGAAGGACAGACAAAGCAGAAATTGGGCAACAGTGAAGCGAGAGGAGCTGTGGATGGGATTGTAAGTGAGCAGCTTACTTACTTCCTGGAGCAGAATCCTTCTGTTGCAAAGACGATGCTGGAGAAATCCATACTGGCACAGCGTGCCAGAGCAGCTGCGAGAAAAGCGAGAGATCTGACGAGAAGAAAAACGGCTTTAGAGGGAATGGCTCTGCCAGGAAAATTGGCGGACTGTTCTGATAAGAATCCAGAAAACTGTGAGATTTACATCGTTGAGGGGGATTCTGCCGGCGGTTCGGCAAAAGATGCCAGAAATAAGAGCACACAGGCAATTCTGCCGCTCAGAGGTAAGATTCTAAATGTGGAAAAAGCAAGGCTGGACAGGATTTACGGCAATGCGGAGATTAAGTCCATGATTACAGCATTTGGTACGGGGATTCATGAGGATTTTGATATCAGCAAGCTGCGCTATAATAAAATTATCATTATGACGGATGCCGATGTAGATGGAGCACATATCAGCACCCTTCTTCTGACGTTTATTTACCGGTTTATGCCGGAGCTTATAAAGCAGGGCCATGTATATCTTGCTCAGCCGCCTTTATTCAAGGTAGAGAAGAATAAGAGAGTATGGTATGCCTACAGCGATGCGGAACTGAACAGCATCATGATGGAAATAGGCCGCGATAATAATAATAAAATTCAGCGTTATAAAGGTCTTGGTGAAATGGACGCAGAACAGCTCTGGGAGACAACGATGGATCCGGAGAGGAGAATTCTTCTTAAGGTAACCATGGATGAAGAAACTACGTCAGAAATAGATCTTACTTTTACTACGCTGATGGGAGATCAGGTAGAGCCAAGGCGTGAATTTATCGAAGCAAACGCGAAGTACGGAACACTTGATATCTAGGGATGTACGGGCAGATATCATAAATATAAAAATCAGCCTGGGATGAATCCCGGAATGGAGGAAATAGTATGGAACCAAATGTTTTTGATAAGGTTCACGAAATAGATTTAAAGAAAACCATGGAAAAATCATATATTGATTATGCCATGAGTGTTATTGCTGCCAGGCGCTGCCTGATGTACGGGATGGTCTGAAACCTGTACAGAGAAGAGTTCTCTTTTCTATGATCGAACTGAATAACGGCCCGGATAAGCCGCATCGTAAGTGCGCCCGTATCGTAGGTGATACCATGGGTAAATATCATCCTCACGGAGACAGTTCCATCTATGGTGCCCTTGTAAATATGGCGCAGAGATGGTCCACGAGATATATGCTGGTAGATGGCCATGGCAACTTCGGTTCCGTCGATGGAGACGGTGCAGCAGCCATGCGTTACACGGAAGCGCGTTTGAGCAAAATATCGATGGAAATGCTGGCCGATATCAATAAAGATACGGTTGACTTTGTACCAAACTTTGATGAAACGGAAAGAGAGCCTGTTGTGCTTCCTTCCAGATATCCAAACCTGTTGGCAAACGGTACGTCCGGTATTGCCGTAGGCATGGCGACAAATATTCCTCCTCACAATCTGAGGGAAATCATTGCAGCCGTTGTACGAATTATTGATAACCGAGTTCTGGAAAACAGGGAAACAGACCTGGAAGAGATCATGGAAATCATAAAAGGACCGGATTTCCCGACGGCGGCGACTATTTTAGGCCGCAGAGGAATTGAGGAGTCTTATCGTACGGGCCGGGGAAAAATCAAAGTACGGGCCGTTACCAACATTGAGACTCTTCCTAACGGCAAAAGCCAGATTATTGTGACAGAACTTCCATATCTGGTAAATAAAGCACGTTTGATTGAAAAAATCGTAGAACTGGTAAAAGAAAAGCGTGTGGATGGAATTACGGATATCCGTGATGAATCCAACCGTGAAGGAATCCGCGTCGTTATCGAACTGAGACGTGATGTAAATGCAAATGTCCTTTTAAACCAGCTTTTAAAACATACACAGCTTCAGGATACATTCGGCGTCATAATGCTGGCGCTCGTTAATAATGAGCCAAAGGTTCTGAATCTTCTTCAGATGCTGCAGTATTATTTGAAGCATCAGGAAGAGGTTGTAACGAGAAGAACAAAATATGATTTAAACAAAGCAGAAGAGCGCGCTCATATTTTGGAAGGTCTGCTGATTGCACTGGACCATATCGATGAAGTAATCCGTATTATCCGCGGTTCCAAGAACGTACAGGAGGCAAAAGCTCAGTTGATGGAGAGTTTCGGTCTCAGTGATCCTCAGGCTCAGGCGATCGTAGATATGCGTCTGAGAGCTTTAACAGGTCTGGAACGGGAGCGGCTTGAAAATGAATATCGCGAGCTTCAGGAGAAAATTGCAGAGTTGAAAGCGATCCTTGCAGATGAAAAGCGTCTTCTCGGCGTTATAAAAGAGGAAATCCTTATCATTTCCGAAAAGTATGGAGATGACAGAAGGACAGCAATCGGATTTGATGATGATATGTCAGATGAAGATTTGATTCCTGATGAAGATACGGTTATTGCACTGACAAATCTGGGCTATATCAAGAGGATGTCTGTAGATAACTTCAAGAGCCAGAACAGAGGCGGTAAGGGAATCCGCGGCATGCAGACGATAGAAGAAGACTACATTGAGGATCTGTTTATGACGACAGCTCATCATTATATCATGTTCTTTACGAATACAGGCCGCGTATACAGACTCAAGGCGTATAATATTCCAGAATCCGGCAGGACGGCAAGAGGCACGGCCATTGTAAATCTTCTGCAGATGATGCCAGGTGAGAAGGTAACAGCTGTCATTCCAATGAAAGAATATGATGACGAAAAGTATCTTCTTATGGCAACAAAGAGCGGTATGATTAAGAAGACGCCCATTGTAGAATATGAACATGTAAGAAAAACAGGTCTTCAGGCGATTGTTCTGAAAGAAAATGACGAGCTGATTGAAGTAAAGGCAACAGATAACGTTCGGGACGTTTTTATGGTTACGAAAAAAGGCATGTGTATCCGCTTCAAGGAAACGGATGTCAGAGTAACGGGAAGAGTTTCCATGGGCGTAATCGGTATGAACCTGGATGAAGGCGATGAAGTTGTCGGTATGCAGATTGACAGCCAGGGAGAATACCTCCTTGTCGTGTCAGAAAGAGGCATGGGAAAGAGGACACTGATCGACGAATTTAAAGTCCAGAAGAGAAGCGGTAAGGGTGTTCTCTGCTATAAGATAATGGAAAAGACAGGTGATCTTGTCGGTGCTAAGCTCGTTCATGATGACAGGGACATTATGTTAATTACGACAGAGGGAATTATTATCCGTCTGGGAGTAAATGACATATCCATTATCGGAAGAAATACATCAGGAGTGAAATTGATGAATATCCATCAGGACTCCAATATCACGGTTGCCAGTATTGCTAAAGTAAGAGAAAGCAGCAGTGACAGTGATGAGACTGATGAAGAAATAGAGCTGCCAAATGAAGCAGTTACGGAAAATGTGGCGATAGAAAATGAGAGTACGGCAGACGAAATAGCTGAAAATGACGATGACAGCAGCAATCATTGATGATCTAGAGGAAGACAGGAATCTATTAAAGCAGTATCTCTTATGCTGCAGCAGTAAACGTAATTTGTATTTGAATATGGAGGAATTCTGTTCTTCGGAGCAGTTCCTCCAGAAATTTATTCCTGGAAACTATTCTATTATTTTTATCGATATCTATTTGAATAATCATACGCGTGAAGCAGATGGAATGGAACTGGCAAGGAAAATAAGGGCTCTGGATCAAACATGTATTATTATATTTTCAACTACAAGCCCTGATTTTGCAATTGAAGGTTATAAAGTTAGAGCAGCTGGATATTTGCTGAAGCCATATGGATATCAGGATGTAAGTGAATTATTTCATCTTTTGGAAAGTACGGAAGATAAAATAAATTCATTTATTGAAATTAAAGAAAAGGGAACATGGAGAAGAATTCGAACATCAGATATAATTTATGTCGCCTATTACAATCATTATAACTATATTTATACAAAAACGTATATGTCAAAAACATATCTAAAATTTTCAAAATTGAAGAAATGCTGAAACCTTATCCTTGCTTTTTATGCTGTAACAGGGGAATTATTATAAATATGAACGAGGTCCAGCACATAGAAGAAGATGATTTTTTAATGACAAACGGTGAGAGAATCCCAGTTAAAAAAAGAGATAAAAAAATCATTTTGCAGCAGTATTCCGATTATATTTTTAATCGCATAGAAAAGGGATAAGAAGATGAAAAATCTCGTTCTGAATGTGAATATAGTCATATGGGTAAAATGTGTGATATGGGCAGGCTGGTGTATATTTAAAAAAGACAGGAGATTTAACAGGACAGGCAGCATATTAATTGCTGCCTTTTATTGCCTGATGATTACGACGTTTTCCATCGTCTGCTTTCGAAATATAAACTGGCCGGTTGAAACGATTGGAAGAGAAAGGGCAGTAGTTTCTATTACCACAAGAGTTGTTTCCATTGGTATAGCAAATCTTTTGATTAAAAGATCATTTTTCCGTATTCTGTTTTATATGACACTCCTGGATGGCTTAAGAGATTTTTTTCTGTATTATGAGTCACTCATTGTACATAATATCCGAGGAATTTCATTTCAATCTGTATTATGGTATCTGTCTATTGTTGTTATTCTTTGTTTTACACTTTATTGCGTATATCGATTTACACAGTATTTTGAAAACAGTATAGCGGAGTATGAAACGATTAAAGAAGCAAATATATGGAAGTACTTATGGATGATTCCGGCGTTTCTTTCTATTGTTTTTCGTGTTAGTACCGCGCAAAGGTATTATGATTCCAGGTACTCATTTACAATTGAAAATTTTTTATTTGTCTTTTTGTGGTACAGCGGATCTTTGGCCTGCTATTATACAATTACAAGAATAGTGTATGAACTGAATCGCATCATTAAGGCAGAGCATGATCTGAATATTGAAAAAGTAAAAACGAAGGCTCTGCAGGAACGAAATGAAATATTTATAGCTGATGAAAAGAAAATGAGATGTCTTAGACATGATATACGCCATCACATGAGAATTATGGAACAGATGTCTGAAAATGGAGAATATGATGCGCTTACTTCATATATCCATGATTATATTAAGGAATCTGCTTTAGAAGAACAGACGTTATTATGTGAAAACGTATCGGTTGATTCCATAATGGGTTATTATAAATCCGAATCTGAGAAAAATGGCATAAAAGTTTCGATTAATTTAAATATTCCAAAAATAATAGGTATCAGTGATACCCACCTTACGGTTATTCTTGGAAATCTTATGGAGAATGCGTTGGAGGCATGCAGGAGACAGGAGAGCGGAGAAAAATTTATTGAGGCCAGAATGGAGATTGTGAAAAACAGCATGCTGGCTGTTATGATTAAGAATTCGTATAATGGACAGTTAGAAAAGGATAATGAAGGCCGTTATTATTCAGTTAAAGAATCAAACAGAAAACAAATAGGGACAGGAATAATTTCTGTCCAGTCCATTATAAAAAAATATAATGGAATCTATGAATTTTCAGCGAAAGACAGAGTCTTTAAATCCTGTATTCTGTTAAACTTAAAAAATGAGAACTAGGAGGATAAGGGTGTGAGAATAATTGATGTTGCAGAAGTGACACAGGCAATCAGGGATATGTGTATCCAGGCGAACCATTTTCTGTCTGAAGATATGAAAGAGATATTTGAAACGTCTTCTTGTATGGAAACTTCTCCATTGGGAAAACAGATTTTTGGACAATTGGAAGAAAATTTGAAAATAGCCGGGGAAGAAATGATTCCGATCTGTCAGGATACAGGGATGGCGGTCATTTTTATTAAGGTAGGACAGGAGGTACATTTGGAAGGCGGAAATCTTACAGATGCGATTAATGAAGGCGTCAGGCAGGGATATAAAGAAGGCTATCTGAGAAAGTCAGTAGTCGGTGACCCATTAAAGAGGGAAAATACAAAAGATAATACACCGGCAGTTATCCATTATGAAATAGTAAGTGGAGATCATATTGAGATTACAGTGGCTCCGAAAGGATTTGGAAGCGAAAATATGAGCAGAGTATTTATGCTGAAGCCTGCGGACGGAATGGATGGAGTAAAGAATGCAATATTAACTGCCGTAAAAGATGCTGGTCCCAATGCGTGTCCTCCCATGGTAATTGGGGTAGGAATTGGAGGTACCTTTGAAAAGTGTGCTCTCATGGCGAAACATGCCCTTACAAGGAATTTAAAAGAAGAGTCTCAAATAGAGTGGGTAAAGGAATTGGAAAAGGAGATGCTTCTTAAAATAAATAAACTGGGAATCGGACCGGGGGGAATTGGAGGATCAGTGACAGCAATGGCTGTTAATATAGAGACGTATCCGACTCATATTGCAGGCCTTCCTGTAGCTGTTAATATTTGCTGCCATGTTAACCGTCATATACATAGGATTATTTAAGGAGATTATTTATGGAGAGACATATTCATGCACCTATTGCAAAGGAAGAGGCAAAAACGTTAAAGGCAGGAGATTATGTATATATTACGGGAATTATTTATACTGCCAGAGATGCTGCTCATAAACGTATGTGGGAATCAATGGAGAAGGGGGAAGAACTTCCGTTTGATATCAGGAAAAATATAATCTATTATATGGGTCCATCACCGGCGCGTGAAGGAAGACCAATTGGATCAGCCGGCCCTACTACAGCAAGCCGTATGGATAAATATACACCAAAACTTCTCGATCTTGGTCTGGGAGCAATGATCGGAAAAGGTAAAAGAAGTAAAGAAGTAATGGATGCAATTATAAGAAATTCATCTGTTTATTTTGCCGCAATAGGTGGAGCCGGAGCAATCCTGTCCCAAAGAATTCTTTCATCAGAAGTAATTGCATATGAAGATTTGGGAGCAGAAGCAATTAGAAAACTGGAAGTAAAGGATTTTCCGGTGATTGTTGTAGCGGATTCCGAAGGGAACAATTTATACGAGACAGCTTTGATAAAATACAGGGAAGAGTAGGAATGAATTATGGTACGAATTGCCCTTATGGTAATCAGGAGCATTTTCAAGATACCTTCGTATGCCTGTCATCTGCACCTGTATGGAAAAAAAGAAGACAGCCACACGGAACAGGAAAGATATGATTATCTGAGAAAAGTAGTAAAAGAAGTGAATTGTGCGGGGAGAGTTGAAGTAATCGAATATGGAACAGATAACCTTCCGGAAAAAGAAGGATTTATTCTATTTCCGAATCATCAGGGTCTGTTTGATTCATTAGCATTGATAGCGACATGCAGCCATCCTTTTGGGATCGTAATCAAAAAAGAAGCTGCTAGACTCATACTGGTTAAACAGGTGATTGCACTTTTACGGGGAATTGCAATTGACAGAAAAGATCTGAAAGATTCTGTTCGAATGATTAAACAGGTGACAGAAGAGGTTAAACAGGGAAGAAATTATGTAATATTTGCAGAAGGTACGAGAAGCAGGGAAGGAAATAAGATACTTCCTTTTAAGAGCGGGACCTTTAAAAGTGCGATTCATGCAAAGTGTCCTATCGTACCTGTGGCTTTAATTAACAGCTATAAACCGTTCGACTGCAACTCAATAAGAAGAGAAAAGGTAGAAGTTCATTATCTGGCTGCAATTTATCCGGATCAATATATGGGATTAAAATCATCTGAATTAGCAGATCTTGTGCATGACAGAATTCAGGACACAATAGATCAAAATATAGATAAAAATGTAGAAAAAATAGGTTGACAATAGTTTCCTGATTTAGTATAATGATCAATGCGTCTGGGAAGAATTAAGATGTCAGATGTATTATATTGGAAATGTTGACTACGGAGAAATACTCAAGAGGCCGAAGAGGCGCCCCTGCTAAGGGTGTAGGTCGGGTAACCGGCGCGAGGGTTCAAATCCCTCTTTCTCCGCTTCTTTTTCCAAAATAAGAAAAAATGCTTCAGTCAAACAAAATTAAAAAAGTTGTTGACAAGGCCAAAGAGTTATGATAAGATATAACTCGCGCCAAAAAAATGGAGCAAACAAAAAGAAGAATCTTGTAAAAGAACTTCGAAAAAAAGTTTCAAAAAGTTGTTGACAAGGCCGAGCGGTTATGATAAGATATAACGCGTCGCTGAAAAAAACAGCCGACAGAAACAGACAAAAGAACCTTGAAAATTGAAGATTAAACAGTATGTAAAACCCTGAAAAATTCTT
>NZ_QSDR01000045.1 GCF_003464085.1 Clostridium sp. AM58-1XD
AAACAGAAGCTGTCGGAAGAGGCAGGAAAAGCTAAGGCCCCATGGTCAAGCGGTTAAGACATCGCCCTTTCACGGCGGTAACACGAGTTCGAATCTCGTTGGGGTCATTAAGATTGAAATTCTCATGATTTTCAATCTTTTACAATATTATATGGCGACATAGCCAAGTGGTAAGGCACGGGTCTGCAACACCCTTATCACCAGTTCAAATCTGGTTGTCGCCTCTCTGATGAAAGCCTCAGGAACCTTGAGAAATCAAGGGCCCTGGGGCTTTTGCTTTGTGTTTTTGGGTGCTTGCGCTTGTTTGCGTGAGAGTTTTTACAATATAATCACAGCATGATCTTTAGTTTCGAGGGCGGTCAGCCAAGGATCGCCCTCATTTTTTCGGCTGTTTCTTCAGCCGGGGTGATATTACGCAGGTAGTGATTCGTCATCTGCAGTGTGGTATGACCGAGCAGCTGGCTTAATTCGGTCGCCTTCGCGCCGTTCTTATACATGATCGAGGCGGTGGAGAAGCGGACCTTGTGGGAAGAACGGTATTCAATCCCCAATTCTCTGCAGCATTTCTTCAAATGCCGGTTAAACGTGGCGGTAGCTAATGGCTGGCCGTTCCGTATGAAGATATACTCGGAATCAGGATTAAGTTCCTTTATTCTAGCCAGCAGAGCTTTTGCGGACGGAGTCAGGGGCATAAAGCGCTTACCTTCTTTTTGATGGCCTTTGATGTCCTCGATAATGTTATTTTCATGATCCACATATCGCTCGATATGGATGAAGTCTCCCTTAATATCAGTCCATTTAAGGCCTTTTAATTCACCGATTCGTATAATCATGTGAAAATCGAACTTAATAGCCAAGGAGTAAAAATCATCGTTATCGAGATGATTAATTATACGAAGACGCTCATCTTCTGTGTAAGGGAAGACATCTGTATTCTCAGCTTTGTATGAAAACTGTCTGTAATTAATATCCCTCAAACAATTGCGGTCCAGAATGCCCTGTTCTACGGCCAAATACAGAATACCATTCATGATACTCTTTAAATCGTTAAAACGCTTCCTTGTCAGCTCACGATCCTTTGTAATGCTCCGGAAATATTTTATATAATCCTGAACAGACAATTCTTTTAAGGGAATTTTGGTAATCGGATTATCCCTCAAAAGCGAGTTGTAAAGGAATCGGTTATCTTTGATGGTTTTCTTGGAGACGCTTGTTTCTTCATCACGCCATTTCATCCAGATTTCAAAGAACTGTTCCATAGTTATGTTTTTAATGCCGAAGAAGTGCTCATACAGTTTATCTATGAGCCCTATGTAGCTTGTACTGCTGATGGGCTTTCTCTTGACAATTAAGTAAATTCTTCCGTCATCAGGACGGGTTTTTACCTTGCTTAAATCACATACTTCTTTTACTTTGTTTTCTTTCTCTGTAAATTCCACTACTTTTGCGCATGCCGATGGTGTTATATTACCATCAGGGCAGAGAATTTTCAAGAGCTGTTGAATGGCTAATGATTCCGATGATGCAGGAGGCTTTGACGGATTGGCCGTAAAGCTTCTTACAAGATCTGCGTTTTGTTGTTTGTATGGGCTGATGGATTTGGACAAACCGTCATCACCTCCTTTCTGCATTAGTTTATCGCGGTACTAAGTGTATAATATTTAATTATTTATCAATAGTATTTAATCAGTCTCTTTTTCTGTGTTGAAATTTGAAGACATATCAGAGTCAACTAAAATTAAACCATAGTAACCATTTAAGGCTTGCCCGTTAATTTTAACCTTCCTTTTATCTGCTATATCGCCATATGTTTGCCTGTACCAATCCCTAAACCTTTTTGAAAAATCATTAAGTTCAATTGTATCAAGCGTTTGGGAAAAACAATAATTGCTAAAAACAGGATATAAATCGCTAGTGGAAAGCTTGTCTGACATATTACCAGTATACTTGCAGTGTGTTTCTGCAAATATTTTAATAACTTTGTTGTAATCAATGCGATAAACTTCAGGGCCATCCCAATCTATATGTGTGAAATGATAGCTCTCTTTACTAAACGCTGGTAATACTGAAGGGCTTTTGCACAAATTCCTTCCTTTTCCAGTAACAGTTTATTTAGCAAATTAAAATCTTGTTTATTCTTAGGTACAGGATAATTGAACGGTATTGTAATCATCCTTTCATTAAATGCCGGATCAAAGATATTAGTTCGTATTTGTGAGTTAGAACCAAATAACAATCTGGCTGTTGGATAAAAATTAATTGCATCCTTATATTTTACATCAGACCGAATCTTATCATTTCCAGTAATGGCTTTAATTTTTGCTACGGCATCTGCTGATAAGGGGGTGTCAGGAAGATCCATGCATACATTCAAATGACAGCCATTTAAATCTGCAACATCAAATTTTCCGGAAAATTCCTGGGCACTGAGATGAGAAACGGCGTCATCACCAATAATATTCATAATAATTTTAGCGAACAGACTTTTTCCTGTATCTTTCTTCCCGACTAAAACAAAGAATACTTTTCCACTAGTATCACACGATAAAAGATATCCAATGGTTTCCCAAATAAGTGCAGCAAGATTATCATCATCACCAGTAATAGAATTCACATATTGCTCAAAGTTTGGGCAACTAGCTTCAGGGTTATAATCACACTGAAGTACATTCCGTACAAAAATACTGCCATTATTTTTAATCATCTTACCGCTATTCGTATCATATAATCCATTTTTAAAGGTCCAATAGTGACATGGAAGAGTAAAGTTTTTTGGCACAACTAGATCATAATGCTTAATTAAATACTCTTGAGCATCTCTGTAAGCCTTTAGATTATCTTGAGCTTCAATTGCCAGTCCAAAATGCATATTTATTAACCGATCTAAGTCACGCTCTGTATAGTATTCGTAAATCCCCTTTTCTTCATTAAATATATATACCTTTTCCTGGTAGACCTTAATTTTATGTTCATTTTGCAAAAAGCGACTAATCATTACGCCTGAAACCTCCTGCTTTTTGTATTCATTAGAAGAAGTCTCTGAAAATTTTTTTATGTCACGGGGGCCAGACTTATAGATGTGTGGTTCATCTAAGGGCTTTGGGGGAGGAGCAAGGTTCTGCATTGTTTCTGCTAAAATAATATCTTTCGTAAACGACTGATTCGAATTATTAGTCGTAAGCGGAGGATTATTAACACTTAAATCTGTAGTATCGCTGATGCACTCCTGATAGTTATCCATAATATGACATTGATTTAAGTCGATTTCTCTTTCTCGGATTTCCTTATACGATAAAGTATCAGGCAGGTTACCTTGGACTTGGCTTACAGGTATTTCTATGGTATGTACCTGATTGTTTTCATCTTTGTACGAGGCCACGAAATATGCAAGATCTTTCTGTTGGCAATTTTCAAAGCTTACTAATTCTTGTTGTGCTGAGTTAAAAGTTACTAATGATTTCATAATAAATCCTCCTTTTTCTTTTTATCATCCCATAAAAAAGTACAAAAATCAGTGTACAGGTAGGCGAAAAAAGCTTTACAGAATTTCTGAATTGGACTATGATTTACCATATAATATTAGGAGGAGGAAGAGCCTATGTTCGAAGAACGTATAGATAAATTCATACGTAAGGTTATGACTGCTCCTTGTGGGGATATATTATCGTCATTTGTAGAAAATATGGAAAAGGAGACTACAAATGTACTAAGAACATTTGAAGAGGAATATAACACACTACAGGAAATTATAAAATGTAATAGCATAGCGTTGCTTTTTGAGGATAGTGTGGATGATTTCTTGCTAAAAATAAAACCGGTAGTAGCAATATACTGTTACTATTTTATTATGGATTTCATGTTCCAGCGAAAAGAAGAAAATAAAAAAGAACTAGGAATGACTTATATAAGAAAGTTTTATGAATGTGACAGTGAAGAGGCGCGAGCAATATATGTTAGAATAAAAAGGAAGAGCAAAAATATTGCGAAGATTATAGAATATGAAGATCCCCGAATGTTTGATCCACGGGTTGTCAGAGAGGACAATGTTCCCCCAAAATGTAAATCTGAAGATAGCAATAAAAAAAATAGACCTCACATTTATAATGGGGAGATAATTGAATATTTAAAAAAGGTCTATATTATGAATGAGAAAATATATGTTAAAGAACTACTACCAGCTGTGTTTTTTGTTGCACTAAATGTTTCGGGTTCCTTGCCAAACGGCGGAATTACAAATAAATCTTTAAATAATATAAGTGTAAATACAATTAAATCATATGATAAAGAGTTACAGGAAAAAAATATTTATCATATCGAAAATCACGGCTCTGATATTTTAAATAATAATAGTAATTTTAGATTTTTCAAAAAGGACAAGATAGCTTATAATAAATCGTCTAGGTTAGCCGAATTGTTAAACCTAGCTGCTGTTGATGATTTATTTAAAATAGATCGTTTGAACGAAGCACTGACAGTCTACTTGGAGCGTACTTCTTTAAAGGAGACAGCAGATGACAATGAATATATTATTGCAAGTATTTGCTCGCTTTTATTATATATTCCTTTACCATTTATGGATGACTATCGTCCCGTAGTTGAGAAAGCAATCGAATATACTCTTACTAATCAACATGAGGAGGCTATTCAACAAATAGCTAAAATTTTTAATTTTACAGCAGTTATATTTCCCTATGTCATAGGCTGGCTTAGCTATCTGTTATTTATGAAGTCTATTGATTTTCAAGCGTATGATAAAATTGATGTTATAATTAAAGAACTAGAACAATATTTAGAAAATAGCCATGATAGTCAGATATTGGAGAAATTTTCAGTAAAAGAAGAACGTATTTGGTTAGATAGTAAATATACAGTGCCCCAACTCGTTTCCAAAGGATCTAACAAAACTTACGAAGAAATAAGGCTAAAGAATAATCACGTCTTAGATTTGAATGAAATTATTGGTATTATGATTAACCAGGAAAGTAACATAGCTAAAACAAAAAGACAAATAGAAGAGAACTATTATAGCGTTATAGAAAATTTTAAAGGCGTATTAAAAGAGACAGAAGAAGGTTTGTTACTACCTGTCAAGCATTATAATATTACCAGAGAAAATGGGGAAATAGATTATTCTTCTATATTTAATGGGATTATTAATTTTGCAGAACGGATTAAAAGCACAAAAAAGCCGGAGAAAGAGCCTGCGAATTATGTGTATAAATTATCAAAAACCTTTTATGATGGGTTAAGACAATATTAAGTTCCGGGTGCCAGGTTCCAGGCAGGATAAGTTTATTAAAATATGGTTCTATGGAATTCCTTAGAACCGCTTTTAAAACTATTAATGTATATAGGAACCTAGAACCTGGAACTTATCCTGGTTATAAAAATTAATATAATTTAATTAGATATTATAACCGTGAGAATTATATAGGAGGTAAAAATAATGTACAGTAAAATTCTCATGGTTATTTTAAATACCATTGCATCTCTAATCGAGCTGCTGGACAAAAATGAATAACCACAATAGAAATCCCTCAGGCAATTATCGCCTGGGGGATTTCTGCGTTCCAATGAAATAATTTTAAAACAGAAGGAGGAAAAAATGGTTGTAAAAGACGAAAAAGCATTGGGAAAAGCACTTGAGGAGGAGGAGGAGACAATAAAAATTACAGGGGATCTGGCATCCAAGATAAAAAAAATCTGGTATCTAGATAAGACTTTGTGGTATGTGTGTTTTGCATGCCTGGCGATAGCGGTCGCAGCACTTCTGATGATTCCGGCTACGTTGGGCGGAACAATGGCTGTATCTATGGTTGCCGGGACTCCCGCGGCCGTAGTTATGGGTATTCCAACTGCTTCATCAGCCGTATTGACTGCGGTTGCAGGAGGGGGAATAAAGATATTAAAGCGATTACGCTGCAGCTATAGACTGGAGCAAATTAATAATTCGTGTATTATTCTTTATAAGAAATAGTTTGAAGAGCCCTTCTGAAGCCAAAATGCAGCAGAAGGGCTTGTAAAGTGTAATCCATGTATCAAGAGAAACTATAAAATTACGAGTAATCACTTATCAAGAATGGCATCTATCATAAGATCAACAGCCTTTTTTTGCTTATCGGTTAGTATATTCCATTTGTTAATTAAAATGATTTGTTCCTCAGTCAGGTCTATACTTTGTCCGGTGCTGAAAAATTCTGCCAGAGATATATGAAATGTATTGCAAATCATTTCCAATTTATCAATAGGAGGACACAGGTTTTTTTGATACCAGGTCGCAATTGTAGACTGCGGTATCCCGGTGTATTGCGCAAGCTTAAATACAGACCACTTCCTGTCGTTTCTCAATTCATTTATTCTGCCTAATACATCAAACAATTTTACACCTCTTACATATCGATTATACGATTAGTTTATTACGAAAATGTGATTTACAATAGTTGCAAATAGACGTATAATATATATCGAGATTACGATAAAAACGGGAGGTAAGAAGAACTTGGTTACTGCAATTATGTGTAAAAAATTAAATATTATCAGGAGGGAAAAGTTATGAAAAGAAAAAAGCTATTTATGGTACTTTTAAGTGCAGCGTTAATAGTTCAAGGAACAGGTATGCCGGCTATAGCAAAAGCAACCACTGATGAGGGTAATAAATCACAAAATATGCATATTGCCTCTGATTCTAATGCTGAATATGATAGTGACAATCCCGAAGATGCTGATGAGATTGAAGATAATTACGATCCAGAGGACGTTGATGAGATTGAAGATAACAACAATCCCGGGGACACTGATGAGATTATAGATAATAACGATCTTGTTAATACCGATGAGGACAAAGACATTAACGATCCTGAGGATGTTGACGGGATTGAAAATATCGATAATCTGGAAGAAATTGTATCTTTATATAAAGGGGTAAGGGTGGCCTCACCATCGGAGGCAGAAACTGTGGTTAGTTCAGAGCGGGAATTAACCGAAGCTGTAGCTCAGGGAGTAAATACTATATATATTGATGGGGATATCTCGCTGACAAATAGGTTATTTATTCAAATGAATACCGACATTCACCTGATGGGAGGTTCTTTAAGCTGTGGATTAGGGCGGCCTGGTGATAATTCGTCAAATCAAATGATAACGGTGGCTGAAGGTGCGAAATTAACATTGTCGGATATCGAAATCAATGCAACGGGCTGGGGGAATGCAAATGCGGCCTCATCCCGGGTACGCGCTTATACGATTTATTCCATGCCAGACAGCGAAATAGTAATAGAAGATGGAACAAACTTATTATGTGAACCGGAAGATCTGGTAGGAAAAGTTGTAAAAAGAGGACTTTTTCTTGGCGGTTATTGTGAGATGAACGGCGGTACTGTAAGAGGATTTAGCGATGGCGGCGTTACAGTGGCAGAGGGTGCTCATTTTATCTTGAATGGCGGAGAAATTACGGAAAACGGAAATTATACAAAAGAGAATGATTTTCCAACTGCCGGTGCCGGAATACAAGGACCTGGCTCTATAGAACTGAATGGCGGCATTGTAAATTCAAATGAATATGGGATATGGGTAAACGGAAACTTTGTTATGATTGAAGGAGAAGTGAGCCAGAATATCTGGGGTGTTTATAATAATAACGAGGACGGAAAAAATAATGAGCAATATGCGCCAGTCTCTACGATAAATGGCGGAGTTATTACTGATAATGTAATAGGAATCGATAATTGTACAGGAGGAACAGCTGTCCTCAATCATGGTGCAGAAATAAGTGGGCCTACTACACAGCAAAATTACCGCACATTTTCCCGGTCGGTTTTAACGGAAACTTCCTGTGTTATTAAAAATAGCGAGTATGCAAAACTACATATTAATGGAGGCAGTATTACCGCACAGGATGAGAATACTATAGCTGTTTATAATATGGAGACCGGAAAGTTAGAAATGGATGGAGGGACAATTATTGCAGCAGGAACAGCCATTAAAAATGAGAATCCAACCATTGGAGAGGTGAGACTGACAAGAGGTACTATCTCTTTGACTGGTGAAAATGGGAAAGCAATTGATAATCAAGGATACATGGAGGCTTCCGGAGATATGAAAATAGAAGCTTCTAACCAGTACCTGATTGCAGTTTCACACAATGATGGAGGAAAGGTATCTCCCTCTACTTTAATGGCGGGTAAGGGGGCAACACTTAACTTAACAATCAGCCCAGATAACGGATACAAAATTTCCAGTGTTAAGTTAGATGGAGAAGAAAAAGGTATTATATCAGCTTTAGAATTAACTGTAGCGGGTAATCATGCAATTGAAGTAGAGTTTGCAGTAAAACAGAGTGGTGGCTCTAGTGGTTCTGGTGGATCTGGCGGTTCCGGTGGTTCTGGAAGATCTGGCGGAGCGGCTGCAGCTAAGACAGATGTGATTCCTGAGACACCGGGTACATGGTCCCAGGATCAGAATGGATGGCGTTTTGTAAGATCGGATGGATCTTCCTATAGTAACACATGGGTACGTAAAACCAATAACTGGTATTGGATGGATGTAAACGGATATATGGCACAGGGGTGGACCGCTGTTTCTGATAAGTGGTACTATTTAATGCCAGTATCCGGTGAGATGAGGATAGGCTGGATTTTTGACAACAATAATTGGTACTATTCCAATACATCGGGAGAACGCATGACAGGGTGGATTCAGGATAAAGAGAAGTGGTATTATTTGAATACAGATGGAAAAATGGCAGTCAGCGCGACCACACCAGATGGTTTTCGGGTAGATGAAAATGGTGTTTGGATACAGTAGGCCGGCTATCGTTACCACTAACTGATAAAGTTTCAAATGATTAAAAAGACAGAAGAATCTCCAGGCATAGGATTGCCTGGGGGTTTTTCTTCTTTATAGAGTAAGATTAAAGGAGGAAAAAAGATGTCAGCAAACGTAGAAACCATGTTTTACACAGGAAGAGAGGTTCCATGGCACGGACTTGGAACCATGGTAATGGAGGCGCCTGATTCCAAAACGGCGCTGGAATTGGCCGGACTGGACTGGTCGGTACTCCAGAAGCCCATTGTAACTCAGGACGGGATTCCCATCCCAGGCTTTCAGGCCAATTTACGGGACAGAGATAACAAAATTTTGGGAGTTGTCACAGACCGTTATAAGGTTGTACAAAATGAAGACGCCTTCGCCTTTACAGATGAACTGTTGGGTGAGGGCGTTGTTTATGAGACGGCAGGTTCCCTGCAGGAAGGGCGGCGCACCTGGCTACTGGCAAAGTTGCCGCAGCGCTATATCATCAGCGGTGATGAAGTCACTCCGTATCTAGTTTTTATGAACTCTCATGACGGGACAGGGGCAATAAAAGCAGCTATGACGCCGATCCGGGTAGTCTGTCAGAACACTTTGAACCTGGCACTTTCCACAGCGAAAAGGAGCTGGGCGACAAACCACACCGGGGACATCCGGGGGAAGCTTGAGGACGCCAGATATACCCTGCTGTATGCGGATAAATATATGGCTGAACTGGGAAAGGCTATCGATCAGCTCAGCAGGACTAAACTCTCTGACCGTCAGATTTATGAATACATAGATGTCCTCTTTCCTTTGGTAGACAACGCTACGGAACTGCAGAAAAAGAACCTGCTCCGGCTGAAGGAAGAAGTAAAGGTTCGTTATTATGATGCGCCGGACTTACAGCACGTAGGGAAAAACGGCTACCGGTTTGTAAATGCAGTATCCGATTTTGCCACACATTCCAGGCCATTAAAGGAGCGTAAAAACTTCAAGGAAAACCTGTTTGCGCGCACGATTGATGGAAATGTCATGATTGACCGGGCATATGAACTGGTGAAGTCGGTATCATGAAACGCCCGATGCTGCTTAAATATCAGGGGCGCTACCATTGGCAGCCCCCTTTTTATGGAAAAAAGGAGATTGAATATGACAGAAGGAATATCGACCACTCATATGAGCCGTGAAGAATGGCTGAAATTTAGGAAGACGGGTATAGGCGGATCGGATGCAGGAGCCATCTGCGGTTTAAATCCGTATTCCAGCCCAATGAGCGTGTATCAGAATAAGATTTCAGAATGTTTGATATCGGAAACGGCTGATAACGAATCTATGAGGCAGGGCAGGGATTTGGAAGAATATGTAGCACAAAGGTTTATGGAAGCTACAGGATTGAAGGTTCGCCGCTCCAACCGGATGTACAGGAGCAGGCAGCAGCCCTTTATGATTGCCGATGTTGACCGCCTTATCGTAGGAGAGGACGCCGGACTGGAATGTAAGACAGCCAGTGCATACAGTGCAGATAAATGGAAAAATGGGGAGGTTCCATCACATTATCTGATTCAATGCTATCATTACATGGCAGTAACAGGAAGGAGGGCATGGTATATTGCCGTGGTTGTTTTGGGAAAAGGCTTTCAATATACAAAAGTTTCCTGGGATGACGACATGATCCGAAATCTCATTCTATCGAATCTGATTTTTGGAATAACCACGTAATTCCAAAGAACATGCCGGAACCGGATGGGTCAAAGGCCTGCGATGAGGTACTGGAGCAATATTTTCATACAGCCAGGAAGGAGAGTTCCATTCCGCTTGTTGGCTTTGATGAAAAACTAAAGCGCAGGGAAGAAATCATCCAGCTGATTAAGAAGTTGGAACAGGAACAGAAGCAGATTGAACAGGAAGTCAAGCTGTATATGAAGGACAGTGAAATGGCCGTCAGCAGCCGTTACCAGGTGATCTGGTCGAACTTGGAGAGCGTGCGGTTAGATATTAAGAGGATAAAGATGGAGAGACCTGAGATTTATAAAGACTTTTTAAATGTCACTGCTTCGAGGAGATTTACGGTAAAAGCGGCATGAGTTTTTGGCAATACATGTTTTCATTGAAGTGTGTATATAATAATGCTATAATTATATACATAAAGGAGGTGCTGATTATGCCGAATATTATACCTATAACAGAGTTAAGAAAAACAAATGAGATTTCCGACCTCTGTCATAAAAGCCAGGAGCCTGTTTTCGTCACAAAGAACGGATATGGAGATTTGGTTGTAATGAGTATGGAAGCTTACGAAAAGCTGGTTTATGATAAACGGATCGATTCTGCTGTTGCGGAAGCGGAACAGGAAGTTCAGGCAGGTACAGAACTCATTGACGCCAGAGAAGCATTGGCTGGTCTTAGGAGAAAGTATGCAAAGTAAATATACAATTCAATTATATCCGAAGGCGTACCGGGATTTGGAAGAGATATATCAGTATATTTACGAAACGATCCAGATGCCGGAATATGCTGAAGGGCAGGTCACCCGGCTGGAAGAAGGAATTTTCAGCCTGGAAGAATTTCCGCACCGTGGGGCGGAGAGGAAACACGGCAGTTATGCAGGCCAAGGATACCGGGAACTGTTTGTGGATCATTATATAATTATTTATAAAGTATGGGAAAGGAAGCTTCAGGTTGATATTGTTACCGTCTAGTACATAAAAAGAAATCTGTAGCGAACCAGACATTAATTGCATAAGGTAAGGATTTATTGAGGACTAAGGGGATACCGTAACTGGTATCCTCTATTTTTCTGCCTCTTACAGGCAATTAAGAATAAATGGAGGTTGTGCATATGAGTGTTGATGTAAAAAATGAATTAGAAAAACGGGCAGCTGGAACTGTTAATCCGGCAGTCAAATTAACAAAAAATATGACAATTGTCGATATGGTAAGGGCGCTGGAACCGGAAATAAAACGGGCGCTGCCAACGATACTGACGCCGGAACGCTTTATGAGAATGGCTCTGTCCGCCATTAACAATACGCCGGAGTTGGCGGACTGTACTCCGATGAGCTTTATTGCTGCCTTAATGAATGCGGCGCAGCTGGGTATGGAGCCGAATACTCCTTTGGGACAGGCTTATTTAATCCCTTACAAGAATAAGGGGACTTTGGAATGTCAGTTCCAGATCGGATACAAAGGTCTGATTGATCTGGCTTACCGGACGGGTCTGATTCAGGTGATACAGGCACAGACGGTACGGGAATTTGATTCTTTTGAATACCAATACGGGCTGGATTCCAGACTGACTCATCGGCCGGGAGACGGGGAACGGGGTGAGATTACTTACATCTACGGTCTGTTTAAACTGACAAACGGCGGTTATGGTTTTGAAGTGAGCAATAAAGCGGATATGGATGCATTTGCAGAAAAGTATTCGAAATCTTTTGGAAGCCGGTTCAGCCCTTGGAAGGAAAATTACGAAGATATGGCAAAGAAAACGGTGATTAAGCGGGCGCTGAAATATGCGCCCGTTTCTTCTGACTTTCAAAAGGCATTATCCATGGATGAGACAATTAAGTCGGAATTGTCGATTGATATGAGTGAAATCCGGAACGAATGCCAGGTGGAAGCCAGCGGCCAGGAGGGAGCTGCATAATGGCAGACTCCGTTATTGGTATTTACATACCGGAAGATGAAGAAAAAGGGCGACCTGAATATATCGAGCGAGGGGCGTCACAAAGTGGATGGATTTATAAAAATCCGGCGGCATTTTATAGAGATCCTTTTGCTGTATGTTATATCCCTGAGTTATCAGATTGTACCTATACAGGACTGGATTTTTTAAAGATATGTTTGGGACAGCCCGAGATTGCGGAAGAAATGTTTTTGAGCGTGGACTGGCAGCATCCGGAAACATGGCTGGACGAGCAGTTCCGCCAGGGAGAATTGGATGTCTGTGAAAAATGCGGGAAGATCTATCAGAGCTATGATGAGGCAGAATGCCCTTTCTGCAAAAATAAGGAGGTGTTTAACATAAAAGACTCAGGAAGAGATTTTTTAGAAGAAGTAATGATAGACAGAATCGACCAGATACTAAGAAAAGACAGAAAAGATACCGATGATTTTTACGAAGAGCAGGAAAAGATACTGAATACTCTGGAGGCAGAAACAAGAGTAAAGCTGGAGGAATTTGCTTGTAATATCCTGTTGATGCATGCACAGGAACTTCAGGCTGTGTATAAAGAAGCGTTTTTTGATGGTTTGCGTTTGGGACATAAGGTGTTTTGAAGCAGGAAAAGGCAATTTGGGCCTGAATATTAAGATGGAGGTATTACATATGAAATTTGAATTATTTACAGAAGAAATGAGACGGTTATTAAAGAGTGGTCTTGGCAAAGGTTATCAGGTACGGGTGAAGATGATTGAAAAAAATAACGCCTGCCCGTTTACGGGGCTTGTTATTCATAAGCGGGGCGAAAGTATGGGACCAATTGTATATATGGAGCCATACTACAGGGAATATATGGAGGGAAGTTGCCTGAAGCAGCTTGCAAAAGAGTTGGTTGAGGATTACCGGATTAACGAAGTAGAGCAGATTTCTGTTGATTTTTCGAGCTGTCTGCTGTCATGGGACAGGATAAAAGATATGATTCTGTACAAGGTGGTTAATACCGGGAAGAATAAAAAAATGCTGGAGGAAATGCCTCACAGGGAATATCTGGATCTGTCTATCATTTATTATATATATCTTGGAAATCACAGTGCAGGGCAGTTTACAGTCCCGGTTAGCACGGGACATATGGAGCTTTGGGAAGTGACAGAAGAAGATCTGTACCGGGCAGCAATAAAAAATACTCCCCTTTTAATGCCTGCTGTAATTAAAACGATGGAAGATGTTTTGAGTGAATTAATAAGAGGTGAGTTCGGAGAGGTAATTAACGATACTGTCGTTAATGCAATGTTTGAAAATGTTTCGGATTCTCCAATTCTTTACATATGTTCAAATAACGTTGGTATGAATGGGGCAGCCTGCATTTTATATGAAGGCGTTCTGGCGGAATTCGCTGAAAGAATGGGAGGTGATGTGATAATTTTGCCATCCAGTATTCATGAAACGATTCTGTTACCGGATAGGGATGAGATGGACTACAATGATATGAGAGATATGGTAAAAAGTATTAATGAAAATGATGTGCCGGATGAAGATGTCCTGTCTGATCGGGTATACCGGTATTCTCTTGAAAAAAGAGAGGTAGAAGTTGTTGGATGAGTACGTAGGATAAGATATAGCCCCTGTGGAATACCACAGGGGCGTATTAAGACAATGTTGCTTTTGGTATATTAGGAAAAGATTGTTGTCGGATAGAGGAAATAAACTTTTCTTGAACAAAGTCAGGGCAACGGATATTATAAGTATAGTTGAAAATTTAAATAAAGAAAAAATAATAATGGGAACTGAAAAGGGTAGGTGGAGAAGTGAAAGAACGGGCGTTTGTCAGAAATGATATTGAATTGGAGCGTGATGTACAAAAGGAGCTGAACGATTGGAAAAACAAGAGACATCATACCGTGCTTCAGGTGGAAGGCCCAAGACAGGTTGGAAAAACTCATGAAATAAGAAAGTTTGCATATGAAAATTACCAGCAAGTCGTTTACGTTAACCTGGTAAGGGATGAGTATGGTTTTGAAGATTTACTTGCAGAAGATCAATTTATGGAAATATACTGTAAGAAAGCTGGGCTGGGGGAATTTATTAATAATGAAAACACAGTCTTAATCATTGACGAAATACAGGAGAGCAAAGAGGTATATAATGCAATACGTGATCTGCGGGAACGGTGTTCATGCGATATTATTGTGAGCGGCAGTTATCTGGCCCGGACGGTAAATTCAAAGGATTTCTTCTTGCCCGCGGGAATTGCATACCTTAAAATGTTTCCGTTGTCATTTAGGGAATTCTGCCGTGCCCAGGGGCTGGAAGAAATTTTGGAAACTCTAAGTCCATATGGAATGTCTCCCAAGGAAGATTATGATAAGTTAGAGCAGGCTTTTCAGATATTCAGAAAGATCGGAGGCTATCCGCAGGTGGTAACTACCTATCTGAGGACGAGGAACACTTTAGACTGTATGGACGTCTTAGGTGATTTAGTGCGTACATTCACGGCAGAATCCAGTCGCTTTTTTTCCAACAGCACGGCACTGAGTATATTTAACGAAGTATACCGGGCTGTTATGGTTCAAATGGCAGAGGAAAAGAAAGGATCAGGAAAGTCATTACTGGAATTTATAACTAACTTTGTTAAGGATTCTGTAAAAGAGCCAGTTAGCAGTAATGAGGTCAGGGCGGCATCCAGCTGGCTTCTGTATTCCGGAATTATTGGGTATTGTGATCTTTATAATAATGGAGATGTGACGGATGTAATCAGTAACCGCCGTGCATATTTTGCAGATACAGGGATTGCCAGCTATATTTTTGATATGGTGACAGTACCTAAGGATGCAGTTGAAGTTCTGCTGACAGAGACATTTGCGTATAGCGAACTGAACCGTCTGTACCAGGCGCCTGTGGGTAGGAGAATAGTGAGAGGGGATAAGCCCTGTTTTTCTACCTGTGGTGATTATGAACTGGATTTTGTGGTAGTAGATCATGATGATATTAAGATCGGGATTGAAGTAAAGAGCAGTAATAATAAAGCAAAATCTTTGGAATTTTATAAGGATAGAGGAATGATCGATAAGGGATTCAAGGCAGCCCCCATAGTGGGTGGACATGGGGAGAGGTTCGATACAATCCCGATTTATTTAGTAGGGGCGGGATTTCCGTATGATAGAAAGTAAAAAACGTTAAATATAAGCACAAATATACAATGTTATAGAATATAGAAAGTTTGATAATTAAGATTAAAAAGGTATTATCGCATGAAGTGTGTGGTAATGCCTTTTTTAATGGAGGTTTGCATGGATTTTATTGAAAAGCAGATAAAAATACTTAATAGAAAGATAACGATCAGGATTACTATGCTGGAAAAAAGTATAGAGGATCTTAAAATTCGGCAGAGAGAAGATGAATTTGTTTATGGAGTTGGAGGAGCATATAGGAGAAAAGAAAATGCCATTATTAAAAGGGAAAAGGAAATTAATGAGCTGTGCGAGTTCGTAAAACAGATTAAGAAACCAGTCATTGCCAACGAGATTATATTTTCGTCCCTTTATTGTAAAGAGTGCCATAATGAAATATTGACGGAAGGCAGAATGAAGGAGGACTGGCATGAGTGTCCGGTGTGCCGGAAGATGATTTATGGAAGAGCGAATAAAAAGGCAGTTGGGATTGTAAGTGAAAGGTATTTGGAATGATGTTTATAAAATCTGGCTTTGTTGATAAAGCGGTTATGCAGTAGAATTGTATGATTGTATGCTGAATTGTACAAGAAGATATCTGTGTAAAGCCGTTTGGGAATATGATATGATGGTAACAGGCAGAGAAAGAGAGAAAGAAGGCTGAAAATATGGAAGGAAGAAAAACGTTACCCATTGGAACCGACGATTTCCGGAAACTGCGTGAAAATAATGCCTATTACGTGGATAAAACACTGATGATAAAGGATTTCCTTGAAATGCGGGACGAGGTGGCGCTGGTCGCCAGGCCCAGACGATTCGGGAAGACGCTCAACATGACGATGCTTCGTGAGTTTTTCGACATTACAAAGGACAGCCGGGAACTTTTTGAGGGTCTGGCAATAATGGAGACGGAGTATGCGGATCAGATCAATTCCCGTCCGGTTATTTATTTCACCTTCAAAGACTGCAAAGGCGCAACCGCTGATGAGCTGATGTTTCTTGTAAAACGGAATCTGTATCAGGAATATTTACAGTATGAGAAGTTGCTAAGGGATAAAGTAGATAAGGATTCCTTTGAAACAAGGGATTTTTATGCAATGATAGATGTTTTGAGAAATTCCCAGGCAAACTATGGACAGTATTCTTTTTCGATTCAGCTTTTGACACAATTTGTAAAGAACGGCTATGGAATTGCACCTATTCTATTGATTGACGAGTACGATCAGCCAATTATGAGTAGTTATGAATATGGTTATCATGAAAAACTGGGCCAATTCTTTTCAAATCTTTACGGAAGCGCGATGAAGGGGAATTCTGCCTTGGGACAGGCGCTTCTTACAGGAGTTCAGCGGGTGGCAAAAGAGAGTATTTTTTCGCAGTTTAATAATGCCAGGGTATACACAGTGCTGCATAAGACATATGCACCGTATTTTGGCTTGACTGCGGAAGAAACCGAGAAGCTTTTAGCTGACTACAGTTTGAAACTGGATGAGAAAGTGCGTAAAAAATATGACGGGTATCGATTTGGGGACATTGAAATGTATAATCCTTGGTCGATCTTAAATTATGCTGATTTAGGCAGCTTAGATAATTACTGGATTAATACATCTTCTAATTATCTGGTAAAAAAGGCGCTGCAGACAGCAGACCGACGTTTTTGGGAAAAGTTTGAACAGTTGATTGCGGGAAAAGAAATTGCGGTATGGATTACACTGGAACTTCGTATATTGAAAGGGATAGCAATTACAGCCTGTGGGGACTTCTGGTGAATTCCGGCTATTTGACTGCTCTGAGGCGGGTGGATGAAAACACTGCGGTGGTGAAGATTCCTAATGACGAGGTTATGTCAGAGTTCCAAATGCTGATTGCTGAGATATCCGGTATTGATGGCCTGGACTTAAAGCAGATGATGTCCTGTCTGCTAAATAAGGACATGAAACTTTTTCTTGAATTGTACCAGGAGATTGTGCTTTCCTGTACCAGCTATATGGATGCCAGAGAAAATGCCTATCACATGTTGTTCTTTGGTATGTGCATTACCCTTCGAGGTTCCTATAGGGTAACCAGTAACCTGGAAACCGGTTATGGCCGAAGTGATATTACACTACAGTCTTTGTCTCCGAAGAATATCAACGTCATTGTGGAATTTAAGCAGGGAGAGGATATTGCGCAGTTAAAAGAACAGGCGTTGCAACAGATACTGGACAATCAGTATTATACAGGTTTGTCCGGCGAAGTTTTATGTGTGGGAATCGCCCATAATAAAAAACACTGCGAGATGACTTATAAGGTGATAAATATATAGTGTTATAGTATATTAGGAAGATTAATAATTAAGATTAAAATGGCGTTACCGCATGGAGTGTGTGGTAACGCCATTTTTTAATGGAGGTTCGTATGGATTTTATTGAAAAACAGATAAAAATACTTAATAGAAAGATAAAGGCCAGGATTACTATGCTGGAAAAAAGTATAGAGGATCTTAAAATTCGGCAGAGAGAAGATGAATTTGTTTATGGAGTTGGAGGAGGGTGAGTTCGTAAAACAGATTAAGAAACCGGTCATTGCCAACGAGATTATATTTTCGACCCTTTATTGTAAAGAGAAAGGAGGACTGGCATGAGTGTCCGATGTGCAGGAAGATGATTTATGGAAGAGCGAATAAAAGGGCAGTTGGGATCGTAAGCGAAAGGTATTTGGAGTGATATTTATAAAAACTGGCTTTGTCGATAAATCGGTTATGCAGTAGAATTGTGTGATTATATTATAATTGCTTACGATTTCAAAAAATGGTATGATGGAATACAAAGAGATGTTTGACTTGGATTGCAAAGGTGGTGACTAGAATGGAATTAAAGAGAGATATTTATGATAAACTTTTGGAGTGGAAAAAAAGAAATTCTCACAAAGTGTTGGAATTGGAAGGCGCGCGTCAGGTTGGGAAAACTTTTATTTTAAACCAGTTTTCCAGGGAATATGAATCATATATCTATATTAATATGATCGGGACTACCGGCCAGCGCTTTTTACGTTGTCTGGAAACCGCTTCCAGCTGGGAGCCTGGACAGATCCCGGTTGAAAAACCTGTTCACAAGGCATTTGAGTTGTATGATCCTAATTTTGTTGATGATGAAGGACTTTTGGTCGTGATAGATGAAATCCAGGATTCCCCGGTGGTTTATAGTAAAATCCGGGAGTTTTCCAGAGACTTTAATTGCCATTTTATAGTGACTGGCAGCTATCTTGGAAAAACAAGGGAGAAGGAGTATTTTTTATCTGCGGGAGATGTGGAATCTCTGACAATGACTTCTTTAACTTTTCCGGAGTTTTTGGATGCGTTTCAATTGAGAGCGTTGTATGAGCGTATAGATCTGTTTGGCAGTTCCAGCCATGAAGATTATGATAAGCTGAAGAGGTATTTTGATGTTTATCTGCATATTGGGGGATATCCAGAGGTTGTACTGACATATTTGCAAACAGGTGATATGAATGCCAGCGCGGATATAATTGAAAACCTTGTGGCTGTTTTTATAAAAGAATCGACCAGGTATTTTGATAATCCATTAGAAACAGCCACGTTTGATAAAGTATTTTCTTCTATTGCGGCAATGATGCTGAAAGAGAAGAAGGGGACTAAGGATTTAATTACTGACTTAACGAGCATTATATTCAAAGAGGAAAGCGGGAAAATAGCTAAGAGGACAGTCAATTATGCAATCAGCTGGCTTTATCTGTCCCATCAGATTGGATACTGCAGTAAAAGCGTGGACTGTGATAACTTAAATATTGTCGAGAACTGCCGATATTATTTTATGGATTTAGGAATTGCAAATAGATTTCTTGCTTTGACTGGTACTGCTCAGGAGACAATAGACGGGTGTCTATGTGAGAACTTTGTGTATTTAAACTTGATTGACAGAATTAAGCGCCGGGAAATCGCAGGACAGGTTCCATGGTTCGGGACAGACGAGAAAACCAGCGGGGAATTGGATTTTTATGTGAGGAGCCGTCTGGACCATAAGAATTATGGACTTGAAGTGAAACGAGGGAATGAAATCGCGGTAACGGCGAATGGGCTGCTGGAGAAGGGGAAACTGGATTATGTGTATATCTGAAGGATACTTATGGAGGGATTAATGGTAGAAAGTACGCTGTTCCATTGTATTTGGCGGGGAGGATTGGGTTTGGATTAGGGGATATTGGATAGTATATAATATGTTTGTGTGTGAATGATGGCTGTCCTTTTGTGGGCAGCCAATTTGTATGTTATTGGTTGAATTTGATATGAGCCGGAATGGGATTAAGCATCGGAATGTGAGAGATTTTTTGATGGAGAAAGGAATGGGATTAGGAGAATAAGAGTTTCCTGCTAGGGATAAATCAGCAGGGAGCTTTATTTTTTGTCGAGATCATGTAAAGTTAAACACCAACGATCCTTCAAACAAATATATTTAGTATCTTATTTTTTCTAAAAAATAGATCGGAAGCTAATCGAAATAACTATATATCTGTTTATCACATTGAGATCTTATGGTATAATGAAAGCGATACGTTTGTTCGATATTATGTGCTTGGAGGGAAATGTAGTGCCAATTAGATGCAACTTATCTACATTAATGGGTAAGAACAGATATAAAATACAGGATGTTTGTGAGAAAACGGGTTTAGCCAGAGGGACGGTTTCAAACTTATATCATGATAAAATGCAGCGTATTGATTATGACACATTAGAAAAGTTATGTAAATTATTTGACTGTCAGGCAAATAGCATACTAGAATTTTATTTAGAAGACGAGGAATAGAATGATTCAATATTTTTGTAACGATTGTAACGTACCTATGGAAACATCAGAGTGTAGTATTTGCAAAAAACGGACGGAGCTATCATCTACGGTGTATTGGTGTGATAAATGTAATGTTCCTATTTATTGGGATATATGTCCCTGCTGTGGAGAAAAGGGGCGTTATGTGTCTACAGATATAAGGCCGGTGTTTCCCAAGGAAAGCTTATTAATTGGGATTATTTTGGATGAAGGGAATCCACTTGCATTACAGGAATCTTCTGTTTGGAATGGAAGTGGATCTTATATTATAGATGGAAAGAAGATATCTATATCTGCGACTAAATTAAATAGTTTACCGTTAGAAGAAATTATAAAAATCAAAAGGCAGTATGATTTGTATGTAGATCAAATCGATATGAACTTTTTTGATAAGGTGAAAAGGAAGTTTGTAGAGATTAACAAGGTTCGATATGATGAAATAAATGACGAAGGTATTCGATATATTAGAAGTTTCTTAGATAAATACTCAATTGATGAAATGTTTGTATCATTCAGTGGCGGCAAGGACTCAACCGTGGTTTCACACTTGGTAACAAAGGCACTGGGCTCTCGCAAGATATTACATATTTTTGGAGACACAACGTTAGAACATGATTTGACTTACGAGTATAAAAAAAGATTTCTTAAAAATGAAGAAACTGTAGGAATACCAATGATTTCAGCTAGAAACAACGAAAAAAACTTTGAAGAGTTATGTGAAGTTGTGGGACCGCCTAGCCGGGTAATGCGATGGTGCTGTACTGTTTTTAAGACGGGCGCGATTACAAGAAAAATATCAGCAGCCTTTAAAAATAAGACCAACATATTGACCTTCTATGGTATTCGTAGAAGCGAATCTGCAAGCAGAGATAAATATGACCGGGAAAGCGATAGTCCCAAAATAGCCAAACAAACCGTAGTTTCCCCAATTATTGATTGGATTGATTTTGATGTATGGCTTTATTTACTGACGGAAGGGATTGACTTTAATGAAGCATATGACTAGGTTATTCCCGAGTTGGTTGTTGGTGTTGTCCCAATAATGGAAGTTGGTCTGAATTTTTGGCTAAAGTTCATATGTATGATAAGTATTATAAGTGGAGAGAATTGCTGATTAATTTTGCAGTTCAAACTGATAAAATAGAGCCTGAGAAGTATGTCGATGAAGGAAGCTGGAAGGCAAGACAAGGTGGAAATGGATTGGAAATGGCACAAAAGTCCGTTATTTCTTTTGAGCCATGTGCGACAGAAGATAGTGCATTTAACTATGATTTACAGAAACCTATTTCTGAGGAATTATATGAATTATTTAAGCCATTTGGTTATATAAACAAAGAATTAGGCAATAAGCGTCTTGGTGAAGTCTATATATTAGATAAAACGGGGCGTGTAGTCATGATTTTACAAGGAAGAATCGGTACTACGAAATTAAAAGTAACCTTAAAGAAAATAAACATAGCAGGCGCCCGTTCACTGCAGGTTGCGGAAAAAAGAATTCAATGCCAGATAACAAAATATCAGATGTGTATGAGCTGTAGGGCCTGTGAGGGCGTATGTAAACATACAGCAATATCTGTTAAAGATTTACCTGACGGGACTACAGAATATAAAATTGATGATGAGAAATGTGTGCGTTGTGGAGAGTGCGTAGGCCATTTTGACGCAGGGTGCTATATGAGAAAAGTTTTAGGAATAAAGCGAGGTTAACCATGGTAGAAGGAAAGGTTCTATATAGAATATCAGGACACGAAAAGTTTGCATTACGTGAGGGCTGGATCAGTAAAGGAGTATTAGCAATAGAAAATAATCCGAGGATTTTTTTGCAGCCAGATGCGCCGGAGACACTTGGAGTTGGAAGTAATATGGTAAAATCAATGAGGTATTGGCTAAAAGCGTTTGACCTTATTGAAGAGCGGGCGGGAATTGGTGCAGAACTAAAGCCTCTAGCTAAATGTATTAAGGCACATGATTTTTATTGTCAGGATATGTTTACTTTATGGCTTTTACATTCTCGCTTAGTAAAAAATATAAATTATGCGACTTCATATTACATGCTATTTAATAATTTAGAAGTTGAAGATAATACGAAAGAGCAAGTAGAGCATGCGCTAATTTATGAATTAGAAAAGTATGCAGGTGCAACAATAAAGAAACATACGGCTAAAGATGATGTGACAGTAGTGCTTCAGATGTATAGCAAAGAACGGTCAGAAGATTATGATCCCGAAGATAAAAATGTTAGTCCATTGACTAGTTTAGGTTTATTAATGCAGTCCAAAGGAAAATATACAAAAAAGCAGCCGGATTTGTCAAAACTAAGTGAGTGGGTGATCTTATATGAATTGGCAGATACTTTTGAAAAGATAAATAGTGATAGTGTAAGCATTGATGCATTGTATAATGGAAAAAATGCAATCGGTAATATATATAATCTAACAAGAGTAGCACTTAATGATTATTTAGATAGAATTTCAAATATGTCGTATATTAAGGTGGACCGTACGGCAGGTTTGGATATGGTATATAGGTTGTTTTCTGAGAGTGCCGATGAGATAATTGAAAAATACTATGAAGGACATAGATAAGGTGAAGAAATGCCAAGATTAGGTGAATATATACTTGTAAATGATAATTTCAAAAATGCTATTAATATATATCTGAATTTAAACAAGACTGATAAGATTTTGAGTTATATTCCAACGAAATCATCAGTAGCAATTTTGGATGATTATATTAATGCAGTGAATAGCAATAGAGAGCAGGCAACTATTTTGATTGGTCCTTATGGCAAGGGTAAATCTCACTTATTGCTTGTCTTATTAGCGATTCTTACTTTGGAGAGAAATGCTGGCAATAATGAAATTATTGGACAGCTACTTAATAAAGTTAATAATGTTGATATTAAAGCAGTGGCAGATATAAAAAAGGTATGGAGCGAAAAAAAACCATTTTTGCCTGTTATTATTTCCAGTTCTTATAATGACCTGGATCAGGCATTCCTTGTGGCATTAAATGAGGCAATTAAAAGAGCCAACTTAACGGAATTAATTCCTGATACCTTTTATTCGAGAGCGTTAGAAAATATTCAATCTTGGAAAAATGAATATAAAGATACCTATGATAAGTTTTTATTAGAATTATCCGAGAAGAAATGGAATATACAGGATTTTAAGCTTGCATTAAAGGAATGCAGAAAAGATGCCTTAGCCATATTTAAGAGATTTATCCTGTTTTGACATCAGGAAGCCAATTTAATCCGATGATTAATACAGATATTCTTCCATTATTTAAAAATATAAGTGAAATATTGTACGAAGAATATGATTATGGTGGTATTTACATTATCTTTGATGAGTTTAGTAAATTCATTGAGAGTAAGGATAAAACGGCTGCAGGCAATGATATGAAGCTATTGCAGGAAATTTGCGAATTGGCCCAGGAATCTAAAAATGCGCAAATATTTATTACAATGGTAGCTCATAAGAGTATCAAAGAGTATGGAAATTACCTGTCAAAAGATATAATTAATTCTTTTACAGGAATTGAAGGTAGAATTACAGAGAAATTTTTTGTAACTTCATCGAAAAATAATTATGAGCTTATTCAAAATGCTATAATAAAAAATTATAAGAATGAAGATGATGTGCCTCAAATTTCTCATTTTGTAAATATGAGTAGGGCTAAAAAAATTCATGCAGATATCCCGTTTTTCCATTCGGATTTTGAGTTTAATGATTTTTTTAATGTAGTGGTACAGGGATGCTACCCAATGAATCCAGTTAGCGCTTACATGCTATTAAATATTAGTGAAAAAGTTGCTCAAAATGAGAGGACGTTATTTACTTTTATCTCTAAAAGTGAGCCCAATAGTATGGCTCGCTTTATTGAAAAACATACAGAAGAAATAGCGTGGACTGTTGGTGCGGATTTAGTATATGATTACTTTAAAGGTATATTTAAGAAAGAAATATCAAATAAATATATACATGACGAATGGCTAAAGGCTGATTATGCCATATCTCAGTGTACAACCCCTGAACAAATAAAGATTGTTAAAGCGTTGGCTGTTATTAACATAATTAACAGGCCAGAGGAGTTGCCGGCAGATAGAAAGGTCTTACGAAATGCGGTGAAAGTTTCTACATTTGACGATGTGTTAAATGAGATGTTAGAAAAAGAAGACATAATATATTTTAAAACATCAGTAGGTAGAATTGCTTTTAAAACAAGTATAGGTGCAGATTTAGGTAGGATTATACAAAACAGAAGAAAATATTTGGGTGATCATGCCAATATAAGTAAAGTTCTGGCTAAAGTATCAAATTTTGATTTTATTATTCCTAAAAAGTACAATCAAGATTTTGCCATAACGCGATACTTTAGGTATGAATTTATGACCTATGAAAGTTTTTTCTCACTTATGTTTGGAGAAAGCTTGTTTGATGACAATGAATTTTGTGATGGTAAAGTTATAGCTATTATTAATCAAGATAGTAATAATCATTTAAAAGAAATAGTGGGTAAAGTGCAGGATTTTTCATTGCAACAACTAGTTGTACTAGTTCCTCAAGTGCCATTTAATATGATCGCTCAAATACAAGAATTTGAAGTGATTCAAGCATTAAGGCAAGATCAAGAATTTTTAAAAGAAAATGCTGTACTCCAAACAGAATTGGATGTTTTTGAAGAAGACTTAAATCTAGAATTAAATAAGTTTTTACAGGATAGTTATGGTACAGATTCTGGTTGTGCGGCTATATACTATAACGCTAGATCTAAACAGGTGGATACAGAAGTAAACTATGACTTGGATCAATTAGTAAGTGGGATTTGTGAAAGCTATTATTCTCAGACTCCAGTAATAAACAATGAGCTAGTTAATAAACAAAATTTAACGACTCCAATTAAAAAGGCTAGAAAAAATATAATTTCATTTATTCTTGAAGGTATAAAAGATGAGATGTTCTACAGTGGCTCCAATCCAGAAGCTACAATTTTTAGATCATTGTTTATATATCCAAAAGTTTTGGATAATAAATGTGATAAAAGAATGGAAAATATGTTAGCCACTATTTATCAGTTTTTAAATTTGTGCACGCAGCAGAGAGGAAGAGTAAAAGATTTAATAGATCAACTTAAAAGACATCCATTAGGTATAAGAGATGGAGTTATTCCGTGTTATCTTGCATATGGCATCTTTATGCAGAGAGGAGATGTAGTTGCCTATTTAGGAAATAAGGAATTTGATGTTACAGCCGATATTATTTTAAATATGTGCGAATCTAAAAATGATTACTATTTATTTATTTCTACTGAAAATGCGGATAAAGAAAGTTATATAACAGAGCTCAATTCTTTGTTTGCAATAGATGGAAATATTGATTTACATGGATCTAGACTTAATAATCTTCTTACAAGTATGCAGCGTTGGTATAGAGCGTTACCTTTATGTACACGAAATGTTAAAATTAAGCCAGATTTTATAGAAGATGAAGAGTTATTTAAAATAAGTATAGCAGTCAGAACCGTGCTGCAGAAGGTGGAAGCCAATCCTTATGAAGTGATTTTTAATGAATTGTCTATGGCTTTAAATGTAGAGAATAATTATCTAAAGACTATTGAAAAGCTTAGACAGGTGAAGCATTTAATGGAGGATTATCTGGAATTATGGTTGGATGAGTTAGCACGGAAAACTAGAATGGTGTTTTGTGAAAAGAAAACGGATGAAGATTTACACCATATATTAAAACAATGGTATGAAGAACAGAGTGAAGTTTCTAAACTAAGAGTTTCTAGCAATAAAGTTACTGGGTTAATGAGCTTTATTAAAAATTTGAATGTATATGATGACAGAGAGATTGTAAGACGACTTATTAGAGTTATAATGGGTATATATGTCGAAAACTGGTCTGATAATACTAGCGAGATGTATTTTCGATATTTAAAAGAAACAAAGTTGGAAATCGAAGAGACTCAAGATGATTCTATAACGGAAGCAACGGGAGAAATTACTTTCAAAAATAGCAAAGGTGAAGTAGTAACTCGGCGCTATGAACGGGCGACAGAAAATGATGGAACGATTGTAAGAAATCTTATTGAGGAAGCATTAGATGCTTACAGCGAAGAATTAAGTACAAACACAAAAGTAGCAATTTTAGTAGAGATGCTGGAAAGATTATTAGATTAGAGAGGTCAAGACATGATTTATTTGGATAATGCAGCAACGACATTTCCCAAACCTGAAGAAGTGTATTTAGCGATGGATAAGGCAAATCGTACTTATGCAGTTAATGCGGGACGAGGTTCTTACCGAGTGGCTCAATATGCATCTAAAGTGATCGATGATACCAGAAATGAAATTTTAAAATTAGTGCATGGAGATAAGGGGACTTCCGTTGTTTTAGTACCATCGGTGACAATTGCATTAAACCAAATACTTCATGGATTATCTTTTGTAGCAGGCGATATTGTATATGTATCCCCATATGAGCATAATGCAGTGGCTCGAACATTGAACTTGATATCCAAGAGAAAGGGAATAGTAATTAGGGAATTACCGATTAATGAGGAGACCTTGGAAATTGATTTAGATAGGGTACGATATCAATTTTCGAGAGAACAGCCTAAGTGTGTATGTGTGACACATGTGAGTAATGTGACTGGATATATTTTGCCAATTGTAGATTTACTAAATGAGGCAAAAAAATATGATGCGATTACAATATTGGACGCATCTCAATCCTTAGGATTGCTTGAAGTAAATGTAAAGAAAATAAAAGCTGACTTTATTGCATTTGCTGGACATAAGACGTTATATGGTCCTCTTGGTGTCGCTGGATTTATAATAAATAGCGGTGTGGTCTTAGACGAGTTTATTGTAGGCGGGACAGGAAGCGATTCATTAAACTTAAATATGCCTCAGAGTATACCCAATAAGTATGAGGCGGCAAGTTCCAATATTGTTGCGATTGCAGGATTAAATGCAGCGCTTAAATGGATCAATACTAATGACATATATGAGCACGAAAAATACTTAACTGATTATCTAGTAGATAAATTAAAAGGTATTTCTAATATTAAATTATATTTGCCAGATTGTAAACACGCGCACATTAGTATTGTGTCATTTAATATTAATGGGTATAAGGCGGATGATCTTGGGCTGGTTTTAGATCAGGATTTTGATATCGCAGTTCGGACTGGTTACCACTGTGCGCCATATATTCATAAGTATTTGAGGGATGATTATGCTTCAGGTACAGTTCGAGTTGGTATCGGATTCTTCAATAGTGAAAAAGATATAGATATTCTGATAAATGCATTGTTGGAGTTATGAGGTGGGGGATTACATGAGCTTTCAAGATTTGGATGTGAAAAAAGAGTATAGGTCAAAATTAGTAAGTATTTCAAAAGAATTTTATACACCTATATTAAAGGAAGCTATTACTTATGATCGAGCGGTGGGCTTTTTTTCATCAACAGCGCTTATCATGATAGCTAATGGACTAATTCCATTCATTAATAATGGCGGAAATATAAGATTGATTGCATCACCGAGGTTATCAGAAGAAGATATAACTGCGATAAAGGCTGGCTATGAGAAAAGGGGAGTGGTGGTTCAGGCATTATTGCGCTCCCTTTATGATGCAGCAGATTTTAAGGAGAGCCAAAGATTGAATCTTCTGGCTAATTTAATTGCTGATAAAAGGTTGGATATAAAAATCGCACTTGTTAATAGTGAAAGTAAAATGGGAATGTACACGAGAAAATGGGGGTGTTTGAGGACAAAATTGGAAATAAAATAGCATTTACAGGTTCTATGAATGAGTCATTGACAGCTATGGATATTAATTATGAATCTATAGATGTATATTGTGATTGGAAGAATCAGGATAATTGGGAACGAGTTCAAAATAAAATAAAAGCATTTGAAGCTATTTGGAACAATGAAGATTCAAGTGTGGAAATTATGGATTTTCCAGAGGTTAAAGAAGAAATTTTGAATAAGTATAAAAAGGAAGAAATTTGTTATGAAGAAA
>NZ_QSDR01000046.1 GCF_003464085.1 Clostridium sp. AM58-1XD
AATCACCCAGTAGGGCCGGGAAGGCCCCTGAATTCCCCTGAGGACCCTGCAAGCCCTGCAGACCTTGTGGTCCGGCTGGTCCACGCTCTCCCGCCGGGCCGGGAAGGCCCCTGAATTCCCCTGAGGACCCTGCAAGCCCTGCAGACCTTGTGGTCCGGCTGGTCCACGCTCTCCCGCCGGGCCGGTCGGGCCTGCGGGCCCCTGAATCCCCTGGGGACCGGCGGCTCCCACTTGACCGGTCGGGCCCTGAGGGCCCTCGGGACCGGTGGGTCCGGCGATTCCCTGATATCCCTGAGGCCCAGGAGGTCCCTGAACTCCTCGTGGTCCGGCCGGACCCTGTTCTCCCCGAGGACCGGCCGGACCCTGAATTCCCTGTGGGCCAGGAGGTCCCTGACATACGCTGCAACAGCACGGGCACCCGCAGCCAACCGGCTTGCGGAGGTCATTTGCATTTCCTTCTCCGTATTGATTCATATCATACCTCTAAGATTTTCATGTTACTACTAAGGTATGACGTGCCCTTTCGTCTGGTGTTCCGCCACATGCCAATTTCCGTTCGCCTCAGCGACATAAATCCGTTCACGCGAGTGCGCCTGCCCGATCATGCGGGCCACGCTGTCCATAGCGAAGCGCTTTTTACTTTTCAGGAATCAAACGTTTTAACGCTTTATAAGAACAATGTCTTTCTTACCGCCGCAGGGCGACCCTGCCCGGAGGGCTTTTTTGTTACATTGGATAGTTCGGAGAACTTTCCTAGTGTAATAAAAAAACGCCCCGGCTTAAGAGGATAAATGACTCATGCCGGGGCTGTTCAGCCGAATGATCGAACCTCGTTCGGCCGTTTCTTTATATGCGATTTACTTCACAAGTTATTCTATTACCTGTATGACAGTCTGTCTTTACTTTCCTGTCATTTTAATATTCCTCAGTTCATCAAATACAACATCATTGAGTACCTTAATATATGTGCCCTTCATTCCTGATGAACGCGATTCAATTACGCCGGCACTCTCGAATTTCCTCAGCGCATTGACAATAACGGAACGGGTAATGCCTACACGGTCTGCAATCTTGCTCGCCACCAGAATTCCCTCGTTGCCATCCAATTCCTCGAAGATATGAGTGATTGCCTCCAATTCTGAGAAAGAGAGGGTGCTGATCGCTGATTTCACAATCTGTATTTTTCTCGTTTCTTCTGCATTCTCCTCATTGACGGAACGCATCATTTCAAGTCCGACTACCGTTGTGCCGTATTCGCAAAGAATGATGTCATCAATATCGTACTGGCTGTCGGCCTTGTATATAAATAGCGTTCCAAGACGTTCGCCTGCAATATCGATCGGTGTGATTATTGCCTGATATTTTTTAACGTTCTCCTCTGCAAAGCCTAGAGTTGCAAGATTCACATTTTCCTTGGTTGACAGAATATTTAAAAGGCGCTCATTCAGCATGGTGTCTACATAACCGCCGACCTGATCAGCAATCAGCTCTTCTATCTCTTCTACACCTTCCCAAATGCTGACTCCAAGGACTTTGCCTTTCTTGCTGATAACCAAGATATTGGACAGCAGAATTTCACTAAGAACCTTACAAATATCATTAAACACGACCTTATGCGAATTGTTGTTATGCAATAACTTATTAATTTTCCGGGTTTTATCCAACAATTGTACACTCATTTCCGAAACCTCCTCGCCTATTTATCATCATCGTACGAAATACAATTATACTTAAGGTTAGCATATCACGATTGTGCGTTAATAACAAGAGTTTTTCGAAAATTTTTGAATTTTTTAGAAATTTCCCAAAAAATATTCTATCTTAATTTAACAGGCCTTATTTTTCCTTGGATTCGCTCTCTTTTTTATTCATACTGTGGCCGCAGTGTTCGTTTGCGCACAGAAGTTTATTTCCTTTTTCCACCATATAGTGGCCGCATTCCGGACATTTCACCTCTGAAGGCTTCTGCCATGACATAAATTCGCATTCCGGATTATTTGAACATCCAAAATACTTTCTTCCTTTTTTCGTTTTCTTAATGACCACTTCCCCGTCACACAGAGGACATTTCATCCCGATCTTTTCAAGATACGGTTTCGTATTCTTGCATTCTGGGAATCCAGGACACGCCAGGAACTTTCCGTGTGGTCCATATTTAATAACCATGTTGCGTCCGCAAAGCTCGCAGATTTCATCCGTCACTTCATCTGCGATCGTAACGCTCTCCAGCTCTTTCTCGGCTTTTTCCACAGCTTCTTTCAAATCCGGATAAAAATTCCGTACAACAGTCTTCCACTGTACCGAACCATCACCGACCTTGTCGAGAAGGTATTCCAGATTGGCAGTAAATGCCGTATCTACAATACTAGGGAAGCTAAATTTCATCATCCGGTTTACCACCTCGCCGATCTCCGTCACATAGAGGTTTCTGTTCTCTTTTGCCACATAACGCCTGGCAATAATCGTGGTAATCGTAGGAGCATACGTACTCGGACGTCCGATTCCCTGTTCTTCAAGCGCCTTAACAAGAGAAGCCTCCGTATAGTGTGCCGGCGGCTGAGTAAAATGCTGGCTGGATTCCAGTTTTTCCAGCGCAAGCTCGTCGCCCTTCTCCAGACTTCCAAGCAATACGTTTGTCTCTTCCTTGTCGTCCTCCTGGACATAGACAGACATAAAGCCGTCAAAGGCCAGCTTTGAAGCAGCCAGTGTAAAAAAGTAATCTCCGGCTCCAATCTTTACCGATGTCGTCTCATATACGGCCGGCTGCATGCGGCTGGCTGTAAACCGTTTCCAGATCAGCTGATATAGCGGAACAGATCCCTGCTGAGAGATTCCTTAATAATAACGGGAGACAGTGTAATATCGGTAGGGCGAATGGCTTCATGGGCATCCTGAATCTTTACGCTGCTCTTCTTCGTCTTTTCCTCTCCTGCCACATACTGACTTCCGTAATTTGCAGCAATATATTCTTTTGCCGCCGCATCCGCTTCGTCAGCAACTCGCGTAGAATCCGTACGCAGGTAGGTGATAAGGCCGACTGTTCCATGCCCCTTTATATCCACGCCTTCATACAGCTGCTGAGCCAGACGCATGGTCTTCTGTGTGGAATAATTGAGAACTTTCGAAGCCTCCTGCTGAAGAGTACTCGTCGTAAAGGGAATCGGAGCCTTCTTTGTCCGTTCTCCCTTCTTAACATCCTCTACCACATATGAAGCGCCCTCAAGGCCCTTCAGAATCACTTCCAATTCTTCTTTATTATGAATTGCCAGTTTCTCAGCCCTGCTTCCATAGAACTTTGCCGTGAGCGGAGTTTTCTTTCCGCTGCACTTTAACTTTGCTTCCAGGTTCCAGTATTCATCCGGAATAAAAGCGTTGATTTCATCTTCCCTGTCGCAAATCATACGGAGAGCTACCGACTGAACACGGCCTGCACTCAGTCCTCTTTTTACCTTTTTCCACAAAATCGGGCTGATGCTGTATCCAACCATTCTGTCCAGAATTCTTCTTGTCTGCTGTGCATCGACAAGATTCATATCGATCTCCCGCGGGGACTTTAGGGAAGATTTCACCGCATTTTTCGTAATTTCATTAAAACTGATTCGATATACTTTCTTATCCTTGACTTCATCCAGTTTCAGCGCTTTCATTAAATGCCATGAAATCGCTTCCCCTTCTCGGTCAGGGTCAGTTGCCAGATATATTTTATCCGCTTTCTTCGCTTCTTTACGAAGTTTTGCCAGGATGTCTCCCTTGCCGCGTATTGTAATATATTTAGGTTCAAAATCATTTTCCGCATCGACTCCCATCTGGCTCTTTGGTAAATCTCTTACGTGTCCGTTCGATGCGTCTACTACATAATTGGATCCTAAAAATTTCTTAATTGTCTTTACCTTTGCCGGGGATTCCACAATTACTAAACAATTTGCCATTTTAACCTCTCACTTGCAGCTTTTTTTCATAGTACTGTCCGAACGCCTGGGTGACGTAGCCCTTTTTTTCCAATTCATAAAGAGCCCGCATACATTCTCCAACAGAAATCCCGCTTTCGGCTACAACCGCCTCCAAAGATTTTGGTTGTAAATCGAGGCAACTATACACCATTTTTTCAGTCTTTGCAAGTCCCTTTCCGTTTTTTTCATGAACTCTTAACATTTTATTGTGCTGAATCTGCAAATAATCCAGGATATCACCAGGGTCATTTACAACTCCAGCTCCATTCTGAATCAGGCGGTTGCAGCCTGCGCTCAGCTCGTCGGTTATGCGGCCAGGGACGGCAAAAACCTCTCTTCCCTGCTCTAACGCCAGCTCTGCCGTTATGAGAGAACCGCTCTTTTCTGCCGCTTCTACCACCAATACTGCGTCAGACAACCCGCTGATGATTCTGTTCCTCATGGGAAAATGACCGGCCGTCGGAGCCAGGCGGGGAATGTACTCCGAGATCAGCCCTCCGTTTTTCGGTATTTCCGTATATAGCTCATAGTGTTCTCTGGGATAGCAGATATCGATTCCGCAGCCTAAGACGGCATACGTCCCTTTTCCCGCTTTAAGCGCTCCCCGGTGTCCCGCCCCGTCAATTCCATATGCCATACCGCTGATAATCTGTACGCCGGATTCAGCCAGCGCCTCTGCAAATTCATGCGCAATCGCCCTTCCGTAATCGCTGCAGTTTCTTGCTCCGATCACCGCAACTGACGGCATATCGTCATTTGGAATCGCGCCTTTTACGAACAGCGCAGCCGGATAATTATAAATTTCCTTCAGCTTCTTCGGATATCCCTTTTCCCAAGCACTAATAAACTGTATTCCTCTGTCTCTCAGACTATGATATTCCTCCCTCATCTGCTGAAGATGATTTTTACGATCCATAATCTTTCGCAAAAGAGGGCGGCGGACAATACCTGCTGCGTTCCATTCCTTTTCTTCTATATTATAGGCGTTCTCCAGACTTCCAAATGTCTCTGCGATCTTTCTTATTGTAACCGCTCCAACACCATCTATGCTGCACAGCCAGTAGAGATATTCTTTTTCATTCATGATCCCCACTCCTTCCCCAATACTTCTCCTCCAGGCTTCTGTATCCCGCCGCTTCGCACAGATGAGACAGTCCGATTCTTTCTGTTCCATCCAGGTCTGCAATTGTCCTCGCTACTTTTAAAATCTTGTCGCAGCTCCTGGCACTCATCCTGAGCGCATAAAACTGTTCTTTCAGGAACGTTTCTTCCTCCTTCCCCAGCAAACAGTAATTCTGAATTTCCCTTCTCCTCATCTCACTGTTAAAATATATCCCTGTGCCTGTAAACCGCTCTCTCTGTATATTCCTTGCCGTTTCCACACGTTTTCTGATTTCCCCCGAGGATTCATTCCTGCGGCTCTGCCTTGCCATCTCATAAGTAACAGGTGCGGCCTCTACACAGATATCCAGCCTGTCTAATAAAGGACCGGATATTTTCGACAAATACTTTTTAATTTTATCCGGACTGCATCGGCACCGCCTTCGATCCGGAAAATAGCCGCAGGGGCACGGATTCATAGCTGCCGCGACCATTGTATCGGCAGGAAATTCCCACGATCCTCTCAGCCTGGATATGGTGATCTTCCGATCTTCCATGGGCTGCCTTAAAAGTTCCAGCACCTCGGACGAAAACTCCGGAAGCTCATCTAAAAACAACACTCCCCTGGAAGCCAGAGAAATCTCCCCTGGTTTCGGTACTCTTCCTCCTCCGGCCATAGCCTGGCGTGTAATCGAATGATGAGGACTGCGGAACGGCCTTGCGGTAAGCAGTGCCTCTCCTTTTGGCAGAAGGCCGCATACGCTGTATACCTTTGTAATTTCCATACTTTCCTCCCTGGAAAGCGGAGGCATAATCGATGGAATGCGCTTTGCAATCATGCTCTTGCCCGTTCCGGCCGGGCCTATGTATAGGATATTGTGCATACCTGAAACGGCTATTTCAGTCGCTCTTCTCATAACCGACTGGCCGTTGACCTCGGAAAAATCCTGAGGATAGTCACGTTCCCGCCAGCTCTGTTCCACTTCTGCCTCCTCCTGAATTGACTCCGGATGATTCAGCAGTTCCACCAGCTCTTTCAGGCAGGATACTCCGATGATCCGTATATTTCCTGCTGCCTTTGCCTCCTTTACATTTTCTTTTGGAAAAAAGCACACGGACAGACCTGCTTTACCTGCCGCCAAAGCCATGGATAAACTCCCGTGAATTTCCTTTACCTCTCCGTCCAGCCCCAGTTCACCGGCAATCACAACATCCTTCAAACGATCCTGCCGAATGGTGCCGAACGCCGCCAAAACTGCTACTGCAATTGGAAGATCATATGCTGTGCCGTCTTTTCTGATATCTGCTGGAGATAAATTTATAGTAATTTTACGCGCATTTAACTGAAAGCCCGAGTTTTTCAGCGCTGTCTGCACCCTGTCTCTGGCTTCTCTTACTTCTGCCGCCAGGTATCCGACCATTGAAAATCCAGGCAGTCCGTTGCCTACATCGGCCTCTACCCCTACCAGATATCCTTCAATGCCCATAATACCTGCACTATTCACTTTACTGAACAACGAATAATGCTCCTTTCTGCCGTAAGGCTCATGTAACAAATTATACTGGATTTTTGTACAGATACGTACATAAAAAGAAGTGAAATAGAGGGCCGCAGCGTGAAAATTCACAGTCTGCACCCTCACCTGAATGGAAAAATGCGCTGCGGCGGGTCGCTTCAGCGACATCATTCCTTACCGCCGCAGGGTAGATTACATGATCACGTGATCTTTCCTGTTATTATAACCGCTCCTGAAAAAACAATCAATCCTTACTTTTTATTTCCTATACGCTCATTGATCCACATGGAGATATCATGGTATACATGCTCTCTGTTTCTTTCATTGAGCAGTTCATGGCGGCATTCCGGATACAGACGGATATTGACATCAGTAAGCCCCAGCCTGCATAGCTTTCTGTATACACGGCGGACACCTCTTCCTCTGGCACCTACAGGGTCCTCCCTGCCCGACAGAATAAGAACCGGCAGATTCTTCGGAATTCTTTTAAGCCAGAAGCTGCTTTTTAAATCCAGCATCGTTTTAAAGAAATCCTTATATGCCTGGCAAGTAAAGTGAAAACTGCACATCGGGTCTTCCTGATATTCCCTGACCTTCTTCTCGTCACTTGTCAGCCAGTCACTTGGACAGCCTACTGGCTTGAACTTTCTGTCGAAATCTCCAAGCACGAGATTATGCAGAAAATAGCTGCGGTAACGCCATCCTTTCCACCTTCCGATCACTCCTACTGCCGCCCTTCCGGCCAGAAGGATAAACAGCGGCTCGTCCCCCGTGCCCATAAGGATCGCCCCGTCCGCCTCATCTCCATATACCGTCAAATATTTTCTGAGAAAAAATGATCCCATACTGTGTCCCAAAAAGATGTATGGAAGGTTCGGATAGATTCTTCCGGCGGCTCTCCGGACGCGGTGTATATCACGGACCATAAAAACGTCCCCTGACTTCTCCGCAAAAAAGCCATAATCTTCCCTTCTGCTGGTCTTCCCATGCCCAAGGTGGTCATGTCCCACAACGGCAATTCCCTGAGCAGCCATCGTTCTTGCAAATTCATCGTATCTTCCGATGTGTTCAATCATACCATGAGAAATCTGAAGGACAGCACGCACCTCTCCATGAGGTTTCCACATGATTACGTGCAGTTCTGACCTTCCATCGCTGGATGGCAGGCCGCAATCCGTCCTTACTACTTTCTGCTTTTCATTCTCACCATTCATATCTTATACACCTCAATTGAATTACTGGAATTCTGTCATATACTCCCTGTAGCGCAGCGGAAGAAAATTCCTCTGGCATACAGGATTCGTCCGTTCTTTTACGGCTATACTATGAAAGAAGCTTTTCCACAAATCCTCGTAGATATCCTTCTCTGAGGCTTTTTTTATTTTTTCTTTCCACTGGCTTCCTTCCGTCCTCACCACCATCCAGCCTTTTCCCGCCTGATGAACTGCCGCCTTTTCCCTGTTCTCGTCGTACAGAATCCAGTTTTCACCGGAAAGCCTGTCGGAAAAATGTCTTGCCAGAAGGATCAGAACGTCGTTTTTCGGCCCGATCGTGCTCACCAGAATACCGCCTTCCATCTGTGAAAAGCGGACGAATCCTTTCAGAAGGTGCGCCTCATTCCTCAGATGGCGGCACATCTCAAATACATCGAAAACAGCTGGAATCTGCAGCATGTCCACAATCCCGGCTTTATAATGAAATCCATAAATCAGGAAACGATAAATCTTATCGGCGCGGTCGCTTTTCATGCTCAGAGACGCTTCATATACTACGGCATACGCTTCTTCCGATATCCGTTCCCTAATGGCCCTGGTCACTTTCTCTGCCTTTTCTTTCGTCACCTCTGCCTTCCTGTATTCACAGAAAAGCTCCGGCTGCCATGACTTCTCCGATTCCAGTCTGACCTGGCTGTGACCAAGACGGCTCATCCAGACATCGTAAACGCCGCACAAAATCTCTTCAAATTCTTCTCCGCACAAATACACCGTCATCGGTCCCATCCTTTCCTACATGCTTCCAAGGGCAGCCATATGGTAATCGTCCGCCGCTGGGGGAACGGTCATATGGTAATCGTCAAACAGAGACAGCTGGCGGTAGATATCATGATGCTCCATATCCCAGACCTTCCTCCTCTCATCTCCAATCAGGTGGGATGTAATTACATCCTGGTCAATCCTGACCGGAAACATCATGCGCCCGCCGCATGTAATAAAATAAGCTGCACGTTTCAGTACGACTCCCATCTTCTTCAGATCACCAAAATCCAGAGAGGAACTCTTTCTTGCTGCGATGATTCTCCTGACGGACTTCACACCCATCCCTGGTACGCGGAGCAATGTATAATAGTCGGCCGAATTCACCTCTATGGGAAAATGTTCCAGATGAGAGACGGCCCAGTCGCACTTGGGGTCCAGAAGTACGTTAAAATTCGGTTTCTTTTCAGAAAGCAGTTCTCCTGCCTGAAATCCATAATACCGCAGCAGCCAGTCGGCCTGATACAGACGATGCTCCCGAAGAAGGGGCGGACCGCCAGGCAGGGCAGGTAGAAGGCTGTCGTCATTCACCCTGACAAAAGCGGAATAGAACACTCTCTTCAGCCCATAATTTTTATAAAGCGCCTCCGCTACTGAAATCATCTGATAGTCGTTCTCCGGAGTAGCTCCGACGATCATCTGAGTGCTCTGACCTGCCGGCACAAAGGACGGATTCCTCCTGTAAAGCATAAGCTCGTGACGGCCTGCTTCGATTCCCCTCTGAATCTGACGCATGGGCGCCAAAATCTTCTCTCTTGTCTTTGCCGGAGCCAGCGTTCTCAGCCCGTCTGCAGTGGGGAGCTCCAGATTCACGCTCATTCGGTCCGCAAGGAGGCCTGCCTTGTGGATAAGGGCCGGATCTGCTCCTGGAATCGCCTTTACATGAATATATCCCCTGAACTGGTACTCGTGGCGCAGTTTCCAAAGAGCCTGACAGATCAATTCCATCGTATAGTCAGGACTGTATAAAATTCCGGAACTCAAAAAAAGGCCTTCAATATAATTACGCCTGTAAAATTCCATCGTCAGAGTACATACCTCTTCCGGCGTAAACGCTGTCCGGACCACATCATTAGAACAGCGGTTAATGCAGTACCTGCAATCATGAATGCACTGGTTCGTAAAGAGAATTTTAAGAAGCGAAATGCATCGGCCGTCAGCCGCAAAGCTGTGGCAGATTCCACATGCCGTCGCATTGCCGGTCGTTCCCGTCTTCCCTCTTCTGTCCACGCCGCTGGAGGTGCAGGCCACATCGTACTTGGCTGCATCCGATAAAATCTCCAGTTTTTCTTTTATACTCAGTTGTTCCTGTATTAACATCAATCATCACCTGCCATCATCAGAACGTTTGTTCTATTTCATACTACCACACATGTATTCTGTCCGCAAGTGTTTTTTTCGAAAATATGTTCGATGTTAATAAGTCTTCGAAAGACCGGATTTATTCTTCAGCCGTTCCACAAGCCACTTAAGGGGGCTAGTCAGTTCTTTTTCCCTGTGCCAGGCAATACTGATCTCGTTAAAAATCTCAAGGCCTTCCACATGAATCTTTTTCAGCTCTCCCGCCTCTTCTTCCCTCTTTACGAGAATATCCGGCAGCAGAGCGATACCGAAACCGCTTCTGGCCGCCTGGATCAGCGCCTGAGAATTCACACTTTCCATTGCCGGCACAGCTTCAAAACCTGCCGCGGCCATGGCATAATCGAACGAGTCTCTGATTGCGCTCCCCTTTTCTCGTAAAAGCAGCCTGCTCTCAGAGAGTTCTCCCGTCGTCATGCTGCACTTTTTTCCCATCTCAGGGACGGCAAAAGCCGATATGTGGTAACCGGAAAATACGACATACTCTAGCTGGCGGCTCTTCACCTTCCCCTCCAGAAGCCCCACATCCGCCTGGCAGTCCAGCAGCTTCTGTTCCACGTCTGAGGTACGTTCCACCTCGATTTTAACAGGAGTATTCTTCCATCGTTCTGAAAAATCCCTCAATAGTTCCGGCAGCCAGAAATTAGCTGCGGTAATCGCCGTACCAATGGTCACCGGACTGAATTCCTCTGATTCAGAGAATCCTTCAGACAGCTCTTCAAATAATTCAAGAAGCTGTTTTGTCTTTCCCAAAAACCGTTTTCCTGTCTCATTGAGGTAAAGGCGCCTGGAAATCCTGTCAAACAGCCGGCACCCTGTTTCCTCCTCCAGTTCAGCAATCACATGGGATACGGCCGGCTGAGTCATGTAAAGCTTTTCAGCCGCCCTGGTCACGTTTTTTTCCGTGCATACGACTTCAAATATCTGAAGCTGCCGTATATTCATTGTTCTCCTCCTGACCCATTTCTGCTTTCATCAATTTCATTACTAACAACTTATGTTTTCTATAAAATAATAACATTTTACTCATTATCTTTCAAGGTTTATAATAAAAGAAACAGTTATTCAGAAAGGATTCCGACGATGAATGCAAAAACTTCTTTTTCCGGCCTTTTATGGCTCTTTAAAATCAATCTCTTTATCAGTGCGTTTACCTTTGGCGGCGGCTATGTCGTCATCCCCATGATACGTAAATATTTTGTTCTTGAGAAATCATATTTTTCAGAGGATGAACTGCTCGACATGGCCTCTGTCGCCCAGTCCTCGCCCGGCGCAATTGCCATTAATCTGGCCGTACTTGCCGGCTACCGGACTTTTGGATTTCCCGGAGCGGTCGTAAGCGGGATTTCATCCGTACTGCCCCCTCTTGTAATTCTGGGAGCCGTTTCTTCCTGCTATCACGTATTTACATCATTTCCTCTAGTTCTGGCTCTTCTGCGGGGCATGGAAGCCTCTGTGGGCGCTTTGATCGTAGATGTGGTTCTGGACATGGGGCAGACACTGGTAAATGAAAAGCAGCCGTTTTTTACGCTGATCGCGCCGGCTGCCTTTTTCGCTAACTTTTTCTTTCATATTCCCGTTATGTATATTCTTTTTGCAAGTATTGTCCTCTGCCTGGGCAAAGTATATATCTCACGGAAGCAAACGGAGGTCTCACAATGATCTGGCTCACACTTTTAACCAGTTTTCTTCATATTGGATTCTTCAGTATTGGAGGCGGCTATGCAACCATTCCTCTGATAAAGGAACAGGTCGTCGATTTCCATCACTGGCTCACCATCCAGGAATTTACCGATATTATCACAATCTCTCAGATGACGCCCGGGCTCTGGCAGTCAACACCTCCACGTTTACCGGCCTGCGTATCATGGGAATCCCCGGTGCCGTGCTGGCCACATTCGGATGTACGATATCCGGCTTTGTAATCTCTCTCTGCCTGTACCTCTTTTTCTCAAAATACAGCGGCGTATCCAGCGTTTCTTCCGCACTGAAAGGCCTGAGAGCGGCATCCATCGGCCTGATCGCGGCTTCTGCAGGTACAATCCTGACTATGGCGCTCACCGGGGGAATACAGCTGTTTTCTTTCTGGATCCCCATTGACTTAAAAGCTGTCCTGCTCTTTGCCGCTTCTCTGTTTCTCCTGCGGAAAATCCATATGAATCCAATTCTTGTCATGGCTGCAAGCGGCGCGGCCGGCGCAGTTCTGTACGGCGGCCTGTTCTAAATTGGTCTGCCCGCCGTCCCATATGGATCTATAAAACAAACCGGTCTCTTCCGCCTTCTTTGGCGCGGTACAGCTTTTCATCAGCCCGGCGGACCATATTATAATAGAGAGACTGATCCGGATTTTCATAATACTCCCCTCCAACGCTGATGGAAAGCTTCATATCCGGCAAATCGGGAAAACGAATTTCCCGTACCCCTTTTACGATTGCTTCCAGCTTCTCAGAAAAACGTTCCTTTGTCACATCATTATAAAGAATGATAAATTCATCGCCGCCATGACGGATGACGCAGTCTCCGTTGGCGCTCTTACAGTTGTCCTGCTATGACTGATCTTAACTTGACATCCCTTTTTGTCCTCCATATAACTTTAAAAATGCCGTCTGAAAGTCAAGTCGAAGCTCAACTTCCAGACGGCACTTTTCATACTGCATACCGCTACCTGCTGCTCTTATCAAATTCCGTCCTCATCTTTTCAATGGCCTTCTTTTCTATTCGGCTCACATAAGAACGGGATATTCCCAGTTTTTTCGCGATCTCCCGCTGTGTCTCTTCCTTTCTGCCGAACAGGCCGTAACGCATGCTGATTACCTGCTTTTCATTGTCTTTCAGGCAGTTTTCATATGCCTCGTATAATTCCTTTACATCCTGGGTCAGAATGATGGAGTCCAGAACTTCCTTGTTCTCCATCTCAATTACGTCTACCAGGCTGACCGTCTCACCGTCCTTATCGACACCGATCGGTTCAAACAGCGACACTTCCCTGGAATATTTCTTGCTGCTGCGCAGAAGCATGAGAATCTCATTCTCCACGCATTTGGCCGCATAAGTCGCCAGCCTGGAACCTTTATCCACACGAAACGTATTTACCGCCTTAATGAGGCCTATGGTTCCAACAGACAGCAGATCTTCCATTTCATAATCCGTTCCCTGATATTTCTTCACCACATGCGCCACAAGGCGCATATTTCTCTCGATAAGCACGTCCCTTGCCGACTGGTCACCCTCTTTGCAGCGTTCCAGATATTCTCTCTCTTCACCTGCAGTCAACGGTTTTGGAAAAGTCTTCAAAGAAAGCCACCTTTAAGCTATTTAATTCATCTTATGCCCGGGACAAAATGAAAGTGCTTTTCCATGGAAGAGGAATTTTATCTGTTTTTTCGCGCCTCCAGTTTTTCTCTGATAATTTTCTGTGCGGACTGGGGATTGGCTTTTCCCTTCATCTCTTTCATAAGCCGTCCAACGAAAAAGCCCATAACCTTGTCTTTCCCGTTTAAATATTCTTCTACTGAATTTGGATTTGCTATAATCAGCTTCTCAGCTGCCTCAGCCAGAAGGCTGTCGTCGTTTACGGCTGTCAGATTGTGTTCCTCCATGTATGCCAGAGGTTCCACATCCTCATCGAATATTTTCTCAAAGATCGCTTTCGCCGTCCTGTCGTTCACCTTTCCTTCCTCTGCAGCCCTGATCAGATCAGCCAGATGTTCTGGAGTGAAGTCCACCTGGCCCGGTTCCCTGTTCCGTTCTTTTAAAAGTCTCATGGTCTCTCCCATAATCCAGTTAGCTGCTTTTTTTGCGTTGCCGCAGAATTCTGCCGTCTCCTCAAATATGTCCGCCAGATTTCTAAAACCTGTGATAACGAGGGCATCCTCTTCCCTCAGCCATATTCCTTCTGAAATCTGGCGGCCCGCTCTCTTCTTAGTTCCGGCTGCATGGACCGGATTCTGCCGATCCATTCGTCGCTGACGACTACAGGCGGCAGGTCCGGGTCCGGAAAATACCGGTAGTCCTTCGCATCCTCTTTCGAGCGCATGGCATGAGAAGACTCTTTGTTATCGTCCCATCTCCTCGTTTCCTGGACGACGGTTCTGCCTTCCTCCAGCAATTCGATCTGGCGTTCCCGCTCTCCTTCTATTGCATGGGAAATGGCTTTAAAGGAATTCAGATTCTTCATTTCCGTCCTGGTGCCGAGCGCTGCGCTCCCAGACTCTCTTACCGACAGGTTGACATCGGCTCTCATGGATCCTTCCTGCAGGCGGCAATCCGATACGCCAGATACTGAATTGTGGTTCTCAGCGTTTCCAGAAATGTAAGGACCTCTTCCTCATTCCTCATATCCGGTTCCGTTACGATTTCTATAAGGGGTACGCCGCTTCTGTTATAGTCCACAAGGGAACAGTCTTCCCATTCGTCATGGATCAGCTTGCCGGCGTCTTCCTCCATGTGTATTTCATGGATCCTCACCCTTTTCTTACCGGAAGAAGTTTCAATTTCGATCCACCCGTCATGGCAGATCGGGAGGTAAAGCTGGGAAATCTGATAGTTCTGAGGATTATCCGGATAAAAATAGTTTTTTCTGTCAAATTTGCACCGCCGGTTAACACTGCAGTTCATAGCCAGGCCCGCTGCCAGGGCAAATTCCACAACCTTTTTATTAAGCACGGGCAAAGCTCCCGGCATCCCGGTACAGACGGGGCATGTATGGGTATTCGGCGCTGCGCCGAAGGCGGTAGAACAGCCACAGAAAATCTTTGTCCTAGTAGCCAATTCCACATGAACTTCCAGCCCGATCACTGTCTCATACTGTTTCATCCCTGTTTTACCTCCTTTTCATAAGCCATCTCCCATTTTCCTCTGAGCAGTTCGTAATTATAAGCGGCGCGGATGATCTTCTTTTCCCCAAAGCTGTCCCCGATCAGCTGAAGGCCGACGGGAAGACCTTTCGAATCCATGCCGCAGGGGACGCTCAGAGCCGGAAGGCCAGCCAGGTTGACGGCGACCGTATAGATATCTCCCAGGTACATCTGAAGGGGATCTTTCAGGCTCTCACCCAGTTTTGGAGCCGTCGAAGGCGCTGTCGGACCCAGGATCACATCGTACTTCTCAAACGCGTGGTCAAAGGATTGTTTGATCATGCCCTTTACCTTGAGCGCTTTCAGGTAATAGGCGTCATAATACCCGGAACTCAACACAAATGATCCCAGCATGATCCTTCTCTTTACTTCTTCTCCAAATCCTTCCGAACGGCTCCTTTTATACATACCATGAAGGCCCTCGTATTCGGCCGCCCGATAACCGTATTTTACTCCGTCAAACCGCTCCAGATTGGAACTGGCCTCAGCGGAAGCGATGACATAATATGCAGGAATCGCGTAATCGGCCAGACCCAGATCAAAGAATTCCACGCTGGCGCCTGCCATGGAAAACAGTCTCATGGCCTCGACCATGGCCTCCTTCACTTCCTTTTCCAGCCCTGCCGCCAGATATTCTTTCGGAACGCCGATTTTCATGCCTGCAATGCTGTCCGTAAGGGCTTCTGTAAAATCGGTGTCTCCGCGCTTTATGGATGTGCTGTCCTTTTCGTCATAAGATGCGATTACCTCCAGGACCGCCGCACAGTCGGATACATTTTTTCCGATCGGTCCGATCTGATCCAGAGACGATCCGTACGCAATCAGCCCGAACCGCGAAACCGTTCCGTAAGTCGGTTTCAATCCCGTTACGCCGCAGTATGAAGAAGGCTGCCTGATCGACCCTCCTGTATCGGATCCCAGAGCAAAAAAGGCTTCTCCGCAGGCGACCGCAGCACAGGAACCGCCGGAAGAGCCTCCCGGTACATGGTTCAGATTCCATGGATTTTTTGTAGCACCGAATGATGACGTCTCCGTCGTACTTCCCATGGCAAACTCATCCATGTTCGTCTTGCCGATCAGTATGGCTCCTGACGCCTCCAGCCGTTTAACGGCTTCTGCTTCATAGGCGGGAATAAAATTTTCCAGGATTCTTGAAGAGCAGGTCGTCCTGATCCCTTTTGTGCAGATGTTATCCTTAACGGCAACCGGCACGCCGGCCAGCGGCCCGCGGTATCTGCCTTCTCGGATTCCGGATTCCACTTCCCTTATTCTGCCCTTTAATCCTGTATCCTGAATCGTCACAAAAGCATTCATCTGTTTTTCCTTCTTTTTGATCTGATCCGTACAAGATTTTACAGCTTCCCGCACGCCGATTTCTCCTGATTTTATTTTCTTTCCCAGCTGGACAGCCGACAATTCCATAATATCCATATCAAGTCCTCCTTTTCCCGCTTTTTTCATTCTACTGTCTTCGGAACCACATACTGTCCGTCCTCGTTTTCGGCGCATTGGCAAGCATCTCCTCGCGCCGTTCTTCATTTGTCACCTCGTCCTCGCGGAACACATTGCAGAGTGGAAATACGTGGGTCATCGGCTCCTCGCTTTCCGTATCCAGCTCGTTCAGCTTGTCGATATAGTCCAGCATCTTCTCCATGTCCTGTGCTGCCTTTTCCTTTTCTGATTCAGTCAGCTCCAGCTGCGCCAGAATTCCTATATATTCCATCATTTCATCATTCAATTTTCCCTGCATAACGTCCTCCTTATGGTCTCAGTCTGTTCATATCTCTTGGGAAAAGAGAGGCTTCTCTCACGTTTTCTTCTCCCAGCAGATTCATTGTCAGTCTCTCTAGGCCGATTCCCAGACCCCCGTGAGGCGGCATGCCGTACTTAAACGCATCCAGGTACGTTTCCAGCCCTTCTTCCGTCATGCCCTTTGCGGCAATCTTTTCCATCAGCTTTGAATATTCGTGGATTCTCTGTCCCCCTGTCGTAATCTCCATCCCGTGGAGCAGCAGGTCGAAGCTCAGGGTATATCGGGTATCTTCCGGATCATCCATAGCATAGAACGGTCTTTTCTTCGATGGGTAATGGGTGATGAATACGAAATCCGCGCCGTATTCTTCTTTAAAATATTTTCCGATCAGCTGCTCTTCCTCCGGCTCCAGATCGAAAGGCGTCCGGATGTTCCTGCCGTATGTTTCCGATACCAGTTTTTTCGCTTCATCAAACCGGACGGCCGGAATTTTATCTGTCCTCGGCAGTGTAACCTTTAATATATCCAGTTCCTTTTTATAATCTCTGTTCAAAAGCTCCATGATATGCCGGAGAGCGCCGGTCTCCATAGCCATAATATCTTCAAAACTGTCGATATAGCCCATCTCAAAATCCAGGCTGACATATTCATTCAGATGGCGTTTCGTATTGTGTTTTTCTGCCCGGAATACCGGACCGGTCTCAAATACACGATCGAATACGCCTACCATGATCTGTTTATATAACTGAGGGCTCTGCGCCAGAACGGCCGGCTTATGGAAGTAACTGAGTTTGAATATGTTTGCTCCCCCTTCTGCGCTTTTGGCGCCGATCTTCGGCGTATGGATTTCCGTAAATTCTCTGGTATAGAGAAAGTCCCTGAACCCTCTTACAATTCCTTCCTGTATCTTGAATCGAGCTCTCTCCCTCACATTTCTCAGGGACAGCGGCCGCATATCCAGCCTCGCTTCCAGAGATGCATTCAGCTTCCATTTATCAACCGCTAAAGGAAGCGGCTCGTTTGGTTCGGAAAGGATTTCTGCCTTCAGAAGCCTGATTTCCAGGCCGTGAGGCGCCCGCGCTTCTTTTTTCAGGATTCCTTCTGCTCTGACCGCCGCCCCCTCTCTGATGGAACGGATATCAGCCTCCCCTTTTCCTTCCTCATAAACCGTCTGAACGAGTCCGTCGCGCCTTCTTATGATGACAAATGAGATTTCTCCCATACGGCGGATGCTGTGTATCATGCCTGCTGTGCAGACAGTTGATCCTTCCTCACAGCAGGCCAGCTCTGCAATTCCCAAATCCTTCCGTTCTCTTTCCCCTGTTAAATACTTCATCATGTTTCCTCCTGGTTTATACCTCTTCGACTGGGATACTCCGGAACTTATTGAAAACAAAAATCCCGTCCCGGAAGTATCCATAACAACAGATATTTCCGGGACGGGATTGCTCCCGCGGTACCACCCGCGATTGTACACACAGCCATTCGGCCTGTTCTGCACCACTCTCATCTATTTAACGCATAAGTTACGTTCTGCCCTACTGATCCGTTCAGGCAGACAGCTCCGGAGTGTTCCCATTCCTTCCTTTCACCTGCCGGGCTCTCAATCGGTGGCGCCGGCTCCCTGTCTGGCTAGTTGGCAAGGCGAGTCTCCTTCTCAGCTTTTCTAACAGTTACGATTTTCCTGCAATTAAACTACAAATTTTTAATTCTGTCAAGAGCTTTTTGAGTATTTTCATAATTTCCAAAAGCTGTCAGACGAAAATACCCTTCTCCGGCCGGGCCAAATCCTGATCCCGGCGTTCCTACAACATGAGCCTTTTCCAGAAGCTCGTCAAAGAATTCCCATGAAGTCATTCCTCCCGGAGTCTTCATCCAGATATACGGAGAATTCACGCCTCCGTATGCCGTAAAGCCTGCTTCTGTCAGTCCTTTAAGAATCATTCCGGCATTCCTCATGTAATAATCGATCTGGCTCTGTATCTGCCGCTCTCCTTCCGGGCTGTAAACGGCTTCTCCTGCTTTCTGGATGATATACGGCGCCCCATTGTATTTTGTACACTGCCTCCTGTTCCATAAATCCCTCAGAGATACGCCTCCCCGTTTCAGTGCCTTTGGAACCACAGTGTAAGCCAGCCTCATCCCGGTAAATCCCGCCTTCTTCGAATAGCTTCTAAGCTCTATGGCGCATTCTTTTGCTCCGCTGCATTCATAAATACTGTGAGGAACAGATGGGTCTGTAATATAAGCTTCATATGCTGCGTCATAAATGATGACGGAGCCGTTTTTATTCGCATAGTCCACCCATTCCTGAAGCGCTTTTCTTGTGATTGCTTCTCCTGTCGGATTATTCGGGAAGCACAGGTAAATCACGTCTGGTGTTTCTTTTGGAAATTCCGGTACAAATCCATTTTCTTCCGTACATGGCATATAAATCAGGCCTTCGTATCTTCCCGTTTCCGTATGGAAGCTTCCGCTCCTCCCGGCCATGATATTGCTGTCCACATAGACCGGATAGACTGGATCGCAAACGGCAATCCTGCTGTCTTTACCGAACAGTTCCTGGGTGTTTCCGGAATCACATTTCGCACCGTCGGAAATAAATATTTCTTCCGGCTCTATGGAACATCCCCTTGCTTTAAAATCCTTTTCAGAAATGATATTTCTCAGGAAATCATACCCCTGTTCCGGGGCGTATCCGTGAAATGTTTCGGCATTTCCCATCTCTCTACAGCCCGGTGAAGGGCTTCGATCACTGCCGGTGCGAGAGGCTGCGTCACATCTCCGATCCCCAGTCGGATCACGTCCGCATCCCGGTTTTCCAGCTGGTAAGCGTTTACCTTTTTTGCTATGGTGCTGAAAAGATAGCTGCCCTGCAGTTTTAAATAGTTGTCATTTATCTCAAACATGTCTGTTGTCTCCTTTTTTTCTTATCCTTCGCCGGCCAGCAAAAGTCGAATCATTTCGGCCGTCTCTGAAAAAGTTCTGCCTGTGTCCATGCTCTGCTTCTGAAGATAGCGATGCGCCTCTTCTTCCGACAGGTGATTCCGTTCCATCAGAAGGTGCTTGGCATCTTCTATGATTTTCTGCTCTTTTGCACTCCTGTGCTGGGCCTTTATAGCCCTCGTCTTCCGGCATCTGTGCTTTCCGGCTTCCATCATCCGAATGGTGCTGACCAGATCGTATGCATGAACGGGCGTTTCCACTGCCATGGTCCCTGGCGGACTGCTCTCAATAACCTGGCCGGAAGCAATGAGAAGCAGTTCCGCATAGGCTGGCAGGTACCTCTTAAGCTCCGTAAAATGCATATCTGTAAGTCGGTACCCGCAGATGACGAGCCATGCGCCGGTACTGTTCACTTCCTGAAGGGCTTTCGCCCCGGTGCTGCATACGGTCATGCCCTCAAATCCATACCTTATCAGGACATCCTGTATGCGTTTTCCGATTTCCACTTTTGAAAATACAATGATTATTCGGCTCATCCCGTGTCTCCTGCTGCCTCCCGAACGGTTTCATCACTCTATATCCTGTAAAGGTACTCCGAGACCTCCCATTCCGTTACCTTTGAAGCATAGGCGCGTCACTCTTTTTGTTTTGCCGCGCAGTACGCGCTGCAGAAATCGTTTCCCAGAATCCGCTGAACAAATGAATCTACCCGGAAGGCTTCCATCGCCTTGTGAAGATTGTCGGGAAATATGTCAAAAGATCCTTCCATATCTTTCGGCTCTGTTTTATGGCGGATTCCATCCAGACCGGCAGCCAGGCGCAAGGCTGCCGTCACATAAGGATCAGAGGCTGTATTTTCCCCTGCCGGGGCCTCCACAAAAGGATGCGGAAGGTATCCAGATCCGGTTTCAGAAAAATCGCCTCTCCCACAGGGTATGATTCTCGATCTCCATTTCCCGACAGCGCAAAGGGTTCGTCGAAATTTCTTTGTTCCTTCCAGATTACAGATTCGTGTATCCCATCAGCGATTCATCTACGGCTCTGGCCGCTTCCCGACCTTCTCTGATCGCCCATACGACGAGCGACTGACCGCGTCTCATATCGCCTGCCGCAAAGACTTTATCCACATTTGTTTTGTATGTTTTATCGTCCGCTGCCGCATTCGTCCGCCCGTTTAACGCGACTCCAAATGCATCAGCCGTACATTTCTGCGCCCCTAGAAAACCGGCTGCAATGAAAACCAGGTCTGCGGCGACGGTCTTTTCGGAACCTTCTACGGGAACCATTTGGATCCGTCCCGTTTTCGTCCTTTTCCGGTCTCAGTGAAACAGTTTTTGCTCCGCAGACATTTCCTTCTTTATCTGATATGAAACCGGTAACCGTCGTCTGGTATATTCTGGGATCGCGGCCGAATACAGCTGTCGATTCCTCCTGACCATAATCTGTTTTCAGAATTCTGGGCCATTGCGGCCATGGATTATTCTCCGTCCGTTTCTCCGGTGGTTTCGGCATCATTTCCAACTGGACTACGCTCTTAGCTCCCAGGCGGATGGATGTCCCGACGCAGTCGTTCCCTGTATCGCCGCCTCCGATGACGAGTACGTTCTTATCTTTTGCATCGATGTATTTTTTATCCTTCATATTCGAATCCAAAAGGCTTTTTGTTACGGAAGACAGAAAATCAACCGCGAAATAAATTCCTTTTGCCTCTCTTCCTGGCGCCTTGATGTCCCTTGGGTTAGACGCTCCGCAGGCGAGGATTATGCTGTCATATTCCTTAAGCAGCTTATCTGCCTTTGTCTTTGTGGAAATGTCTGTTCCCGTCATAAATCTCACGCCCTCTTCTTCCATCAACCGGATTCTTCTGTCAATAATGGATTTATCCAGCTTCATGTTGGGAATTCCATACCTTAAAAGGCCGCCAATTCTATCGCTTCTTTCAAAAACAGTCACCATATGGCCTCTTCTGTTCAGCTGCATAGCTGCGGCGAGTCCGCTCGGTCCGCTGCCGACAACGGCCACCCTTTTTCCCGTCCTCACCTTTGGCGGTTTCGCCTGGACAAATCCTTCCAGGAAAGCGTTTTCTATAATTGCACACTCATTTTCCTTCGTGGTAACCGGATCGCCGTCTAAGCCGCATGTACATGCAGCTTCACAGAGGGCCGGACACACTCTGCCTGTAAACTCCGGAAAACAGTTCGTCTTCGCCAGCCGTTCATATGCCTGGCGCCAGTTACCCATATAAACGAGATCGTTGAACTCCGGAACCAAGTTATTCAGAGGGCAGCCGGAGACCATGCCTCCGATCATCATTCCGGACTGGCAGAAAGGGACTCCGCACGCCATGCATCTGGCTCCCTGAAGCTGCTGTTTTTCTCTTGTAAGCGGCAGATGGAATTCATTAAAATTGGAAATTCTCTGTTCAGGCGGAAAAATACTCCCTGTTTCCCTCTGATATTCTAAGAATCCTGTGGCTTTTCCCATAATCCTTGATCCTCCTGTCTTTTGCTTCCCGTACTGATATAAAACGCCTCGATTTGGGCTTCACCGCCGCTCAGTCCCTTTTCCTCCAGCTGTGTGGAAAGAAGCAGCATCTTCTTATAATCGTTCGGTATAATCTTTTTGAACTTCGGAAGGTATCCGCCGAAATCATCAAGAATTCGCCCTCCTTTTTCCGATCCCGTCGCTTTTACATGTGCTTCAATCATATCCTTCAATTCTTTCTCGTCATATTTTGTATCTACCTTCTCAATGGAAACCATCTCTTTATTCATATGACGGTAAAGCCTGTTGTCCTCATCCAGCACATAGGCGATTCCTCCGCTCATACCGGCTGCAAAATTATTTCCGACAGGTCCCAGGATAACAGCCCTGCCCCCTGTCATATACTCACATCCGTGATCGCCCACGCCTTCTACTACTGCCCGAGCCCCAGAATTGCGGACGCAGAAACGTTCTCCCGCGACGCCGTTAATAAAGGCTTCTCCACCGGTAGCTCCATACAGCGCTACATTGCCTATGATGATATTTTCTTCGGCAGGCCTCATAAAACCGTCCGGCGGGCATACGGCCAGTTTGCCTCCGGAAAGCCCTTTACCGAAGTAATCGTTGCTGTCCCCTTTTAATTTGAGGGTCAATCCGGTAGGGATGAACGCTCCGAAGCTCTGTCCTCCCGCGCCTTCACACTCTATAGTAATCGTATCGTCTGGCAGCCCGTTCTTATGGCATCTGGTGATCTCGGAGCCAAGAATTGTACCGAATGCCCGGTCCATATTGCCGGTCCGCACGCGAATCGTTTTCCGTTCTCCTTTTTCTACGGCGTCTTTTAACTTTTTCAACAAAACCTTTTCATCCAGCGTATTCTCCAGCTTGAAATCATATGCTTTTTTCGCATTAAACGTAACTTTGCCGCCCGCCTTGGGGTGAAAGAGGATCTGGGTAAAATCCAATTTTCCAGCCCTCGGGTCTTCCGTTTTCCTCACCTTTAACAGATCGGTCCTTCCCACCATTTCATCGATCGTGCGGATTCCTAGACGAGCCATGTACTCCCTCATTTCCTGAGCTATGAAATACATAAAATTCATCACATATTCCGGTTTCCCCTTAAATCTCTTCCGCAGTTCCGGATTCTGGGTAGCGATTCCCATCGGGCACGTATCCAGATTGCACACTCTCATCATGACACATCCCAACGCGACAAGAGGAGCTGTCGCAAATCCATATTCCTCCGCTCCCAGTAAAGTTGCGATTACCACGTCCCGTCCGCTCATCAGCTTACCGTCTGCTTCGATCATAACCCGTTCTCTCAGGCCGTTTTTAATCAGCGTCTGGTGGGTTTCCGCCACGCCAAGTTCCCACGGCAGGCCTGCGTTGTGAATGGAACTTCCCGGCGCTGCCCCCGTTCCGCCGTCATATCCGGAAATCAGAATGACTTGAGCGCCGGCTTTGGCAACGCCGGCCGCTACGGTGCCTACTCCGGTTTCCGATACCAGCTTCACGGAAATCCTGGCATATTTATTGGCGTTTTTCAGATCGTAGATCAGCTGCGCCAAATCTTCGATGGAATAAATATCGTGATGAGGCGGCGGGGAAATCAGGCTCACGCCCGGGGTCGAATGCCTCGTCCTGGCAATCCACGGATAGACCTTGCCTGCCGGAAGGTGGCCTCCTTCGCCCGGTTTTGCCCCCTGCGCCATCTTAATCTGTATTTCTTTCGCAGATACAAGATACCGGCTGGTGACTCCGAACCTTCCGGACGCCACCTGTTTGATCGCCGAACACCTGCTGTTCTCTGTCCCTTCCGAATCCAGCCGTTCTTCGCTCTCTCCGCCTTCGCCTGTATTGGATTTTCCATGGATACTGTTCATGGCGGCGGCCAGAGCTTCATGAGCTTCTTCAGAAATGGAGCCGTAGGACATGGCTCCCGTCTTAAACCGTTTTACGATGGATTCCACCTTCTCCACCTCATCGATGGAAATTCCCTGGTCGGGATAGTCGAATTCCAGCAACGTCCTTAAATTTCCGCATTCTTCTTTGTCCGCCAACGCCGTATATTCCTTGAACATCCCGTAATCCCCCGTCCTGGCGGACTGCTGGAGCAGATGGATGGTCTGCGGATTATAGCGGTGCGCTTCTCCCTGACTCCTCATTTTGTGGCTTCCCATACTGGTAAACGTAAAATCCACATCGAGCCCCAGGGGATCGAAGGCGCCTGAATGGATCTCATCCACTTCCTTCGCTATGTCATCCAGCGTGATCCCTCCCACCCTGCTGACTGTATTCGTAAAATACTGATCTATTACATCTTCAGAAATTCCGACCGCTTCGAATATCTGTGATCCCTGATAAGATTGAATCGCGGAAATTCCCATTTTAGACGCTATTTTGACGATTCCATGAAGAACGGCGCAGTCATAATCATCCACAGCCGCGTAATAGTCCTTATCCAGCATCCGGTTCTCGATCAGCTCCCGGATCGTATCATGAGCCAGGTAAGGGTTGACCGCACACGCGCCATATCCCAGCAGGACTGCGTAATGATGGACATCTCTCGGCTCTCCCGATTCCAGTATAATCGCCATGGATGTGCGTTTCTTCGTCTTCACCAGATGCTGATGCACAGCGGAAACCGCCAGTAGAGAAGGCATCGGCACATGATTTTCATCCACTCCCCTGTCGGAGAGAACCAGTATATTGGCTCCGTCCCGGTAAACTTTATCCACCTCCACGAACAGGTGGTCCAAAGCCCGTTTTAGCTTCATACTCTTATAATATATGATCGGAACAACGGCGACCCGGAAACCTTTCACTTTCATATTCTTTATCTTAAGCATATCCGTATTCGTAAGAATTGGATGATTGATCTTCAGAACCTGGCAGTTCTCCGGTTTTTCCTGAAGTAGATTGCCCTCTTTTCCCACATAGACGGTAGTGCTTGTAACAATTTCCTCACGGATGGCGTCGATCGGAGGATTTGTCACCTGAGCAAACAGCTGCTTGAAATAATTGAACAGCGGCTGGTGTTTTTTTGAAAGGACTGCCAACGGCGTATCCACCCCCATCGCGCTGATTCCCTCTGCGCCGTTAAGCGCCATATCCCTTACGGATGTCCTGTATTCTTCATACGTATATCCAAAGGCCTTCTGCATTCTGGAAAGAGGTTCTCCGCTGTATTCTTCCACTCCTTTATTTGGGATTTTGATATCGGCCAGGGAAATCAGGCTGCTGTCCAGCCATTCGCCGTATGGCTGTTTCTTCGCATAAAAATCTTTCAGCTCTTCGTCGTTCCAGATGCGTCCTTCCTTCGTATCCACAAGGAGCATCTTGCCCGGATGAAGGCGTTCCTTCAGCAGAATCCGTTCTGCCGGAATATCCAGGACGCCTACTTCGGAAGACAGAATCATGTATCCGTCGTCTGTAATATAGTATCTGGATGGTCTCAGTCCGTTTCTGTCCAGAACGGCGCCCATAACGTCTCCATCGGAAAAGAGAATGGACGCAGGGCCATCCCATGGCTCCATCATCGTGGCATAATATTGATAGAAGTCTCTTTTATCCTGGCTCATGGCTTTATTGTTCGCCCATGGTTCAGGAATTGTCACCATAACGGCCAGAGGAAGATCCATGCCGTTCATAACCATGAATTCCAAAGCGTTATCCAGCATGGCTGAATCCGATCCTTTTGCATTGATTACAGGCAATATTTTGTGAAGCTCATTCTTGAGGCACGGAGAATCCATCGTCTCTTCTCTGGCCAACATTTTATCTGCGTTTCCGCGGATCGTATTGATCTCTCCGTTATGAACGATAAACCGGTTTGGATGGGCCCTGTCCCAGCTCGGCTCCGTATTGGTACTGAACCTGGAATGGACGATGGCGATTGCCGATTCATACGCCTGATCCTGAAGATCCAGGAAGAATGTGCGCAGCTGCCCTACAAGAAACATTCCTTTATATACGATAGTGCGGCTGGAAAGTGAAACGACATATGTATCGTCGTTGCTCTGTTCAAAGACGCGGCGTACAATGAAAAGCCTCCTGTCAAAGTCCAGGCCAGTCTCCACGCCTTCCGGTTTTTTCACAAACGCCTGCATGATATACGGCATGCACTCCCTCGCCTTATGCCCCAGTACTTCCGGAACAGTGGGAACCGATCTCCAGCCCAGAAACTCCATTCCTTCCTTTTCTATAATTACCTCAAACATTTTCTTCGCCTGGCTTCGTTTTAATTCATTTTGAGGGAAAAAGAACATTCCAGCCCCATATTCCCCTTCTGAGCCTAAAAAGACGCCGAGGTCACGACAGACTCTGGAGAAGAAACCATGCGATATCTGCAATAGGATTCCTACTCCGTCTCCTGTCTTTCCCTCGGCGTCTTTGCCGGCCCTGTGTTCCAGGTTTTCTACTATTTTTAAAGCGTTCTCCACCGTCCGATGGCTTTTCTTTCCTTTTATGTTTACCACTGCGCCGATTCCGCAGTTGTCATGTTCAAATTCCGTCCGGTACAGCCCAGTCTCGGAGCCTTGTATATCCGGGATTTTTTTTCTCATAGAGACCTCCTCTTTCTTTACCTTATTTCCTGAACGCAGCAGCAAGCCGGTTCGTTCTGCTCCACCGCTTTTTATCCAATTCTATGTATTAATTATCTTATGTAATAATTATCTATAGAAAACATGTCCCTTAAAAAGCGAAAAAAGTGCCGAAACAACAGGCTCCTTTGCCCTCATTTCTTGCACTTTTGCAGAATTTTGCAGTTCCGCGCTTTCACGGCGCGTCACTATTTTTTATTGCGCTCGGCCCTCGCTCCATAAAAACGCGCGGGAACCGCCTTGACCTTATGGTCAAGCCGTAGCAAATAGTTCCGCGCTTTCACGGCGCGTCACTATTTTT
>NZ_QSDR01000047.1 GCF_003464085.1 Clostridium sp. AM58-1XD
ATTATAGTAGATATCTAGAATCTTTACGTTAAAAACCTGATAATTCAGGCTAAATTTTAAAGACCAGTGGAATTTAGTCCCGCACTGGAATTTACTTTTTCAATTCAGCTCTGTCAAGAACTCCATTCAGACGTCTACCAACGGAGTTCAAGTATTCAACCACTGCTGCTCTTCCTTTTATTCCCGGAAATCGGCTCCCGCCTGGATCAGTTTTTCGGTTACTGCCAGCCCACGGATTAGAAATTCAGGGACTTGATAACCGCACTCTACCAAATTTTCCAGGATGCTTCTTATTTCATTGATCAGAAGGGAGGCCAGGGTAAACCACCCGATCAGTGTAAGAAATTCCAGATTTAAGCCAAGCAAATCTTGTCCTACGTGGATAAACATTTCCGGGATGAGAAAGGCTACCAGGATAATCACCCAGTAGCCCAGCTTTTTCACAATACCCCTCAGGCCCATTCTGCTGTCTTCACGACACAGTTTTCTGGCTTTGTACCATCCGGTAATCCAGTCCAGGATATTGCAAATCAAATATCCTGCAAATACATACCAATAGATTCCGAAGATAGCTGCAAATACGGCTGTCACAGCTCCGGCAGCCGCATTATAGCGGTTGGCCAGTATTTCCATAAGCTTTCGCTCCTCTCTGCGTTACGCTGATCTGTATTTGATCTCTTCCAGGATCTCCTGTTTTTCTTCTTCCGTCAGCTTCCTGTAATTTTTGATCACGGATTCCGGATTCTCTCCCCGCTCCTGCCGTATCTTCAACGCCCGTATGATAATATTTTTCGTGATTTCGCTGATCATTCTGCTGCACCTCCCAACATCTCTGCTACTGCAATCGTAATTTCCTCATTATTTGCCTTTAAAATCTGTACCTCCTGTTCTGCAGTCGGCACGTATGCGACGACTGTCTCCTCTCCGTCTTCATTTATATGCCAGAAACGGTTGTCATGATACTTATCACCGATCGAGCAAGGATATTGGGTGCACTCTACCGCAATGGCTTTATCACCATACGTGCAACGTGAGATGTAATTGGCAAGTTCGTAGTTATCGCAAACCATGATGTTCTGCACGGTTTCTTCATAAATCTCTGCAAAAATTTGATGTACAATCATTGGTTAATTCCTTTCTCTTTTTTAAATATAGTCTTATTTTACCTATGGATAATTTAAAATTTAACACCTACACTGAGAACGCAATAAAATACAAGTTCTATTGACATTTTTTGTGTTGGCGGTGGTGGAGGCGGAAATACAGGGAATTCTAATGTTAACGCACATAGTGGCGGTGGTGGAGCTACTCGGTATAAACTTCCATCTGAAGATGAAAAAGGAGTTGGTGGCTATGGCGGCTATGGCGCTGGTCATGGTGGTTATAGAAGAGAACTTCAAGTTATGGCACATCTGGGTCCTCAAATGCCAGAAGCAGAGGGGCCGGAGGTCAGGTATTGTTATAGTCAGATGGGGATACTAATATCCCCAACGAACAATAACGATACCTGAACCTCCACTACCACCTGAAGAAGAAGATCCATATACACGACCGTGCCTGTCTACATAAATACTACCTCCACTACCTCCTCCTCCAGTATTATTTGCTGCATTAACACCTGGAGAATCAACGATATTACCTGGTGTTGTGGCACCGCCGCCATCACCACCATACCCCGAATTCCGTCCTTCACCTTTTACTTGATTCCATGCTGCTCCTGTTCCTCCTCCGCCAGAATATAAAGTTCCACTTGATTCTGAAAAAGCTCTGGTATTTGATCCTTGACCTGTTGCACTATAATCACTCGATGGATTGTTATTATATATATAAGCACTATTCCCATCTGAAGATCCATCATTAGTATATCCGCCAGCACCTCCAGAACCGCCTTTTCCGCCATACTTTGCATGATAATAACCACTAGGATATCTTTCATGTGCTCCCAAGCCACCATTAGCAGAACATAAATCACTAAAGGAACTGCCCCCTCCTGCCTTTCCTTTTTCGCCTCTACTGGCTCCTGATCCACCAGCCCCTATAGTAATTTGAAATTGTTGCCCATATGATACGGCTATAGACCTTCTAGTAGTTGTATAACCGCCCCCACCTCCACCGCCGCCATAAATTTCATATTTACTTTCCCCTTTTTGAGTAGAACTACTGCCTCCCCCTCCACCGCCGACGCAAAATACGTCAATAAAACTAGTATTTGCTGGCACTGTGAATGTTCCTGATGAAGTAAATATTTGTTGTCCTCTACCTCTGGTTGCTGCGGTTGTTTGCAAATATCCCGAATACACATCACCGGCAGAACATGTGCAATACACCCAAATGCGGAAATAGTATGTCGTTCCACCACTTCCTTCTTGAGCACCGCTAATAACGACACTGGAAGTGGCTCCTAAAGCTGCATTACTTCCAGTTCCCTGATAGGCAAGTTGCCCATCCCATGCATTGGTTGGATAGCCGCCTAATTTACCTCTTATTATCACCCCTGAATACGGTCCTTTTGAGGGCCATTTCCAGGTACAGGTGAACTGAGTTGCAGAATAGGCGGCTACACTAAAAGACACTACGGAGGATACGGTCATGGACCCGGTGCGTTTAACTCCGTCTTTCCAGTATGTCTTTCCAGTATAGACATATTTGTCTTCAGCCGTTGCTCCGCCTGTCTGGCTGGCAAGGCTGTTAGCCGTAACCTTTCCTGCTCCGTTGTGATATCCAGCAGGAATCGTATAGCTTCCGCCGCAGTTCAGCGCAGCTGTTTTGGCGCCCTGATTCGCCATTGTTCCTGTTCTTTTTGTCTTTGCGTCCGTATTGTAATACGTTTTTCCAGAAAGTACGGTGGAATCTGCGGCATCTCCTGTCAATTCCAACGTTCCGGCAACAGGTTCATCACTTCCCTTAACACCGGCTGTCTTTCCTTTTAAAATATCGCCCGCTGTGGCAGTCAGCTCGTCTGTATCCAGACCGCCGCCACCACCTGCATTCGTAAATGTAGCCATTCTTATCCCTCCTGTCTCAGATTTAAAATACGCAGTTCTTCAATCGCAATATCCTGAGCCGGAAGCTTTTTTGCAACCAGCGTCAGTTTTCCGTTTTCTGTCTTTCCTCTGATGTTCGCTTTCTGCGCTGCCGGTATGGAATCAAAGCTGTAACCGATATAAACCGAACTTTTTTCCGTAATCGCTTCATCTGTGATTTCATATGACAAATCGATCCAGTCTTCCGTAGCTACAGTAATTCCTGTCAGTATCTTTCCCCGGACCTGTTCGCCCAGCGCTTTGTTATAAAGCGTATTATTATAAAGCTGTTCAATCTCAACCGCCATATCCGTGCCATTGGCATCCGTATTCGTATCCCATTTTTCTATTTCCATTGCGAATACGGGTGGATTCTTCGCTTCACAGTAATTCATTTGCTGCCCTCCTATCAAAATATCTCATCCATGTCAAAGATTAAAACAATATCTTCATCTTTTCCCTTTTTCATAAAAGTCTTATATGCTACTAAATCACCATCTGCATCATACAGTCCCATTTCTGACAATTCTTTTCCGATCAGCTCGTCTTTTTCTATCGTACCAGTGTAGCGGCATGATGTCTCATTTTCATCCAAATAGGTGTGGCTTTCAATATTTTTTCTTAAAAGCTCATGATAAAGGCCAACCTCATTCCCGGTTGTATCTTTTACCGCTTCTCCATCCTCTTCTACTCCGCCATCACCCCAGGCGATCTGAACAATTGCAGGCAGTACACTGTCACCTGCATGGGATCTGCACAGTTTTCTTCTTCCCGTTACCGTAATCTTTGCCTGAGCCATTTTATCCTCCTATCTGTTTAATTTCAATTACATCTATTGTCAAATTTCCCTCCGGCAGCTTCAGAGCTTTCAGCACAATTCTACCGTCTTCTGTTGAACCGATAATACTCGCCTTCTGAGCCATACGAATGCTGCTTTCCGCAAAATAAATATGTACAATACTGTCCTGTTTTACCTGACTATTCTGAATATACGCTGTCAATGTACTGCCGAAATCTTCTTTATTAACTACTATGCTGCGTAAATAAACGGACTTCCCAGAGCACCTGCTGTTAATATATTCTTTCGTTTTATTCCATATCAGCTGAACTCCCGCCAGGTCTAAAACCTTGTCTGTCATACTGCTCGTCCTCCTTTATACAAGGATTGCCTCAAGTTCCTCATTTGATATTGGTTCGATTGTAACAATTCCTCCAAGAGGGTCCCATGCAGTCCCATTCCACGCTACATTCTGACCGGCAGGTCCATAAACGGACTCTGTCTGAATATCGTAAACATCTCCTGATATCTGGCCGGAATCAGGCAGTTTTGATGCGTCTGTCACTGAACCTTTATAACGATACACATTTGTGATCTCAGTTTTTTTAACATATTCTGTGGCTGCACTAAATCCATCCAGTTTTTTCTTATCGGCCGTTGACATCAGACCGTGTGCTGACTGTGTCGCATCACCATAAATCGTATCTGTAAATTTCGCCTCCGATGGTACATCTGTCTGGACGGTATGGCCGTTTACCGTAGTAGAATTTCCCCCGTCTGCTGGCAGTGAAGACGGCTTATTTTTGATAAAAGCATCTGAGGCCGTATCAGTAATATTCCAGTCCGCCTGCACATTTACCTCCGCTCCTGCTGCGATTCCGGAAAGCTTTGTTTTCTCACCAGCTGTATAATCATTCGATGATAATCCTTTCCCTGTTTCCTTTATTACAAATGATGATTTGATCTTGTTCCAAATGTACAGCACGCCATTGCTGTCTAATCCCTTATTAATATTGCTCATAATTATTCTCCTTTCATTTTAAAAGCTCTTCCAGTTCTAAATTTGTCAATGGAATCATTCTGCTCTCTTCTGCCTTTCTGTCAAGAAATGCATCGTTTTCCAACAGACCACCGAAATATTGATTGAATAAGCCAGCCGAGTTTCTGTCGTTTTCTGTCAACTGTTCTACATCTCGTATGTGTAATTCCGGCTGTTCAGGCACCGCTATTTTTCCCATCGTCAACGCTCCTTTCTATAACTGTTCTTTCCAGACCTGTGAATTCAGCTTCTTTGAACCATCCATTTTCATATTCCCCTCCAGCTTCCATTGATTTTTTTCCGTTGTTACACTCGCAGAAACAGAATTTCCAACCTTTGTATTCATGCGGAGCGTGATCCGTTCCTGTAAAATACTCTTCCCTCTGCTTTTATAACCGCTTAAATCTGTATTACCGTTCAAATATACGCTGCCGTCAAGCAGAAGAGAGGTATCCTGCCCTACCCTCTTGCCGCACAGTTTGTTGGTACCGTCTAATTTCCATGTACCGTCCAGAGACAGCGGAAGAATATTGTTAAACGGATAGAAAACACACCTAATGGTAACGACATTTTTATACTCTGCTGCTGCCGTCAGTTCAGAATGCTCATAATAGAATATCTCATACACCGTATGTGACTGTTTCACCTGATCCAGATATTTTCGTATGGAGAACAGATCAGCCGTTCCTTCCCCGATCAGAACAACCTGAAATTCATTGGAATGATCCGGCTTTTTCACAAATTCCGACTGATCATGAACATCTGTAACGTGTACATCAAATTCCGTAATGTTTTTAATCATCTGTTCCATATTGTACGGAGTCATGGGGATTCTTGTCATCTGCCGTTTACGAATCAGCCGTCTGCGCTCCTCATCACTCAGCTGGCTGTTTACAGGAAGACCATATTTTCTTTCGTGATAGGGAAGCCCCCATGTGGCGGTATCCGAAAACAGCTGCTCAGGAAATTCCTCGTAAAGTTTTGTCACCTCGTCCAAGGAAAGGCCCAACACCTGATAAATCCATTTTCCCATATAAGCGTTGTCATACCAGCCAGGCGTAACATAGTCCATCAGTTTGACGGCTGATTCACTCGTCGGAAAGTTTTCCAAATTCATAGTATCCACCTCCTTTCTTTTGCCAAAATCTCTTTTACATTTTCATATCGTATTCCAAAATCCTTTTTCTGATCTGTTAGACTGAGGCTGCCTCAAGGAACTCCACAGATTCCGTCTTGGCATATTCCTCTCTGGATAATTCGATATTTTCTTCGGCTCCGTTCATCTGAAAGCGTTCAAAATCAGTGACCCCTTTAATGGATATCACCAGTCCGCGTACTCTGTTATATACGAGAACGCCTTTTTCTTTTGCTTCTTCATAAACAGCAGTCACCGCATCTTGAAAATCGGTTTTCATCTGTTCCAATGTCGTTATTTCCCTGTCAAATACGATTCCAGTACACAGATAAGATATCTTTTTCGTAGAAGCTCCTGTTACCGTAAGCTCCGCGCAGCCAGACGGCAGAAGCCGTCTGCTTCTGTCTTTTTCCGATACGATGTGCTCATAGACGGCATCTGCAATTGCCTTATTCGCCGGTTCACCGTTCTGGTCTACCAAGATCAGTTTGACCGTACCTGGTCCGTTCCAGGCCGGCATGACGATACAGTCGCCTACGCCTGCAACCTCCTTTGACCACCTTATATAATCTGTGTCATTACCGATGTAAGAATAGTTCTCCGAGGCGTTTTCCAGCCTGATTCGTTCATACAGGCTTTCGTCCGATTCCTCCTCCGTCCCTCCTGAAATCGCTCCTTCGTTCGTGACTTTTGTAATTCCCGGGATCGTTTTTCCCATCAAAACAATCGTCCCGGCCATTACATTTGATAAAGTACCTGCCAGCCTGGCCGTGATCGGGATTACTGCATTTCCGCTTTCATCGATTACCCCATCTCTGTCAGACAGAAACTCGATACCTGCCGCAGTTTCAGAAGCGGCTGTACAGAACATGGTTCCTTTGGGAATTATAGTTCCTTCTTTACCGGTAACGGTAACTTCTCCGGATGCTCTGTTAGCCGGCCTTCTGGTAATATGAGCCTGACCAGCATGAAGATCAAGCCACTTTCCCCAGGCGTATTCCGGAAACGCTGTCATAAGCGCTTTCATTAAAGTAAAGTTCACCAGCTCTGAGGCTACAAGCGCCGTAGGCATCGTATAATCATAAGCAAAGCCGCCCGGCATATCATCAATATCGCTGGGCAGGTTTGCCATCATGCGCTCGTGGATCTGCTCGGCACTCATGTCTTTTAGAAATTCCGGACATTCAAATTCCATAGTTTTTTCCTCCTTTCCTTTTTCCTACTATCATTTTACCCCATCTATTCACTCCGTTCGTCCCCGTTTCCAAAAGCATGGTTCACAGATATCGACTGCCGGAATTCTTCATACTGGATTCCTTTTACCGTAAATGATACCTTTACCGAATCACCGTTCCAGGAAAAAGCAAATCCCCTGACGTATTCTGTCCGGGGATTTACTTTCAAAGCCTCTTTAATTGTTCGTTCAATCGCTGATTCACAAGCCTTATGTGATTTTTTCTTCATGGCCCGTTCCATCTGGGTTCCGATCTCCGCCGGATAAGCCAGACAGCTAAACCGCTCTGTCATAACTGCTTTGATGCACCATGTCTGATATGCCGCAAGACCGCCGCATTCTATAATTTTTCTGGCTCCATCTGCTGCGAAATCGCCTTTATCCATATCCCATGCAAAGCTCTTTTTATACTTTTTGTCGTAAATTTCCGATTCTTTAATCAACTGCGGCTGTATGACAACCGGAAATAATGTCTCAGACAATTCATCAACCTCCTTTTCCAATCCTTGACGCAGGCAGTATTAAATCGATAACAACTGCTTCATTTCCCATCCAGGCTGTCAGCACGCGGTCTCCGGGCTTTAGGTTTCTAAAGGTCTCCGGGAACCTTACGCTGTCCCCATTGCTGTCCGTGGTAAATTCTCCCCCCGCATCATAGGCCACACTTCTGCAGACGAGATAATCGCTTGCAGGAATCGCCTGCTTGAAGCTGTCTGTAATCAGACTCATATCACTGCCGATCATTCCCAGCTCCATCACCGGAGGCGCTTCACCCATTAACTTTATCCTGTTATGCATAGCTGCGGCAAGCTTAGCCGTTCCTTTAAATTCCGTTTTCAACATTTTCCTGCGCCACCTTTTCGACTGTTACGCTCATGGTTGTGCTATCAGCGTTATGCTGAATACTGAGCACCCTCTGATAGCCGTTTACCGTTCCCATATTCTGCACGTAAATCCTGTCTCCTTTTCTGATAAACGCACGTCCGGCAGCTCCAGGGTAACCTGTTCGTCCACCTTTCCGTCTTTATCAATCATCTCCTGAGCTGTCTGTTTTGCATCTTCGACGCTTTTATCCCTGTCCCGGCTGATAATTTTCTGAATAATTCCAAAACGCGTCTCTCCGTCTACGACGGCCTCTACCGGTGACCGCCCTTCGTCATCCTGCATTCCCAGAATCTTCACACGGGTGACCATATTGGCTATGCTTCTCTTCTGAGACAGGCGGACACCGTTGCTTTCATTAAATACGTATACCGTTTCATTTTCACACACAGGCAGTATCTTAATATTTCCCTGCTCCGCCCTCAGAAAGCATTTCTTCTGTCCCTTTTTCTCCGCATCGTCCAGGATATTCGTTATCATGTCGGAAATACTCTTATTTCTCTCTGCAAACTTCTCATGAACCGCCTCCGGTCCGTCATACTGGGCAATAGTGATTCCCCATGGAGTCAGTACCTGTTCCAGCGCTCCTTTTGTCGTCTGCCCTGCCGGTATGTAAATATTGTCCTGTGATTTCTGCAGAGAATACAGCTCATCATACGCCGTACAGGAGAACCCCTCTTCATCTGAGGAATTGCTGTAATTGCATTCCTTGATATATCCTCTTGCTACCTCTACATCATCCGTACCGTCTGATACATAAATACCGGCCAGACAGCCCAGTTTTGCAATATCCGACAGATATCCGGCATCCGTCTTTTTGTTGTACAGATTAAAGGTTATTCTCATGGACAGTTCTTTCTCATTCTCTTCCCATAACAGCTTGTCTGTAAAGTCCTTTACATTATACTGAACACCGTTTTCCGTCATGATCAGAAGCTTGTACTGAAGCTTCGAAAGATCAATCATACGCTTTCACCACCTTTCTTGACCCGCTTTAACTGCCTTACGGGATTGTAAGCACACAGCCTGCATAGATCCAATGGCCCCGGTCGGAAGAAGACTTTCCGTAGCGTCTGGCTGTATTCTCGATGATTTCCTGATTGGCCACGTAAATTTTTTCCCATTCCGCCCCGCTTCCCCCATAGAATTTTCTTGCGATTTTCCACAGGTTGTCGCCTTTGACAACAGTGTATGCGCCAGTCTGCTTCTCCGGCTCCGGCCTGGTCTGGACCGTCTTTACAAAATCATCGATTTTCAGCTCTGTCGTCGTGTAGACTTTCAGAGCTGGAGCCTTATTAAATGCGATAGAATATTCGATATTTCCAAAACCGCCCGTTGCCTTCCAGCTGAAATTGGAAATCGTCACATCCATATTGACGGGTGCTTCGTCCACAATCAATTCCAGAACCGTGCCGTTTTCCTGCCATCCGCTCAGAATGTCTTTACATTCCTCCGGGCTTTCCCAGCTTCCGACAATGGATTCCCGCCGCTTTTTCCTGCCGAAAAATACGCCGTCCCAGGAAATATCCGTAACCTCCACGCCTTTCGGTATGTTGATCCCGCCTTTTCCGATTATTTTATAGCTCTGATAGCTGGTGCCGGTTCCGATGTCGATGGATTCCGGCATAGATGGAAATTCAAACTCCAGATTGCCTGTCGTTTCGCTTAAATAAATTGCCATATGTACGTTCTCACCTTCTTTTCTGAATTTTTCAGAAACTTATCACTAAGCCTCTTTAGGCATATTGGAGAATACAACCGTGATTTTGTCCGCGATTTCACCGCACATATCATCGGCCAGTTCACGGATATGGGAACGGATGGTGCTGACAATATCATCGTCTTTGCGTACTCCATTGATGTTGATGACAGGCGCTGCAGAAACCGCCACCTGAACGGAGGATGTCTTCTGTTCAACGGGGACCGATACCGCCGGCTGACCCGTCTCTTCTCCTGAATTGTCTGTAAATCCTGTATCGGAGCTGCCGTATAAATAAGCAGGCAGACCGGTATCGCTAAATAATCCGCCGTCGTTTGTAATCACTCCGTCGGCAAAGGCCGGAATTCCAAGCAGTTCTCCTGTCTGTTTCCATAGGGACAGCCCTCTGGACCGCCGCTTGCTGCCCAATGGGATGATGGCCTCCGGTCCGTCTTCGCCGACCCAGGAGAGGAGGGGGGAGGTGATGAAGCCGCCGTTGGCATTTCCAACAAGCTGCCAATTCTGCACAGTCTCTTGCTTCGTACCAGACTCACTGTCTGTTTTTCCTCCCATTCCAGTAAGTAGTTCCTTTAGCTTTATTGGTTTCCCAGTAGGTCTTATAGATGGTTCGATCAAAAACTCCACAGGGATGGCTCCTTCAGCAACACTCAGCATGGCAGCTTCAACCATACTTTTATTTTCTTGTGCTTTAGCCGCCAGGCTTTCTTCATCAACTGAAAAATTATAATCGACCGTGCCATCCGGCGATACACCATACCCATAATTGGGAAGCACTTCTATAATCTGTTGTAATACATTTGCAATCAATGCTTTATTATCCTTGTCTCCGATGCCTTCTAAGTCAAAATAATTCAGCATTTCATCTGCACTAAGCGATTTTAAGTCGATTCCGCTATCCCGGGCTTCTTTCAATTTAAGTCCAATATCTTCTGCTGTAACATTACCAAATATATCGCTGTACGACTCAACAAGTTTCTCTAAAAGATTAGTTGAAACACCTTCATATAACGTATCCATCTGTGCATTATATGCAGCAATTAATTCCTGTTGCTGTTGTTTATAATAAGGATTAGAATCTTTTGTTTTTTCTAATCCATTTAATCCATCTGCAAGTGCTTCCCCTAATTCTTTCTCATAACTTCCTACATCTTCTTTTAATTCTTCCTCTAAGGCCTCAAAAGACTTGATATCCATATGCTTTTGTCTGTATTTTGCTCCTGTAGCTTTCATTACTCCTGTCGCACTCTCAGTCTCTGAATTACTTACAAGCTCCATCATCTCCTGCATCAACTGATTAAGTCCTTCTGAATATTTGGTATCAAACACTCCTTTGTTGGAATGTTCACCTATATATTTATCAATTTCTGCCTCCTTATTTATGATTGCCTCTTCATTCTGTCCATATATATCCTTGAATACTCCCCTTATTTCTTTTGAACCTTCTACTCCCAGCAACATTTGTACTGCCATATCTGCCTTGTAGTGACGACTTTCCAAGGTTGCCAGTGCATCTTCTCCTATTTGCTTAGCCTGATTTTGAAATGTTTTGTTCTCCTCAGGAGAAAGAGTCATCCCAACTTCAATTTTCCATTTTAGCCGTTCAAAACCAGCAACAGAATTTTCAAAATTAGCCATATTCTGTTCGGTTTCACTAACAGCCATCCGAAATCGTTCCACATCTTTTACTTTATCTCCAAACACAATTTCCTTAGACAGCCGCTTAATCTCCTTTAAAGTAAGGCTTATATTTCCAAAGCTTTTTTCCATTCTTTTTCTATTAACTTCACGTAGCCTCTGCTGAAATTCATCACTCTCTTCCGACATCCCATTAGCCAACGCGTCCTTTAATTCCTGAGAGCTGTATTTTCCCTGTACCTCTACAATTTCCGCTTCTTTCTTTATCTTCTCCCCTTTCCACATACCGACCGCGCTTCCTACGCCTCCGCCTACAAGAGCTCCGCCTACCGGATTGCCAGTTATACTGCCTAATATGAAACCGATAACCGTTCCTATTTTAGACCATTTCTTTTTTATCTCTCCTGAACTTTCATATGCCTCTTTCATATTTAGATCACTGTAATCGGTCAGTTTTTCAGCTGTTAAATAGTCTTTTGAGCCGCTTTTATAAGTGTATGCAGAAGCAGCCACGCCTGCCAAATTAGCCAGACCTCCCAGCGCGATTAATAGTCCGGGAGCCTGCGCTAATGATGGTATTGCAGCTGCAATAGTATTTGCTGACGTCGCAAATACGGAGGCTGCGGTCGCATACACCGATGCCTTCGTCCAGAATAAATCCCCCCCTGACCCCAGCGCCCCAGCGATCGTATTCACACAGTTCATAATCTCCGGCATCAAAGTGGCCGTCAGTCCGGCGGTAATCGCCGTCCCCATGATAGTTCCCATATTTTGTGCCGCGTCGTCTATCCACGCCTTGCCTCTTCCGCTCCACCAGCTCATAAACGGCCTTTCAACCATTTCGCTCCAGGAAATATTAATCTTAAAGTTCCCCTCAAGCGCGCTTATTTTCTGTTTCATCGACTCCAGAACAGGTTCGGTCTCTTCAATGATCTTTATCTTACAGATGTATTCCTGTTTCTGCATTTTAAGGAGCTGTTCTTCCGCTTTCGCAATCGCCGTTTTAAATTTATCCGCTCTCTTTTCGGCTTTTCCCAAAGATCGGGCCGCACCGTCTATTGCTCCGGCAGCATCAATTCTCACCACATTCGTCATCCTACATCACCATCCTTTTCTTCCTTCGGAGAAAGGGCTATTCTCATGGACTGCAGCAAAAAAGCCCTCACGCCTGGGGGCTTCTCATAAAATTCATCGGGCGTCATGCCCGTCTTCTGAAAGATATGATGCAGGAGGGTTGCATTCCCTCCTGCCATGATCAGTTTTTTGCCACTTCCTCCAGATTGTTTCCGGCGTCAAAACCGCTGATGGAATCAATCGTCTCGATAATTCTGTCCTTTTCTCCGGCTAAGAGCACATAGTCGATTACATCCAGACCAGTCACAACTTCATGGCCCTTATCGCTCAGGGACTTCCAGATATCCTTGTTGTCCCATAAAATTTTTCTGTCTTTTTCCACTGTTGCCCTGTAAATCAATGCGGCACGATAGCGCACCGTATCTGTTTCTTCCGGCATTTTCATACCAAACTGTTTATTTCTTAAATACTTTGTATGTTTTTTTCTGCATGTATTGTAATCAGATTCTGAGAGAGGGCGAATGGAAAATGTAAAATACACCTTTCCTTTTCTTTCCACCTGAATGACAGTCTCCTCTTCCTCTGAAAAGCTCGCTGCTTCCAGAAGCCGGCCATCATATCGCTTTCATTCATGCGGATATGAGTTTTTACCTGCTCATCCGTAAATTCCACCTCTTCTGCTGCGATATTATTATTCTTTTCTGATAACTTCTCTGACATTTTTTACATCCTCCTGTTTTTATATGTTCAGGCCGGTAAAAGCTTCATCTTGCTGAGCTGATATCCGGCCTGAGTATGTAAACTGCGCAATATATCTCACATTGCGGCAGATGTTTTTTATACAGACAGACATTTTCCCAGGAGTTCATCCATTTTATTATTCTTTCACTCAGACAAGGCTTTCGGCTGCCGTCCCGTTCCCAGTCTTTTCTCCCGCATTTTGTCCCTGTCCGGACGCTGCCTCCTGTCTGTCTTCCATGCATTGGTTCCGATTCCCGTCTCTATGCCCGCCTGTACCGGCAGCTATTATTTATATTTCGGCCGGACGCTATTGTCTTTGTTTTTTATGCAGCAGGATACATCCTGTCATTGCATAAATTTACGCTGCCGTTTCAATACCATTCAATAAACTTTGCGTCCATCCGGCAAACAAATACACCTTATTCAATCGTAAGTTTAGACTGAAGTTTAGGCGGGCGGTTGACGAAGAAGCTCCATGCTCTCTTGATCACATCGCCTGTAGTAATATTCTGAATATCGATGCTTCCTGACGGAACCACCTCGCGGTATGTAACGCGTTCCTCAGATCCGTTTCTGCCTGTGAGCACGCCCTGGAAATTCCATACAGGCATAGTCTGTGTTTCCATAGACTCCATCAAATCGATAATGAACTGATCGTCTTCTACTACGATCTGGGACATGGTGAGGGTCACGCCAAATGTGTTGGCCGTCTCCATCTCCTGAGCATTGCCTAATACGGAATACTTCGCATTATTATAAGCTGCCTGAGCCTGAAAGCTCTCTACTGTCGCTAAAAGGACACCGTTTTCATTATAAAGTGCACCGTCTTTGCCGGTGCGGGCATGTCTCGCATCCCCTGCTGCTCTCGTATTAATCATAAATTATTCCTCTCCCTTCGTGCTGTACTGAAAATGATATGTAAGGTAAACGTGTTCCAGAGAATCTTTGTCGATCACGTCTACATCAAACCATGCAGAATCAATATCTGCCGTATATTTACCGCTTTCCGCAACCACACATTTGACAAGCTTTCCTTCATCTACCATGGCTGTGCCCACAGCCTGAAGCTGGCCGGTCACAGTAGCTCTGCCGTTTGTATCGTTATCCACCATACCGATCAGACTTTCTGCCTGTTTATTCATGCGGTAAATCAGCTCGTATCTCGTCTTTGTTCTTCTGATCTTCTTCCAGCCGTCATCTCCGTCGTTTGCATCGATGAGCGTATTGACGGCATTGTCGATCCAGACTTCTTTTGATGTATTATAGGAAAGCACAAGACAGCCTTTTTTCTCCGCCGCAGTCATTTGAGATGGTGTAAGCGGTTCTAAAAGTTCTGTAAAACCATTTACAACCGTATGAGTCAGAGATTTATCAGATTTGCATGCCGCAATCATACCGGCAATTCTGGCTGCTGTCAGACAGCCGTCCATTTCTTTTTCTCCTTCTTTCACCCAGGCGTTAAGCACGTATACGATTGATTTGTCGTTAAATGCAGCTGCATGTTCCTGTCTCGTTTCCAGCGCTGTGCTGTGCTTTTCTGCTGCAACAGCAATTGCAAACTGACCAACGTCAAAAATTCGTTCCATAAATGACTGCATAAGCAGATGAGTATCCGTATCCTCAGTATCCACACATAAGGTGTTAAAGTAAAATGGTTCAACTGCTGCAAATCCGTCGCTATAATCCTGCGCTGTCACAGTAGGATTCGTTCCTGCAGTGAATTTTTCCTGACTGCAGTCATCTAATTTTCCATCAGCAATAACGGCTGCGTCAAATCGTTTTGATCCCCTCATCGCTTCTGCAAGAGCAGATGCCTCTTTTCCCTCAGCTGCTGCGAACTCATAGTGTTCCAGCTCTTTCAGTCCTGTATAAATCATACATTCTTTTCTGCTTCCATCCGTAAGTTTTGTACGGACTGTTACAGAAAATTCTCTGCTTCCAGGATATTTTGCAGTGATGCTCATTGCTTCTGTTTCGCCTGTTTTCAGCTTTACTTCCGCCTTTGTGCCGCCGTTACCGGCTCTGCATGCAATAATGGTCTTCGCTCCGCCTGCAAATACCTGTTCTAATACCCCCGTTCCGCCGGAACTGCCGTATACAGCCTCGTATCCGTCTTCTGCTGGAACTTCTACAGCCTTTCCCACAGGTCCGAAGTCAGCCTGAAATACAACGGCTGCGATCCCGTCTACGGCTTCTGCAAGGGCGTTTTTCTTATCCTGTGCGATATTGAAATAAACGCCCGGCCTCGTCTTGTTTTCTCCAATTACAAATGTTCCTGCCATTAAATGACCTCCTTATTTAAAAAAATTTTAATAACCTTTTCTGCTTCCTCTTTTGTCGCCGCTTTCATTCCTGCAGCTTTTAATGCCGCGGCCGCACACTCCTGCCGCGTTCCAAAAATCTTTTCCGCTGCAGCAGAAAGCTCTTTTGCACTGTACATATTCTGATCTTCCATCATGTCATTCTCCCTTCCAAGAAGTATTTACCCCTGTAAGCCTGTGTTTTTTCTCCGGATGGCGCAGAAGCCCGTAAACTGCCTTTACGATGATCTGACTTTTCCTGAATCCATCCCTGTCGGGATGAAATTCCACATTCTTAATAAACATGGGAGAACCGTCTGCCATCGCAATCTCCTCTTCTTCCAGCAGCCTGTCCGAAATAGACGCAGCCATTTTGGCCGCTGTATTTCTGTCACAGCTAAAAACTGAGATGTCTGCTTTGCATTTCATCCATTTTACGGCAGCAGATGACGAATTTTTTTCGCTCTCTGCCTTTCTGAGACGACAGTAACATGCAGACGCGCTTCCCGTAATATCCGTCACTTCTTCCGGTACGTCATACCACAGAACAACGGCTTCCGGATAAATCTCCTTCAGTTTTCTGTTGAGTGCCAGTACAGGATCAGGATCTGTCGTATCCTGTACCGGATACTCCATGACCACAAACTCTGTGGGACAGCATATGATTCCCTCTACTGCGGCAGAATTTATTGCAGCAGTTTCCCGCGGCGGCGCCTCTGTCAGAGAAATACATGTATCTCCTCTGTCCTCTGCCTTAATAATCACACCAGACAGGCGTTCACTCATCGCTGAAATCATGGTTTCAACCGTACCTGCGCTGCCCGATGCAGTTATATCGGCATAAAGCTCTGCTCTCATCCTGGGTCTGCCTTTTCTGCCGGAGAAAAATTTCAAGACAATTCTTGGATACGCTTTATTTTCTGCCCATCCGTTGTCCCCATCACGTGGCCAGACCGTATCGAATACCGCCGGACGCCCTTGATATTTTGCCAGTGCCGTACGGATTTCCGGCGTTTCTTCAATCCTTTTGACAATTCGTTCTCTCCATGTCATAGGCCTCGTTCAGGACTATCTACATCGGATCGTTTTAATGGGGCTGCCAGCTGATCTTTACCGGATGGCGCTGCCACTCCTGCTTCATAAATTTCTGCCATATCTTTTGACCAGCGGATCAGCCATGCCCCCTCTGCCACTTCTCTTACCGGAATCCGGAAATGATTTGTCACATTCCGGATTCCCGATATGTACTGGACGAGTATTTCCTGTTCCGTCACATCAGCCACAAACCCGGCTTTTCCCTCGGCTTCCTGCCAGCTGCTATGTCTTGCATACAAAAGGTTTCCTTTTTCAATTTCATTTAAGTCGAAAACAGGACGCGTTTCATTTTTTATCAGGCTCATAATCCTCTCCTCCTTTCCTTTGCCTTTTGCATGGTACCATCCTATCACCCAACCGCGCTCAGTTTGTCCCCATTTTTCAGGCGGTCCAGATTTCTGTAAAACAGTCGCCTGTAACCGTAAAAGTCTGTTTTTCCCATGGGAATTCTGCCGAGGACTGTGTCATATTCCAGCATTTCAAAAGAAACATCTTCCGTAACACTTTTCAATAGATACCTCCAGATCTGGCTGCTGGCTGCTTTCGCAGCCTCTTCAATCATCCGGCAGTCCTGCTCGTTTTTCAGGTTTTCAAATGCTCTCATCTCTACAGGACTGACATTTCCGCTTTTTCCCGGCATACCGTCCAGTCTTACGGCAGATAGTCCATAGCGGATTTTCTTTTTCTTCTCAATATACTGAAGACAGAAGTTTTTGAGTTCCCTGTAACGATATGGTGAAATACCGTAATCTTTCCATGTAAAATCCCTGACACGTTTTTGTTTCATGCCAACAACCCCTTCCTTTTTTATAAAATAGCCGTTAAGTATTGCATTTTTAGAACATATGTTCTATAATATATTTATCGAACACATATTCTTCAGACAGCTTTTTTATCCGGCTGTAGTTTTAATTTCTTTTTTATTTCCTTTAACGGCTTTTTATGGCGCCATTTATTTCCGTTAACGGTTTATATATGACATAATATATCCGTCAAGTAATATTGTCAAGTGTTTTTTATTCAAAAATAACCGTTAGATATTATTCAACAGCGAGTTTTCTTCCTTTTTTCCCTGTATTTCGTTGACTTTATCCGTTAACGGTGATATTCTTGATACATAAAAAGGAGGAAATTATGACATGGGACTGGATATTATTGCACAGAAAAAAAAGGAACTCGGTTTGACAAATGAAGAGCTTGCCCGCCTTTCCGGCGTACCGAAGGGGACAATCGACAAGATTTTAAGCGGCGTTACAAAGGACCCCAAGTTGGAAACGCTGAAAGCAATAGCCAAGGTTCTTGGCCTGTCCCTTGACGATTTTAACGATGCTCCGAAAAAAAACGAGCCGTCATATGACGATATCGAAAAGCTGGTAGCCAGAAACGGCAGAAAACTTTCCGCCGATCAAAAGCTCCGTCTGATCAAGCTGCTGTCCGAAATAGACATACCAGGTGAGTAAATGAATTATCGATTGATTGATAAGAAAGTTTTAGAAGTGATTAAAGAATGTGGAGTGCAGTCATTTCCCATTGACTGTACCGCCATTTTGAAGCATTATCAGATAAAACTGCTGCCTTACGAATACCTGCAGCGAGAAAACAGGGAATTATTTGAGATTGCTGCTACCTACTCAGATGAAGCTTTTCAGTACGAAGATATCATCTGCTTCAACAGTGACCGCCCTTCTTCCAGGATCCGTTTTTCTCTTATGCACGAACTTGGACACTTTAAACTGAATCATGGAAAGGATTACACAGCGGAATCAGAAAAAGAGGCGAATTATTTTTCCAGCCATCTTCTCGCACCGCGCATTGCCATCTATTTTTCAGAGTGCAAAACATCTGCTGATGTGGCAAAACGGTTTCAGCTGTCCCAGTCAGCGTCGGATTATGCATTTAATGACTACCGGCGATGGCGCAGAATGTCCGCTTATCATTTGAATGGGGTTGACAGGGAACTGTATCTCCATTTTCATTCTGCAGAAGAAGGCGGATTTATCTGGAACATTCACACCTGCCGGCGCTGTGGTCACCGGATTATCAATCGGCCGGAGCAGGTCTTCTGCGATCTCTGTCAGCGCAGTTCCTCCCAGGACGACCGTTATTTTCTCCCTGGTATTCCTGACCAGACACAGAGGTTTCCAGTGGAAGAATGGGGTTTCTACCATCCAAAGGATTTTTTTTAAGCATTTTTACATATGTTAAGAAGAATCCCACTCGTGGGATTCTCCGCCTGCGGCAGGTCGCTTCAGCGACATCATTCCTTACCGCCGCAGTGCGATCCCTGCGGAGCGTTTTATTCCATAGGGCGTGCCCTATGGAATAAAAACCGTTCCGAAAACACCAATTCAGGCTATTTTCGGAACGGATTCTAAAAGATTCTAAAATTATATCTGCTTATTCAATTCAAGGCTGTTACTGTCTTCTTCTGCTGTTCGCTGAAAGCTCACACATTTTCCACCGTAGCGATATCCACCAGTGTCAGTTCCTTCGCCCTGTTCTCCAGACTCGTTGCCAGAGCTGCTGCCGTATCCATGGACGTCAGCACGCTGACTCCTGTTTCGATCGCATTTCTTCTGATTACAAATCCATCTTTTGAGTGTTCTGCCCCCTGAGGCGGGATATCGATGATTAAATCAATTTCGTGTCCCAGAACCAGGTCCAGAATATTCGGAGATTCCTGCTCCAGCTTCGGTACGCTAAGTACCCGTACCCCATGGTCATGCAGGTATTTCGCAGTTCCTCTCGTAGCGAAGATCCGGTATCCAATGGCCTGGAATCGTTTTGCAATTTCCACTGCATCTTCCTTCTCCTCGTCTCTGACGGTGAATATCATATTCTTATACTTAGGAAGCTTAATTCCTGCTCCCTGGAATGCTTTATACAGCGCTTCATTAAATGTCTTAGCAATTCCCAGGCACTCTCCTGTAGACTTCATCTCCGGCCCAAGGCTGATGTCTGCTCCGTGAATCTTTTCGAATGAGAACACAGGCATCTTGATAGCAATATAATCCGCCTCTTTCTGCAGGCCCGGCTTGTAGCCCAGTTCGCGGATCGTATGACCGCAGATAATCCTTGTAGCCAGCGGGACAATCGGAATTCCTGTCACCTTGCTGATATATGGAACCGTACGGGAAGAACGGGGATTTACTTCGATGATATAGACGTCTTCTCCGTCCACAATGAACTGGATATTGATCATGCCTTTTACATGAAGGGCGCGGGCCAGTTTTTCCGTGTACTCTACGATCGTTTTCTTATTACTATCCGTAATACTCTGTGACGGATATACGGAGATACTGTCTCCTGAATGAATTCCTGTCCGCTCAATATGCTCCATAATTCCAGGGATCAGGATATCTCTACCGTCGCAGATAGCGTCGACCTCGATTTCCTTTCCCATGATATATTTATCTACCAGAATCGGATGTTCCTGGGCGATCTGATTGATAATTCCGATAAATTCGTCGATATCTTCATCGCAGATGGCGATCTGCATTCCCTGTCCGCCCAGAACGTAGGACGGTCTGACAAGAACGGGATAACCCAGCTGGTTAGCCGCGCTCTTGGCTTCTTCCGCCGTATACACCGTATGACCGGCCGGTCTCGGTATGCCGCAGGTCTCCAGGATTTCATCGAACCGCTCCCTGTCCTCTGCCGCATCTACATCTTCTGCTGCAGTACCAAGGATCGGAACTCCCATTTTCATCAGCGCTTCCGTGAGTTTGATGGCCGTCTGGCCGCCGAACTGTACGACCGCTCCGTCCGGTTTTTCTATGTCTACGATGCTTTCCACATCCTCCGGTGTCAATGGTTCAAAGTACAGCTTATCTGCAATGTCAAAGTCCGTGCTGACTGTCTCCGGATTGTTATTGATAATAATTGTTTCATAGCCTTCCTTGCTGAAGGTCCATGTGCTGTGTACCGAACAGAAGTCAAATTCGATTCCCTGTCCGATCCTGATCGGACCGGAACCGAGAACGAGCACCTTTTTCCTGTCATTTGTCATCTCTGCCTCATTTTCGCTTCCGAAGCAGGAATAGTAGTACGGCGTAGCTGCTGCAAATTCTGCTGCACATGTATCTACCATCTTATAAGCCGCACGGATATTGTTCTTATACCGCATAGCCTTAATTTCTTCCTGAGAAATCGCTGTCAGTCTGGAGATAACGTGATCAGGGAATTCCATCCTTTTAGCTTCTTTTAAAATCTCTTCCGAAAGGAATTTTTCCACCATTCCGTCCAGCTGGTTTTCCTGCCCTGCCGCAGCCTTTACTCCGCCTTTTCCTGATCTGGCGGCGCGCACCTTCCAGCCAACTGTCTTTAGGGCATTTTCCATTTCCACAATAGCGGATATCTTGTCAATAAACCAGATATCAATCCTTGTAATCTCATGAATCGTCTCATAGGACACGTTTCTTCTAAGTGCCTCGGCAATTACCCAGATTCTTCTGTCATCGACTTTGTACAGCATATCCAGCAGTTCATCGTCGCTCATCCCAGAAAAATCATAGGACATCAGACTGTCCACATGCTGTTCCAGAGAACGGATTGCCTTCATCAGGCCACCTTCGAAATTGGTACAGATACTCATAACCTCTCCGGTCGCCTTCATCTGTGTTCCGAGTGTCCTGTTTGCGCTGATAAATTTATCAAAAGGAAGCCTCGGCATCTTTACTACGCAGTAGTCCAGCATTGGTTCAAAGCTGGCATATGTCTTCTGGGTAACTGCATTCCTAATCTCATCCAGCGTATATCCCAGCGCAATCTTTGCGGCTACTTTGGCAATCGGATATCCGGTCGCTTTGGACGCCAAAGCGGAAGAACGGCTGACACGGGGATTTACTTCGATTACACAGTACTCAAAACTGTCCGGATTCAGCGCATACTGAACATTACAACCGCCCGTAATTCCCAATTCTGTAATAATATTCAGTGCCGACGTACGAAGCATCTGGTATTCCTTATCCCCCAGTGTCTGGGAAGGAGCCACTACGATGCTGTCGCCAGTGTGGACACCCACAGGATCAATGTTTTCCATATTACATACGGTAATCACATTGCCGGCTCCGTCTCTCATAACCTCATATTCGATTTCCTTCCAGCCAGCAATACAGCGTTCTACGAGAACCTGTCCTACTCGTGAAAGTCTCAGTCCATTCTGAAGAATTTCCACCAGTTCTTCCTGGTCATGAGCGATTCCACCGCCGCTTCCTCCCAGCGTATAGGCCGGACGGAGCACGATCGGATATCCGATCGTATTGGTAAATTCGATGCCATCCTCAACATTTTCAACGACCTTGGAGGGAGCCACCGGTTCCCCGATCTTTTCCATCGTTTCCTTGAATTCCAGACGGTCTTCCGCCTTTTTAATGGTAGCGGCCGTCGTTCCGATCAGCTTTACGTTGTTTTCTTTAAAGAAACCGGCTTCCTCCAGTTCCATGGCCAGGTTAAGGCCTGCCTGTCCGCCCAGGGTAGGCAGTACGCTGTCCGGCTTCTCCTTTAAGATCAGCTGTTCTACAACCTCTACCGTCAGCGGTTCTATGTAAACTTTATCCGCAATATCTTTATCCGTCATGATCGTAGCTGGATTGGAGTTTAATAAAACGACCTCAATTCCTTCTTCCTTCAGGGAACGGCAGGCCTGTGTTCCTGCATAGTCAAATTCAGCAGCCTGGCCAATGATAATCGGGCCGGAACCAATTACTAATACCTTTTTAATATCTGGATTCTTTGGCATTATTCATTTCCCTCCATCATTTTCAAAAATCGATCAAACAGGTAACCGGAGTCCTGCGGCCCGGGGCATGCTTCCGGATGATACTGTACGGTAAAAATATTCTTTTTCGTATATTTCAGCCCTTCATTGGTACCGTCGTTGACATTGACAAAAGCCGGCACAGCTATTTGAGGATCAAGGCTTTCCGTATCCACCGCATAGCCGTGATTCTGGGAAGAGATGTAAACTCTTCCTGTCTCCAGATCTTTTACCGGATGGTTGCCACCTCTGTGCCCGTATTTCAGCTTAAATGTATCGGCTCCCGTAGCAAGAGCCATGAGCTGATGGCCAAGGCATATGGCAAAAATCGGTACATCGGATTCATATAGTTTTTTGATCTGTGTGATAACTTCCACATTTTCCTTGGGATCTCCAGGTCCGTTGGACAGCATGATACCATCCGGATTTGTACTCAGGATCTCCTCGGCAGCAGTATCGGAAGGATAAACCGTCACCTCACAACCTCTTTCATTCAGAGAACGGGCAATATTCTTCTTTGCACCGAGATCCAGAAGGGCCACCTTTTTTCCGTTACCCGGCAAGATAAATTTCTCCTTCGTTGTTGTGGCTTTTACCACACCTTTCACAGTATGCCCCTTCATTCGGCCGACTGCCTCCTCCAGGTTGTAATTCTCATCTGTGGTGATCATACCGTTCATGGTTCCTTTTTCTCTTAAAATTTTTGTGAGGGCTCTTGTATCGATTCCGCTGATACCGGGAATATCATGTGATTCTAAGAAATGCTGTATCGTATCCTCACTCCTGAAATTGCTGGGGATACGTGATAATTCTCTGACAATATAGCCGTCCGGCCAGGGTTTTAATGATTCCATATCTTCATGACAGATGCCATAATTTCCAATCAGCGGATATGTCATGACAACCGCCTGCCCTGCGTAAGATGGATCGGTCAGTACTTCCAGATAACCTGTCATGGACGTGTTAAAAACGATTTCACTGATTACCTCGCGGGTCGAGCCTATGCTTGTCCCCTGAAACACCGTTCCGTCTTCCAATATTAAAAATGCCTTCATACGGGGTACCTGTCCTTTCTTATTTAAGAATCTTCATCTCAGGCGCATAAAAATGCCTAAATTGAATAGATTATACCCGATTCGACAAGTTTTTTCAACCGCTTTTTTTATACTTTTAGATTTTTTTTAATTTCCCAGGATTCCTTCAAATAAAAGGTGGACGACCAGGCGATGCTTTTTTTGTCAAATTTCGGTATGTAAAACTCAATTCCATGGCAGAATCGTTAAATATGCATTTTAATTTAATAAATATGCATTTTTTCTTTTTCCTCTTCCTTACTCACCACTTACCCTTAACGGACTTATACTAATATTAAATGATATCTCAGTGAGGTATAAAAATATATGAATTATCCATTCTCCGAACGACACAGGCAGATGGAGAGACTTCCCAGGCAGATGGAGAGACTTCCCGCG
>NZ_QSDR01000048.1 GCF_003464085.1 Clostridium sp. AM58-1XD
GGCGGCGCGGGCGGCGGCGCGGGCATCGGCGGCGCGGGCATCGGCGGCGGCGGTGGCGCGGGCGGTAACATCTCCATCACCGGAGACTCCATTATATTTGCAACACGGGGAATTGGATATGGGGCCCACATCGGCGCGGGTGAAAATGGAAGCGGCGATCTCCCCAACCTGATCAACGGCTTAATCTTTGAGGGTGATGATGGCAAGGTGTGGGGCGATGTTACCCTGCCAGGGGACCTCACACTTCCCGGCGACCTGACTATACCCATTGGTTCCACCCTCACCAATGACTACACTCTGACCAATGAGCATACCCTCACCAATGACGGCGAGATCCGGGGCAATGGAAACCTGGTTGGCTCCGGTGCCTTCCAGGGCAGCGGCAAATATACGCTGAAAGTAACCCGTTTGATTGCCTCGCCAACGGCTGCCAGCATCACCGCAACCGGCGTAACCCTGAATCCTGTCAGCCACAAGGGAGACGGTATGGTGGAGTACGCGAAAAACGATACCGACGCAACGCCCAGCATGATTGGCGGCGACTGGCAGGCGGAGCGGGACTTTACCGGTCTGGAGGAAAACACCGCGTATTATTTCTTCGCCCGTGTGACAGGCGATTCCATCTACGCGGACGAGGCTTCCGACGGCAGAGAAATCAGGACGTTGAGCCGTATCACCATTCAGGTCATTCCCGGTATCATACCCCCCGCCTCTGGCTCGGTCCCTGTGACAACCATCGCCGAGACACCGCAATACACCGGTACGGTGGCGTGGAACCCCAGTCCCAACGGTACATTTGCCGCCGGGACCGTTTACACGGCAACCATCACCCTGAACGCCAAGGACGGCTACACCCTGCAGGGCGTACCGGCAGACTTTTTTACTGTGGATGGGGCGACGGCAACGAACAGCGCGGACAGCAAAACCGTCACGGCGGTATTCCCCGAAACAAGTGCTGACCCGGTTTACTCCATCCAAGTGGATACGGCGGTCCTGGACTTTGGCACTGTCGCCAAAGGAGATTCGTTCCCCGCCGGAAAAACCGTGGCTGTGAAAAACACAGGTAACCAGAGTGTCACGCTGACCAAGCCCACCGCCACGAATTATTGGGTGGGAGACTTCTCGCCCGGTGCCACGGTTGCGGCGGGCGGCACAGTTTCCTTTACCGTGCAGCCCAAGACCGGGTTGGATACGGGAGACTACAGTGAGACGCTTACCATCACCACCGAAAGCATCAAAGCCACGGTAACTGTAAATTTTTCGGTAGTCCATAAGACGATACCTGTGACGGGTTCTTCGTCCGGCGGCGGAAGCTCCTACACCGAGCCAAAACCGCAGAGCAGCTACACGATTGCGGGGGACAACATCAGCCAGACCATCTCCCGCTCCGACTTAAAGAAACTGGCGGATGACCGCAAGCGCCTGACGCTTGGCTGTGACAAGGCAGGCATGACCTTTGGTTCTGCGGCGCTGGAAGCGATTCTGGAGGCGGTTCCGGCTACGGCAGGCAATATCACCTTTGCCGCCGCTCCTGCCGATTTAAGCGCATTTCCTGACGCGGCGATACAGATTGGCACTCACCCGGTTTATGACTTCATCATCAGCTATACGGACGGTAACGGGAACCCTGTCACGGTTCCGGTGAACTTCCCGACCGGCTCGGCAGCAATTACATTGAACTATGCCCCCGTTGCTGAGGAGGTCACAGGAAGCCTGTTTATGGTCTATGTGGACGGCAAGGGAGCCGTGACATGGCTGAACAAATCCAGCTATAGGGTAAATGGCGGTGGCAGAGAGAGTGCCCCGGAGCATGGCACCGGCACAGTGATGGCGGAGGTCCCCCACTTCTCCACCTACGGCGTGGCCTACAAAGCTTCCGCCCCGGTGTTTACCGACATTATGAACCATTGGGCAAAGGAAGATATTGAGTTTGTGGCGGCGCGGGGATTGCTCTCCGGGAAGGTGAATGACGCCGCAGGCGGCAGAGAAACTCCCCTGGGGGACACGGGCAACAACCAGTTCTCCCCGGACGGCACTATGACGCGGGGCATGTTCGTCACCGCCCTGGGACGGCTGGCGGGCGTAAACCCGGACAGCAGCCAGACCCGCAGCTTCACCGACGTAAAGGCGGACGCCTACTATGCGGCTTATGTGGAGTGGGCGGCGCAGAAAGGTATTGTAAGCGGAACCGGCGAGGGCTTATTCAGCCCCGACGCGCCAGTGACGCGGGAGCAGATGGCGGTGATGATGGCAAATTACGCCGGACAGATGGGCTACTCCATTCCCACGCCGCTTGCGGCTGTCACCTTCGCCGACAGCGATAAGATCAGCGATTGGGCGGCAAAGGAAGTCGCCGCCATGCAGCGGGCCGGTATCGTGAAAGGCAAGGACGGAAACCGCTTTGACCCGCAGGGAAACGCCACCCGCGCCGAAGTTTCGGCGGTGCTGCGCCGGTTTATAGAAGTAGTGATTGACGCAACCGCGACTACCGGCCGGACAAAGAATAGTCTGAACTAAAATCGCGGCGGGTACTGGATGTTATATCAGTCCCGCCGCACTATTATTGTATGGATTTAAAAATCAGCCTGCGCTAAATACCGCTAAAAATTCCCAGCCGTCATAACCTTTCCCGCCAAAACCTCCTCATAATCCTTCAGATTCCTTTCCAGCAATTCCGGCGTGTTAAGACCGTACGGGCACTTGCCAACGCACTGGTTGCAGTGCAGGCAGTCCTTTATCTTCCTCATCTTCTCCTGCCCTTCCTGCGACAGATGGGATGCGGACGGGGAACGGCGCAGAAGCAGGGACATGCGGGCGCAGTTGTTAATCTCTATTCCGGCGGGACACGGCATACAGTAACCGCAGCCACGGCAGAAGCTGCCGGCAAGCTGACGGCGGTCCGTCTCAATCAGCGCACGGAGCTCCTCTGTCATAACCGGCGGCTCCTTCACGTAGCGCAGAAACTCCTCCAGCTCATGCTCCTTCTGGATACCCCAGATGGGAAGCACATTGTCATACTGGGCTGCAAATGCGTAAGCCGCCGCTGCGTTGGTTATCAGCCCGCCGGACAGGGATTTCATGGCGATAAAGCCCATATTCCGCTCCGTGCAGGAGTTCACCAGCTCCAAATCCGGTCCGGCGGACAGATAGCAGAACGGAAATTGCAGCGTGTCGTAAAGCCCGGATTCGATGGCTTCGCGCGCCACGGCAATCCGGTGGTTGGTCAGCCCGATAAAGCGCACCTTTCCCTGTTCCTTCGCCTTCAGCATCGCCTCGTAAAGTCCCGTCCCATCATCCGGCTTTGGGCAGAAATCAGGGTTGTGGAACTGGTAGATATCCAGATAGTCGGTCTTTAACAGCGTCAGGCTGGTCTCCAAATCCTCCCAGAATCCGTCCGCAGTCATCGCGGCTGTCTTGGTGGCGATAAAAATATGGCTGCGGATATCGCTTATGGCGTAACCAATCTTCTCCTCGCTGTCGGTGTAGGCGCGCGCCGTGTCAAAAAATGTGATGCCTCCATCGTAAGCGCGGCAAAGCAGAGCTGCCGCCTCCTCTTTCGTGACCCGTTGCACCGGCAGTGCGCCGAAGCCGTTCTTATCCGTGACAATGCCGGTCCTTCCCAGTGTTATAGTTGGCATATGTAACCCTCCTCATGATTGCTTCTGTACCTGTATGTGAAATGTATTTCATTATAATATTCAGATATTGATTATGTAAAATTTCTAAAACCTGCGGATGAGGTTTTTTGATGTTTTGGCTGAGTATTATACGAAATCGGTCGTGATCAGTTTTTCTATTCTTTCCTTATCCTCTGGTTTAATTATGCCCGAGCAAATCAGGAACTCATATTCGTTTTCTTTTACATAAGCAAGTGACTTAAGCTTCAGTTCCCCCTCCCAGTGGATAAAAACATCTTCTGGCATTTTTCTTATTCCTGCATGGTGGACGTCAAGCGCCTCCGCCCGCTTTGCCCGGGTATTCAGACAAATGGATCCAGCCAATTGGTTTGCTTTATCGTCCATGGTGAAGCATGAAAGCTTTAAAAGGGTTTCCAGAAGCCAGAAGCTATCCAGTGACATGACCTGGATATGCTCTGTCTATGCAGGAACTTGCTGTTAATTAATCCGAAAATTTTAAGGCAATGCAGGGAAAAATATCTATGGATATCAATTACCGATCCAAGACCGGAGATTATCACAGCTGCAAAGAGCCTGATTGAGCATAACACGGAACGCTTCCGTAAGGATATCAAGGCAGCAAGAGATGGACATGGGGAAGTGATTTATAAAACACTGACAGATCGGAAAGAGGAACTTGATTATCTCTCTACTACTGTCAGCCGTATCACAGCCGCTGGCACCGACCCCGCTCAAATCGCCATCCTGGCGCGCACGAACATGCAGCTGGACGATGTAGCTGCGGAATTTGAACGGAGACGTATCGATTACACCTCGAATGACGCCATAAAAGACGTTTACGAGCATTTTATCTTTGAAGACATTATCCTACCTTCGTATTATAAACTGGGTCTGGAAGACCAGCGACCTGCTTCAAATCTTAAATAAGCCGGTCAGATACCTTCGGGAAATTGATTTTCGGGGAACTATGGACTTATCCCTGGATACGTTAATCCGAAATGTCCGAAAGAACCCAAACTGCCGCGATACAAATGTTGATGCGGTTGTAAAACTTTTCGATGATATCCATGCGCTCCAGAATATATCCCTTGCGGAGCAGGTAAGGGGGATTGCGGAGCGGATTGGCTACCGGACTTATCTAAGCGAATTTGAGGCATATGTGCGCGACCAGGCTGTTCTATTCAGGAGTAGACCTTCTTCGGGTGTTCCTTAGATACGCTCCAACGCTGCATTAAAGGTGCTCTCGTTTTTTATGGTTCCATTATTACCAATACAACTATAGCTATCATATTCATGGTTCCGTATTTGTGGATCTTTCATAGCCGAAGGCTGCTGTCGCTTTTAGGTGGTTTTACAGCCCGCCCATTTCGGGTGGCTTTCGCACCGCTTCTTAGTCCGCAGAATAATGCCGGTATAAATGATTGCTTTACCGGCTGAGAGGGATTAAACTCTCACGTCGAGGCCATTATGGGAAACAACTATTAATTGTAAAATAAATTTGCGTCCTCAGGCAATTCGGTCCATCTGTGCAGAACGGTCTGATACATAAGCTATATTGGTCATTTCACTGGCCCGGATGCACAAGCTGCATCTGCTGTGCATCAAACTCCGCCATTATATCCTCTACGCTGCGCCCCTTATACAGTTCCTGTACCATGACGCAGGTAGTTCCCCATTGCTCTAAATTAATTTCCGGATTAGAGCCTGGCATGGCCCTGCCTGCCTTCACATTTTCATAAGCTGTGGCAAGAATTTCCGGACGTTCAAACTCTATATCCTTTCTAGGCGGAAAACCGCCGCTGTTTTTTAATAAATCCGCCGCAACCTCTTTGGATGTCATCTGGTTGGCAAATTCTTTCGCCATCTCTAGATTCGTCGTTTTGCTGCTGATACAGATACGCTGCGCGGCATTAAACAGATTCACCTGCCCATATTCATCCGTAGGGAAACCGATGAATGCCATCTTGAATTCGTGTGTCCCATAGACCAGGTCCTGAATCGCCGTATCATAGTGGACAACGAACGCTACCTCCTGATTCAAGAATTGCTCCCTTTCATCTCCCGCTTCTGCATTTCTTGCAAAATCCACATCAAAATACCCCCGGTCCATCATATCCTGCAGGAACTCAAACCCCAGCCGCATATACTGGCTGATGGGTGTTTCCCCACTGTTGAGTGCGGCAATTTTTTCCTCGCGCCCATCCTCAATATAAAGGGATGCAAGACCCTGTGTCAGCACGAACGTCTCCATCCACCAGCGGTTGGCTGCAAGAGGCATGATTCCGTTTTCCTTCAGCACCTCACAGCAGTGCAGGAACTCCTGTTTTGTCTTCGGCAGTTCCAGTCCACATTGATCCAAAAGATCCTCGTTGACGAACAGTCCATAGCAGAGCATGGTCATGGGCACGGAAATAACCTTTCCATCGACAGTACACTGGCTCAGGGCCTCTTTTGTTAAATACTGCACCGATGTCAGATCCGAGAGGTCAGCCAGGTATCCTTCCCGGTACATTTCATATGCCACATCCGGATTCATGATATAGAGGTCATCCCCCATGTTATTTCTGACACGGTCACGCACAACATCATCATAGCTTTTTTCCTGAGAGTTCATAGGCGTGTAGGATTGTAGATATCGATATCCGGATGTGTACGCTCAAACTCATCAATGGCCATCTGCATGGAATGCATGATACCTCCCTCCCGGACCTCGTTTCCCTTGGCCGTTGAGGAATAAAATACCAGCTCTTCTTTTACTGTTTCCTTGCTCTGTTCTATAATATAAGCCTTGTCAGTTCTCCCGCATCCGGCCGTCAATCCCAGAACCATACCCACTGCAAGAATTACCGCCATTTCACGCCTTACTCTTTTAATCATGATTTTCCCCTTCTTGTTTGCCGTTAAAAAGATATTTTTTTACTTTTTTATAAAATTCCTGAACATCCAAAGGCTTGGCTATATGATCGTTCATTCCGGCCTTCAGGCATTTCTGCTCATCCTCAAAATAGGCATTGGCCGTCACGGCAATAATTGGAATCCTCTTCGCGTCCGGATGGTCCAATGCCCGGATATTCCTGGCCGCTTCCAACCCATCCCACCTTGGCATCTGCATATCCATCAGTATGATATCAAAATGCCCTGGATCCGAATCCCGGAACTTCTCAAACGCCTCCACGCCATCCGCTGCACACTCTACCCTGGCATTTGCCATCTCAAGAAATTCATAAGCAATTTCACGGTTCAGTTCATTATCTTCCGCCAGCAGGATTACGACTCCGCTGAAATCACATGCTTCCATTACCGGTGCAGCCTGCTCAGTCATTCCGGCCGACTTACACTTAAATTCGATGTCCACATAAAAATAAGTTCCAACTCCCTTGGTGCTTTCTGCGCGGATGGTACCTCCCATCAGGGATACCATGCTCTGGACAATGGAAAGTCCCAGCCCCGTCCCATTTTGTGCGCGGACCGTCTGATTGTCCTCCCGTTCAAATGGAGTAAACAGCTTTTTCTGGAATTCTTCACTCATTCCGATTCCGTTATCTTCAATGCAGAAATGCATCAGGCAGTAATCATTTCCTTTGGATGGATTCTGTGTAACAGTAAGCGTGATATGGCCGCCATCCGGCGTATATTTGACGGAGTTATTAACAAGGTTCATCAGCACCTGGCTGAGCCGCATACGGTCCGCCAGCAGCTCCACGCTGCCAGCCTTGTTTTGTATAACAAACCGCTGATTTCTCATGGCCGCCTGTACTGAGACGATATTGTTTAAATCATCTAAAAGACCGCCCAATCCAAACCACTCCTCTGAGAGGGACATCTTCTGGCTTTCTATTTTTGAAATATCTAGGATATCGTTAATCAGGCTAAGTAGGTGCTGGGAGGACGACTTGATTTTATGCAGGCAGTCCAGCACACGGTCCCGGTCATCCAGCTTCGCTTCTGCAATTTGGACCATTCCCACCACGGCGTTCATCGGCGTCCGGATTTCATGGCTCATCTGGGAGAGAAAATCAGATTTTACGCGGCTGGCGTTTTGAGCTGCCAGGACCGAAGCACGCAGCGACTCCTGCATCTGCTCTTCCTTGGTGACATCCAGGATTGACAGGATGCATTTTTTCTTATTATCCAGTATGATATAGGTGGTCTCTATCTCCAGATGTTGCGCGGCTCCTGTTTCCGGGTTGTTCCATATAGTCCGTTCCATAAGTTCAAGTCCTGTCTGAAATGTCTCCGGACGCAGGATCTGAAACAGCCTGCTGTTCCTATGTTCCTCTGTGAGCAGCCGAATGTCACCGTTTTCATTGAGCAACTGCCAGTCAATTCCAAGAATCCGTTTGATATTATCAAACGCCAGCTCCAACGATCCTGTACCGCAGTCGTACAAGAGTACCACATGGTCAATACTTTTTGCAATTCCATGGAACAGATCGATCTGGTATTGACGCACCTTCTGGTTTTTACTGCTGTACCAGGTATAAAAAAGGAAGGTAAGCGCAGCGGCTCCAAAGATGAGAATACTCGTGGCCGCTATGGTCTGCGTCACTGCTTTCCCCTCCCTTTGGATGCTTTGTTCCGGGATTATACCGCAGAGGTACCACTCCCCGTCATCAACCGGCCAGAAATATACATAGGAGGATTCATCTGAGACGATCATCTTGGCTATGATGCTCACCCGCTGTTCAATCGCACTGCTGATATCCTGCTCTAACTTCTCATCCAGGATACCGAAATCGTTCAGAAAGCTGTGCAGATCATATTTACCTGATATAATAACCTCTGTGCTGGTGGGTTCGTAAATAAAACGGAGCGTATTCGCATCCAGGATATAAATCAGACCTTTATTCTGATAAATGGAGTCTGGCAGGATATCATCATACCGCTCCATGATGACATCCGTATACAAATCACCTGAAAAGTGCCCATTCTCATAAACAGGGCATTTGATTGTGTAGGTCCATGCGCCTAAGTCGCTCATGTAAACGTCTGTTATCTCTCTTTCCCCAGCCTGCATCTCTTCCCAATCGGGGAGAGATGTTATGGTAAATGCCTTCCCCCGGTTGCTGATACCGGTATCAGAATCAGCAGGGACAAAAGAAATCCTCGCAAATGGGCTGTCTTCCTGCATGCGCTTTAAAAGATTGACCGTGTCCTTTTCCGACGAAAAAAATTCCGTGAGGCGGTGAGATGCGGTCACATCGTTCCTTCTTATTTCAGCAATGCTTGATTCAATTACCTGGACAATCTCCCGAACATTTTCCGTGGCAGACTGTTCCATCTGCCCTTCAATCCGTGAGGATAGAAAATAAATCACAAAACCAAGAAGTGACACAATCAGCATTGGTACAGCAACCCTGCTTATTAAACGTTTCATATCCTGCTCCTTAATATTCGGTACATTCCACTTTGTTTTAACAATACACGATGCATATGGCGCAGACATCCTCTGAGAAATCAGAATTTAAGTCTTCCGGGAAATCTCCGCACAACAGGATATGCAGAGTAGAGGTCATAAACATCTTTACTGTTTTCATCGGATTGCTCCCTTCAAAGTACTTTAGGCAAAGGAATAATAATTCTTATGACTCCTTTTTATCCGGTACATGGCATTATCTGCACTGGTGACCAGCGCCTCTACCTCAAGACCGTTCTTTGGATAGATACTGACTCCAATGGATACGGTTATCATCAAACTGATTCCTAATGATGTCTGCAGCGGCTCCCTGGTTTCACGCAGAATCCGGTTGCAGACCTGTTTTATTTCTTCTTCCCTTTCAACCCCTTCCAGAATCAGCACAAACTCATCTCCGCCCATTCGGGATACCGTGTCACCTGCTCGTACTGAACTGCGCAGACGTCCGGCAACCGTTATTAATACAATGTCGCCTGCTTCATGTCCATAGGTATCATTGATTTCTTTAAATCCGTCTAAATCCACAAATAGGACGGCAACCATGGTTTTGTTCCTGCCCGCATTTAAAAGAGCTCCGGATAAAATCTCATGGAACAGCCGGCGGTTGGGCAGACCTGTCAAAGGGTCGTGATTCGCCATCTGCGCAAGCTTTGCTTCAGCCTCTTTACGCACCTGGATTTCCTCTTTAAGCGCTTTCGTCCGCTCCTCCACCAGAAACCGCAGATGTTCATACAGATAAGCGTTCTCCAGTGAAATGGCCAGTTGGGCCGCAATCGGAATCAGGTTGTCCTTTCTGTGCTGGTCAAACACTCCGGCAGCCAGGTTGTTTTCCAGATACAGAATCCCTTTCAGCTCTCCCTTGCCAATAATTGGCATACAAAGGACTGATTTGCAATTGTTTTCTTTTATATGGGAATCCTTTCCATAAATCCTGGAGGCTGACGCATCGTCCAGAATAACGGTTTCCAATGTTCTTTCCACAAACGTTACGATGCTGAACGGAATATCCCCTGCATGGGCAATCCGCTTGGAAAGGACGCATGTGTCCTCCGTTCCCGTATGCCCCTCAGCCTCTATTTCGTACTGTCCATCCAACTTGTTCAGATAGTATATATTCTGCGCGCCCGCGCATTCCAGAAGGACGTAGATCAGCTTTTCCAGAATCCCCTCCAGCTGTAATTCCTCCGAGATAGCCATGGAAGCCTTTAATACAGATTTCATATCCAGAGATGTGGTCGTATAAAGGTTACTTTCTGATTGGCTATACTGTTCCGGTTCATCGTACTCCTGATGCTTAATCAGCCCCGGATATTGGCGTTTCATCAGGTCACACTTTCCCTCCGCTCCCCAGCTGACATAAAGATGATAGGTTCTGTGCAGGTAATATTCTGCTACGCTCCGGATACCCAGTTCCTCATAGCACAGGGCAATCAGATCGCTTATGATGGCGTGATGAAGATTGCCCGCATGTTTTTCCACATGTTCCAGGGCGCTCTCATAAAGAGGCAGAGCCTGCGCCACAAAGCCATCTGCAATCTTCCTCTCTGCCTCGATGGTGAGGTAAAAATGTCCAAAGTTGCCGAACGCGTCATTCCTGCGGCCTTCCAGCCATTTCTGGTTCTCATTGAGGGTCTCTGTCAATTCCTGACGAATCTGCGTTTCCGCCCCATATTTCTCAGAAGATAAAACCTTGCAGATTGATAATGAATACAAAAAATTATGTAATGCAACTGGATAGAAGCCAGTGATATAAGGCATAAGCGGCGTGCTATAGCGGCAGATTCGGTAAGCTGTCTCATAGTCCCTGTAAATAACCGCCGTCAAGGCCCGCAGCACATAAAAATAACACATTGCCATATGATTATCGGCAAATTGTCCGGTATGCGCCTGCTCAGAGAATCCCTCTCCGTCAAAACTGCCATCCTGCCCAAGCTCCCCACGCACGCTACGGCAGAACTGCCGGAAACTGTAAAATGTGCCAAGTGAATGGTAATTCCCCGTTTTTTCAGCAAAGCTGATAGCGGGTCCCACCTCACTCCAAAGTTCATCGATATGGGACGATGTTTCCATAAGCGCGGTCATGGCGGTAAAGTATCCGTAACAGGCATATTCAAATTCCCCCATCAGGGCGTTCCCTTTGATGGATTCCCTGGCAAAGGAAATTACATTGGCGATATCCTCAAACCAATGGCACGTATGAAGGGCAAACAGATGATATATGCTGTAAATCACCTCCCTGTACTGATGCTTTTCCGCCAGATGCATCGCTGTTTTCCCGGCCATATAGGAAGTCCTGTAGTCCCCGCACAGCGCAGCCAGGGGCACCATCAGATTGGAATAGAGCTGCAGGCCGTATGGCGTATAGCCATAACGAAAAATCCGTCGGGCAGCTGTCAATATGGTCCAGAAGGAATAGAGCGGATTAAAAAACAGTCCCGGCGCACACAGGCGGTTTAGCAGCTTACTGATTACAAACTCCCTGGGATCTTCCGCTTCCTCCTTACTCAAAATATGGTCTTCACCAAGGGCTTCAAGCTCCTGATAAAACAACTCCGTCTCCCGCTTCAGGATCTGCTCCATGTCCTCCCCTGTAAAAGACACTCCAAGCTGATCCAGCAGGCCAATTCCAAGTGCAAATGCATCCTGATACTGTCCCCTGGTTGAGAGGCTTGTGATATGCAGGCAGCAGCTGTCTGCCAGTTCCTCAGGATTTTTCACCATGCCGCAAAGTACTCCATATATATGGTCACTTTCCTCCACGTTCACCATGTTGCACAGTACTGCATGGTATTCCTTGTAAACCTGTATGAGAAAAGAACGGTTCTTATCACTCTGAATCTCCGGCTGCGAAAGCAGAAGCTCCAGATAGCGGGACGCCGTATCAAAAGCAGATACCAGCCCGCACCGTTTTGCTGCCCTAAGCAGTATCTCCTGAATGTGAAGTTTCTCATCCTCATCCGGCGCTTCCCCAAGCCCTTTCGCATAGTGGTCCGCTATCTCAAACAGCCGCTCTTGCATATCATCTTCTTCAAGCGCCCTCTGCTCATAACGTTTTCCCAGCTGATAATGGATACTGGTCCTCTCCTTTTGGGGCATAATCTTATAGAACGCTTCCTGGAACCTGTCATGGGAAAACTGGAACCGGGACTGGCGGCCCGTATCCAAGTTCTTCTCTATGGGAACCAGTATTTCCAAGTCTACGGCCACAACGAATCTTTTAACAACTTCACCCTCCGGCAGGCGGCATAGAATGATACGTCATTCGCCGTAAAGCTCTGTCCAATACAGGCGCCTGCGGAAAGAAGCGGAAGTGTCTCTTTGGGAATCTGTTCAAGATTGCTCAGTAGAAAGTCCACAACATTTTCCTGTGCCGGGCAATTTTGTATCTTCTCTGTATCCCAGCAAAAGTTCCCTAATTCCACATCCAGTTTTATATATCCCTTTAAGTTGCACAGACGCAGGAACTGTTTGATGTAAAATGGATTGCCCTTTGTTTTCCTGTAAATGATTTCCGCCAGATGTGAGACCTTATCGCGGCTGGCCTTTAATATGTCGCTTATCATCTGGGCAGCACATTCCATATCCAGCCCCTTTAAGTTGAGCTGAGTGACTCTCCCTTTTCTCCGGATTATTTTATTTAGACTGTGTATAAGCGGATGCGCTTCATTTACCTCGTTGTCCCGGTAACAGACAACCAACATCAGGTAGCGGATTTCATCATTCCTGATGATTTCCTCCAGCATCTCCATGGAGCCCATATCAGCCAGATGTACATCATCCAAAAATATAATCAGCGGATGCCCGGGTGACGCCAGAAACGACAGAAGCTTTCCCAAAACAGTCTTAAAACGCACCCGTTCCTCAAGGGGCGTGAAATCCCCGGGCACCGGCTGGCTGCCGGTCAACAGAGATAGCTCAGCCACCTTGCTGGTCAGAAGCCCTGTATCACTGCCCAGAATCGCCGTAAGCCCTTCCTTCCATCTTCTGATTTTCTCCTCCGGTTCCAAAAAAACCATATCGCAAAACTGTTTGATTGCCTGGAAAAAGCCATAATACGGCACATTCCTGTGGTATTGGTCAAATTTACCATAAAGATATAATCCACCGGCCAGCAGGACCTTCTCCTGTATTTCATTTACCAGCGAGGTCTTGCCAATGCCGGAATATCCGCTTATGGAAACAAGGATTTTGGCGCCGCCTATAACCTCCTTAAGATCACCGTTCAGTTGGGCAGTTTCACGTTCCCGCCCATAGAGCTGCTGCGGAAATTCAAAACGCCGGCTGAAATCCCTCTCACCCAGTACAAATTTTTTCTCATTGACACTTCTTTTTATATCATAAAGAAGCCCCTCACAGCTAAAATATCGGTCTTTCGCCATCTTAGAAAGCAGCTTATTAATAATTTCTGCAAGCATGGGCGGTGTGTCCGGACGCTGTGCCAGAATATCAGGAGGTGTTTTTGCAATATGGGAAAATACCATTTCCGTAGGTGTCTCCGCCTCAAATGGGCAATGTCCTGTCACCATCTCATAGAATGTAATGCCAAGGGAATAAAAATCAGCACGGTAATCAAGGGCGGTATTAATCCGGCCTGTCTGTTCTGGTGCTAGATAACGGAGAGTGCCTTCTATGTTATCAGGCTTGATTCCCTCTGCCTTTTCATAGGAAAAAACGGTGGATATCCCCAGATCCAGCAGTACCACATGGCCCGACTCTGTATCGTAAATCACGTTTGACGGGTTGACATCCTTATGTATGATACCCACATCATGCAGGGCGCTGAGTCCCTCTATCATCTGGCCTGCTATCTGATAGAAATCCGCCCATTCCATGCCGTCATGCTTAATAAGCTGCCTCAGCAAAATTCCCGGACAGCTTTGTTCTTTCAGATAATAGCGTCCGTCCAGTGTGATCTCTCCAAGGGCTCTTACAACGTGAGGACTATCAACCATCCGCATCATGCAGTATTCACGCCTTAATCTTTCAGCCGCTTCAGGAGTCATCGTGTCCTGTCCACCGGTTTTTAAGATTACCTGTTGCCCCGTACCACATTCCCATCCACGGAAGATTTTGCTGTTCTGCGAAGCTAAATTTTTTTCATATTCACATACTGCTTATCCTGCATTTTTCCTCTCCCAAACGTTAAAACCGTGGATTGATTAATTTCTCCTATTGTGCTACTTAAATCAGTATTTTGCTGCTACAGGGTGAGCAGCAGGCTCCCACGTAGACCTGCTCAACCTTATTAAGCAGGTCGAAATTACCATCAGCAATTTTTTTTAACAGATCCTTTAAATCTCCAATTATGGAAAAAAGCCGATTGACCGTTGTCCTCATACTTTCAGAAAGGCTGCTTAATTCATGATAACGCCACAACGCTGGCTGTTATTGATATCAAAATAATTACAGCATAGGAAACCAGCAGCCTGGAACGTATTTTCATGTTTTTTATTATTTGATATTCCTCCAATCGCCTTTGTGCAGGCCGGATATTCCTGCACCCCATAACCGGTTGATTACTGACAATCTATTCCATGCCTTCTATGGAAACGGCAAATGCCTTTTTTTCATCTAAATTGGATAGTGCTGAATCACATATCTGCATTTACCATTATTTTTTGCTTCGTACATGGCCGTATCCGCTATCCCCATTAGCTGTTCGGCTGTTATGCTTTCCCCATGAGTCTCCTTAAAATCCACCACAACCGCGCCGATTGAGCAGGCCACCAGCAGACTTTTTCTGCTGCCCCGAAGGACAAACCGGCTGTGGGAAGGGTTATTGACCCAGTCTAGGCCAGACTCTAAGGCTGCCAGCCTTTCCCGTTCCTCTACAATGGATAGGAACTCATCACCGCCCACTCGTCCGACAATTCCTCCTGTTTCACGCACAAGCAGGGACGCGATGAACAGGAGCGCCTGGTCTCCCACGCTATGACCATAGTTTGTGTTAAACGCCTTGAAATCGTCCACATCCACAAACAGCACAGCCATGGGTGTACTGTCCGACTGGTGACGGTCTATTGCGTCTGAAAGATACCTGCGGATATTTTCAGCATTATACACCTGGGTCAAAGCGTCCTTTTGCGCCATCTCCTGCAAAAGCTGTTCTCTTTTGGCTTTAGCTACATTTTCTGTTTCAATAAAAGAGAGCAGACCATTGATTTCCTCCGACAATGTGCCCAACTCGTCTTTCCTGACAGTCTCTATACGAAGGGAATAATCCTGATTCTGCTGGATTCCATTCAGTGTATCAGAGATATGATGGATTGGCTGCACAATACGCCTGGATACAAACCGCCCCAGTAGCACGGTCAGTATGGTGCACAGTAGCATAAGGAAACTAAACAAAAGGAATGAAATCTGCACCCGGCTCAGGAAACAGTCCATATTCACCGACAGCAGGACGTGCCAGTCCGTATACTCCACATTGGAATAATAAGTGATGTAGCTATTTTTGCCGACCCGGTAAGTAAAGCTCCCCTGTGGGTGCGCAGCAAAGTCAATGGCGTTATATTTTTCCTGGTAATCCTTCCGCTCCTCGTTGGATGTGACGAAAGTTTCACGTTTATCATCCTGTGTACCAGCGCTGATAATGTTCTGGTTTCCATCTAAAAGATAGAACGTGGATTCATTCCAGAGCTTTGCCCGCTTACGTATATTATCGTAGAAGTCCAAATTGATTTCGGACAGGACATATCCTATAACCTTGTCGTGATCCGCTATTTTTGCAATCGCTATGACTGACTGCACGTTCCTGCCATTCTGCTGATAGCTCAAAGTATTAGTAATGTAAAAAGAATCTCCATTCATTCGATCAATCAGTGTATCTAATCCCAGATCAGCATGAGCCGCTGAACTTTCATTGCTGGAGGCAATCAGGTGATTATTGGTGTCTACCAGCATAATACTCTTCAGATATTGAGTGGCCTGTACGCGGGAATAGAGAATATTATCGAGATATCGAAGCATATCCTGATCCAATTTCCCGCGCAGAGCGGCCTGTGATACATCCATACTTCCCAGAATATTCAGATTGTTTCTCTGCTGCCCACAAAAATCACCCATTTCAGCAAGCTGTGAATTTGCCACGGCTTCAAGACTTTCCTGTACTACTTTTTTCAATTTAACATTATATGTAAATGTAAGCAACAAACCGAACATTAAAAAAGGAACAACTATTAAAGCAATGACCAGCTGATACATGGAATTCCGTATGTTCATTTTTCAATTTCCCCCAGAATACAACAACAATTCGGGATTTTAAGGCAAAACGCCTCTTTATCCTTTTGACTATAAGCAAAGTTTAGCATAGGAGCCTTAGGAAATCAAGTTGAAGAGAGATGAAAGTGCTGATATCATGAAATTAATTTTAAAAAGCAGCTATGAATAAAAATCTCTGCGTTTTCTCTGCATATTAATAATGAGAACGTTTTCATAAAAGGAACCCAAATCGGTGGATCGGAATCAACAGCTATATCAATATCTATACCAGACGATTACCACGCAGATGGGAATCGCTACGGTCCACAAAGTGATGAAACTGCTTGCTGAAGAAGGATATATCCGCACTACTTCTGGTTTTAAACGCTTTCTCAGTTGTAAATATCCCTGTACGGATAACTGCATAGGCCAGGCCGCTTTCTGTTTAAAATAATTTCTAAACTCAAAGATGGTAGTAAGCCCTTTTTTAGAAAGGCAGCACAGCAGCATATCTTTTATGACATATTATGATCTCTTGTAAAAGTATTGCTATCTTTTTTTCTTGCATGATTCGCAAGTTCCGGATCCATTAGCCGATTCGAGAATTTTTGGAATCTCTGTATGTAGGATTTTTCCATATGCACCCCTGCTTATATTTCATCCTAATAAAAGGAATCTGCCTACTTTCAGACAGATTCCTTCAAGTGACTCTTAAGTTTATGATGTTGTGCAGAGCAAGTGGTTTTTTTTACTGTGACACCACGAAAGCGCCCTGATGGTTAGAAAAACCACAGGACGTTTCTGGTGCCATATCGCTATACGCTCATAACACAGGCAGTAACATGGCAGATCGTGTGCTATTCGCCGCCGTATTCATGCATTTTACTCATCTTCCCCGTACACGCAGTATCGGTTTCTCCCGTCATTTTTCGCACGATATAAAGCCTGATCGCTTCTCTGGATCAGCAGGTCAATATCTATATTCGCATCGCTGCTTTGGGCGATCCCCACACTTGCTGACAGGGATACTGCCTGTCCGGCGGCCTGGAATTCCCTCCGAATCTCCTTGAGAAAGCTGCCGGCTTCCATCTCCAGCTGCCGAATCGAACAATCTCCAAGACGGACCACCAGGAACTCATCACCGCCGAGGCGCGTCACGAAGTCCTCCCGGAAGCTCTCCATCAGCACTTCGGCCGTATGAATCAGGACCGCGTCCCCTACCTTATGTCCATATGTATCGTTAATCTCCTTAAAGCAGTCCAGATCGATATACAGAAGGCTGACTGTCTTATCATCGCGGTTGTTGAGTATATATTTATAAAAACATCTACGATTATAAAGTCCTGTTAAAAAATCTGTATTGGAACTGTGAAGAATCTTTTTCTCAAGGCTGCGCTCCACTGTCACATCCCGGAAAATACATAGCTTACCAACAACATTATGGAAAATATCATAGATGATGTTCTCATGAACCTCCAGCATTCTTACAGAATCATCCGGAAGAGATACCCTGGCCTCAACGTATCCTTCGTTATTGATCGTGCGCGGCTCCTCAAACGCCTCCGCTATCCAGTCTTCATAATCTCTATCCAGTATCTTCGTCTTATCCGTCTGAAAATATTCTTCAAACTTTGCATTGACATTGAGTATCCGTCCTTCTTTGTTCCACAGGAGAATGGCATAGGGCATACTTTGAAGCAGAATCTCAATCTCTGTGCTCATGTTCCCCAGATCAGTCACGTCATGTCCGATTCCTACCGTACCCAGAATTGTTACGCCGTCCCTGTCGATAATAGGCGTTTTATAAGTGCGGAGCTGGCGCATCCCGCGGGAACATTTCACTTCCTCCGTAAACTGCAGAGTCCGGCGGGCCTTCATGACCGCCTCTTCGGATTCTCTGCAGGCTGCCTCTCCGTTCTCAATATCATCTGGAGAAACGCCCCATATGTAACAGTGATCCTGCCCCGTTACGTCCTCCCTGGATTTTCCGACTACAGAGCAGAATGCCTTGTTGACTTTCACATGAGTGCCGTCCAGAGCTTTAAACCACATCATATCAGGAAGGCTGTCTATAGCGGTATCCAGATAGGTTCTTGTCATGTATAGATCATATTCAAGCTTTATGCGTTTAAAGATATGTTCCATGCATATCCGAACGCGTTCCCGATTAAACGGCATGTCCCAGAATTCATCCGCAGCTTCCAATTCTGCCGGTTCAAAACGTCCGATCCGCTCGTGTTCCCCGCAGTAGATCAAAACTGCCTCTTTTTTACAGAGGGAGCGCAGTTCTGCCGGAAGAAGCGCCGTCCCCAGATTCCAGATCACCACCTGGCTGTCCAATAACAGCTGAGGATCAGGAATCGTCCTTTCAATCACGCAGTGAGAAAAATGTTCCAGCGGAGGAATCCTGCGGACTGTCTCGCCAATTACAGAATTATTGCTGAAAACAGAAATTTGAAGACTGCACTGATACATATTTATCCCTCCCTCATGTGAAGAACCGTCCGCTCAAACTTCTCGGCAGGCACAGGCTTGGCAAAACAATACCCTTCTACGATTCACAGTGTATAGTTTCCGGAATTTCAATCGGAAAACATCCCCTATTTAATCAAGTTTCACTGTCATAAGGACATAACTGCGAGGCTGCCGCATGTTATTCCCGTTTGTGACATTAACGTTTATATAATTATACAGCTTACCATAATAAAAGACAACAAAAACACGGAATAACGGCCTTTTTTCGCATTTATAAGCGATCCTTTGGATTATGAAGAAATTTGTAGTATACTTTCAAATGTAAAAACGATTTATTTCGTGCATATACATCAAATATTTTTTCAAAATTATGTCACAGGCACGTCTCATGACTGTCTAAACTTTATGGAGGTAAAAAAATGAATCTTAAATATACGGATTTAGAAACAAGAGAATTGATTGAGCGTTCGGTTGAGGGAAATAAAGAAGCTTTGGAAATGCTCCTGACAAGTATTCAGGATATCGTTTTCAACATGTCCCTGAGGATGCTGGGAACCGTACCGGACGCAGAAGATGCAGCTCAGGACATCCTGATCCGTGTGATGACGAAGCTCTCTTCCTTTCGGGGGGAATGTATGTTTCAGACATGGGTGTACCGGCTGGCTGTAAATTATCTGCTGAACTACAAAAAGTCTATGTTCGTTCACAGACCTCTGGATTTTGAGTTCTATGGAAACGATATCCGCTATGCCAAGATTGATGAAGCGGATGAGATCATTGATGAGGTGAGCAGAGAACAGATGGCGGACGAGCTGAAGCTGTCGTGTACAAACGTACTTCTCCAATGTCTGGATGCGGAAAGCCGATGTATTTTCATCATGGGAACCATGTTTAAAATTAGCAGCACGGCTGCCAGTGATGTTCTGGGTATCTCACCAGCCGCATACCGTCAGCGCCTGTCCAGATCCAGAAAAAAAGTGGCTGACTTTCTGGAACAGTACTGTGGTCTCGCCGGGTCTCCGCTCTGTTCCTGTAAAAAGCGGGTTGCCTACGCCGTTTCCCAGGGACGGATCAATCCTCAGAACCTGGAATATGCCGGGCTGCATCCTCTGAAAGAGGAAGTTCTTTCGGAATACAGAGAAGAGATGGAACATCTGGATGCCCTTGCATGTTCCTTCGAAGCGTTTCCATGTTACCAGTCCCCCGTCTCTGCCGGGGCCGTCATTGAACAGCTGATAAACTCTGAGCATTACAAACGGATACGTCAGTTTCCGAAATAATATCGAAAGGAAAAAAATATGATAATTTTATATTTGCTGATTTTAGGAATTATCATAGGTACAGCCGACGTGCTGCCTATGGTTAAAATGAAACTTGATAAATATTCGGTTGCTTCTGCATTTGTATTCCACCTGACCGCTCCATTCATTTTATATTATTTGAATATAAAAACCGCTTTTTGGCTGAAAGGAGGAATTACATATCTCGTGCTGGCAATACCCATGGTGATCCTGGTTGCAAGGGACGATAAGAAATCTGCGCCGGTCATGTGTATTTCTTCGATTGTATTCGGTACTGTGGCGGGGCTATTCCAATACTTTGTTTTCCCGTAGCCTGTTTCAATACAGCATGGTATGAAAGAAGGGCCGCCTCCGGTACCCTTACGGCCGTTGGCGCGCCCTCATGCCCTCATTCTAACTAATCTCATCATTCGGTGACAACTTCTCCGCTGTACCGGTCATATGTTACTCCGAAAGAAATTCCTTCCATGTAATTGTAGAATTCCTGCAGCTTTTCCTCATCGGTCAGCCTTCTCGTAAAACCGGCTCCCGATGTTCCTGGAATTAACTGCATCACAATGCCTTTTGTTTCAGCGGGTTCTGCAATATCACCGCCTGCTGTCTTTTCCTCCGATTCAGGAAGTGTCACACGGAGCAGCGCTGTCCTTGGAATCGAGCTTCCGAACACGAAATTACCCAGACTGTATACAATTGGTTTTCCCTTGTAATATTCGATCCCCTGGAGTACGTGAGGATGACTTCCGATCACCAAATCCGCGCCCGCATCAATATATTGCTGTCCAAGAATCCTCTGATAATCCTGGGGAATTTCATCCCGTTCAACTCCCCAATGGACGAAAACGATTACGTAATCGTTCTTTTCTTTCAGCTCTTTGATTTCTTCCAGAAGAACAGCCGGGTCATATGTGGCAAGCATGCCCGTATGGTTCTTTCCCGCCGCCCAGCTTGATTCCGGTATGACTCTCGTAGCTCCGATAACGGCAATGTTCATCCCACGGATATTCACAGTTACAGCCTCCTTTGCCTGATCCAGATTTTCTCCTGCCCCAGTATGGAGAATTCCGGCCGCATCCAGTACAGCTGCAGAATCCATAAGTGCATCCTGACCGAAATCCAGTGCATGGTTGTTGGCAAGTGTGACTCCATCGATTCCCATTTTCTGAAATATGGATACTCTCTCAGGCGGAAGGCGGAAGGTAAATTGTTTATCCTCTGCCTGAGTTCCCCTGTCGCTGAATGGGAACTCCTGATTTACCATAAAAAAATCAGCCTCCTGAATGGCTTGCCGGTATCCTTCATCCAGTACTCCATGAATTCCACCTGCTTTTTCATATGCATTCAGAACATGATCGGAAAGGAGGACATCGCCTCCAAACAGCAGAGTCACGTGTTGGCTGCTCTCCTGTTCACCGGCAGGGTCGCCGCCCTCATCTGTCCCGGATGGGAGGCCTGCCAGCGGGTTGGAATCCGGTTCTACCGAATGGGGGGCCGTCTCTTCCTCCGGCCTTCTTGTCACTTCGATTACAGCGTTTGTCTGAATAACGGTTTCTGCGACCCTCTCTTCTCCCTTGTGGCAGCCGGCCAGAAATCCTACCGCCGCCAGCGCCAGGACACATCTGAATATCATTTTTCTCACTGCTGTCTGTTCCTCCTTCTACAACCTGGTTCTTCCATCATCCTTTACCGTATGCCGGCAGAAAATAACCCATATTCTGTTCCGAGGCCGCTGCCAGGTCCAAAATATGGGTTATGGTCATTTTATTTACGTTCGTTCCTCGCTTCCATAAAATTCACGAAAATCACCATGAACTTGCGAGCAGGCCGCTGCAGACAGTTTCTGCATGCCCGGGACGCACAACGGTTCTTATCTGGCTTCGAATTTCTCTACAATTCTGATCAGGATATCCGTAATCTTTTCCATAGACTGAATGCTGACGAATTCAAATTTTCCATGACAGTTTTCCCCGCCTGTACAAAGGTTGGGACACGGAAGGCCCATATAGGAAAGCCTCGCTCCATCCGTACCGCCGCGGATCGGAATCACATTCGGCACTACATCCAGTTCTTCCATGGCCTCTTTCGCAAGATCGATCAGGTACATGAAATCGGGCTCAACCTTTTCCCGCATATTGTAATACGTGTCAACCATCTTCAGCTCTACGGTACCTGCCCCGTATTTATCATTCATATAAGCAGCAGCGCGGTTCATAAATGCCTTTTTATTTTCAAACTTGCTGCGGTCATGGTCACGGACAATATAGTTCAGATATGACTTTTCTACAGAACCATTCATATCATTTAAGTGATAGAATCCCTCATACCCTTCTGTATACATCGGATTTTCAAAAGCAGGGAGCATATTGTGGAATTCCATAGCCATGAGCATGGCATTTCTCATCTTGCCCTTCGATGTTCCAGGATGAATATTGGAACCGCTTACATAGACTTTCGCAGATGCCGCGTTAAAGTTCTCAAACTCCAGTTCTCCTACTGGACCGCCGTCTACCGTATAGGCCACATCGGCACCAAATCCTTCCACGTCAAACTGATCTGCTCCCCGGCCGATTTCTTCATCCGGCGTAAATCCGACTTTAATTGTTCCATGAGGAATGGATGGATTTTTCAGAAAATACTCCGCCATCGTCATAATTTCAGCGATTCCGGACTTATCATCTGCTCCGAGAAGAGTAGATCCGTCCGTAGTAATCAGATCCTGTCCCTTATATTCTGCAAGCTGAGGAAAGTCTGCCACCTTCATCGTAAGGCCTGTTTTCTGATTCATCAGGATATCTTTTCCGTCATAATTCTTTACCACCTGAACGTTAGCCGGTTCCCCCGAATAATCCGGCGTGGTGTCCATATGTGCAATGAATCCAAGTACCGGTATCTCTTTGTCCGTTGTTGCCGGAATCGTCGCATATACATAGCAGTTTTCACTGACTTTTACGTCCTGCGCTCCCATCTCCTTCAGTTCATCCGCCAGCTTTTCAGCAAGTACAAACTGCTTTTTTGTACTTGGAATCGCCTCCTGCCCGAACTGAGACTGAGTGTCAATGGAGACATACTTGAAAAACTTTTCTGTTACGTTACTCATACCTTCTTCTCCTATCTGAAAAAATTCTCTGCGGTCATTGCCATACCGCTGCGCCGATATGGCGCCTCCGGCGGAATTTAGCGCGCGGATTTCTGCGGTGTACGCAGAAACCGATATGCGCAGGTATAATGACCGCTTTGCGGTCATTATACCATATGCGCAGGTATAATGACGCTTTGCGGTCATTATACCATACCG
>NZ_QSDR01000049.1 GCF_003464085.1 Clostridium sp. AM58-1XD
GGAATATAGTTGCTCATAAAATGTCCTTCTACTGCTGTCAGAAGGAGACATAACCGTATCACTAATATATGAAAGAGTAAATATCAACTGTGCGAAAGTAAATTCCACTGGGGAATATGGGAGCGGAATTTAAAATTTCATTTTAGGGAAACGCTGTAATGCTCCTGAATGATTTGCAAACGCAGTATAAATATGGTAAAATGTAGTTACATTGGTAAATTCCAGAAGAAAGAAGGAATGCGTTTATGGAGAAAGAAGTATTGGATTATGTAGTAGAGAAGACAAACGAGATGATGAATGCAGCAACATGCAGCAGTGAAGCAAAAGCTGCAGCACAGGCCTGGCTGGATGCGGTTGGAACTGCAGGGGAAGCGGAAGAAACGAAAAAATACATAGCTGAGCTGGAAGCGGATATTATGCCGATTGACAGTTTAATCGCTTTTGCAGAATCCGATGCCGGAAGTCATGTTTTTGGGGCTGAGACGGCCAAGAATGTTGCTGCTCATGCAAAAGAAATCAAAGCGGCCGGGGCAAAATACTGTGACTGTCATGCAAAAGAAATCAAAGCGGCCGGGGCAAAATACTGTGACTGTCCAGCTTGTGCAGCCGTAGAGGCGATTCTTAATAAGAAGGCCGAAATTCTCAAATAAGAAAAGAAGGCGAACGGAGAAGATCGGGCACTGCGGGAAAGGAAAAGAACAGAAAATAACAGAAAGCAAGATGTAAATACTAGAAATTTAAATGCTAGAAGTTTATTTGTCATATGGAAAATTTCATGGCAAGGTGTGAAGTAAAAGCTAAGCACCTTGCTTTTTGATTTTCCAAATCAGACAAATAAAGGAGTAAAAGGTAATGAGAACAGTAACAGAGAAGTGAGTAACATTAGGAAAATAATAAGATGGTCTTCGCAGCCAGCAGTTGAAAATTAAGACTTCATATTGTAAAATAATGTGTATAAATCTGATTAATAATTAATAACAGAAAAGGAATCGACTGACAATGATAAACAGAGAAGACATGCTGGAGCTGACAAGGCGGATGACCGTTGCCCGAACATCCTTTACACGGATGGCCGGATGCTATGTGGACAAAGATGGGGATTTTGACGGGAGCTTTAATACTAATTTCCTGAAGTTATCGGCAGCGGAGAGAACAAGAAATCTGAAACTGGCAAAGGAAATCCCTTTTTCCAACACAAATGTCAATTTAGTAAAATATGAATTTGATCAGAACGCGCGGAAACCTGGAAGCATGTGGCAGCTTCTTATGGCAATGAAAGAGTGCGGTTTGAAAAACGACGCCCTGATGGATACATTTTATGATGTTGTCATGGAAACATATCATGCTCATAAAGAGTATGCGATCCTGATATTTCACGACCGTTATGATATCCCGGTTAAAACGTCTGACGGGGAAAGGCTGTGGGATTCCGAAGAAGTGTTTGAATATATCATTTGTGCAGTGTGTCCGCTGACCGGAGAGTATGAACCTGGAAATCCAGAGTGTGGTTTTTTATTTCCTGCCTTTACAGACAGGAGCGGGGATCTGAATCACATTGCTGTATATCAGGCGGATATAAACAGACCGCATAAAGAGATCATGAATATCCTGGGTATATGATCATGTATGTTTTTTTCCTAGAATCAATCCAAACAACTTCAAGATGGACAGGATACACTAATTGCAGTCCTGGAAGCGCAAAAACATACCAAAAACATACCAAAAACATACCAAAAACATACTACCAAACGTAAACGAATCCAAAGCCCCTAATTTGGGGGCTTTTTTAACTTACAGTCAACAAAAGATTTATCTTCTTAAAGTGACTGAAAAGCAAAGAGCAGTAAGACATTTCGAATACTTACGCAAAAATTCACCCCCTAATTTTTTCTTTCCAAAAAATATGGATTATGATAAGATATCAGTCAGGGAGAGGATACAGGATTATACATATAACTATTCGCGAAAGAATAGTTTAACGAATAGTTAAGTCAGAAATCGAATTATATTGAATTTAGTTCATATGATCCGGCTTTCCATCATTCGTGCCGTTTCATGTGCTCTTTTTTGTTAACTGTTTCGTATTGCTGCTCTTTTAATACGGAATATGAAGATACTCTAAGCCTAAATAAAAATATTATGCCAGAAAGGTTATTTATTATGGATTTACAACGTTTAATGAGCTTGACTCGTCAGGCTGTCGATAAATATCAAATGATTAAGGACGGCGATCATATCGCTGTCGGTATTTCAGGCGGCAAGGACAGCCTGACACTTCTCTACGCTCTTCATGGTCTTATGCGGTTCTATCCTAAGAAATATACGCTCACAGCGATTACTGTAGATCTGGGCCTGGGAAATATGGCTTTAGACCCTGTTAAAACGCTCTGTAACGAACTTTCTGTCCCTTATGTAATAATACCCACAGAGATAGGTAAAATTCTCTTTGAGACCAGAAAAGAATCAAATCCTTGTTCCCTGTGTGCGAAAATGCGTAAGGGCGCGTTAAATGAACAGGCCAAAAAACTAGGCTGCAACAAGATTGCCTACGCTCATCACCGTGAAGACCTGATCGAAACTATGCTGATGTCATTGATTTACGAAGGGCGATTTCATTCATTTTCTCCAAATACATATTTGGACCGTATGGATTTGACAGTAATCCGTCCGATGATATTTATACCGGAAGCGGATGTAATCGGTTTTCAGCATAAATATCATCTTCCGGTATGCAAAAATCCATGTCCAATGGATGGCCGAACAAAGCGGGAATATGTGAAAGAATTAACAAAACAGTTAGAGCGTGAAAATCCAGGTGTTAAAAGCAGACTTTTTCACGCTATTGTCGATGGAAATATTCAAGGATGGCCTCAAAATATCTGATCTGAATGTCTCATAGGAATTTAAATGTTGTATTATATTAATTTGTATGAAATATAGTCAAAATATGGTCAAAAAGTCTTTGAAAAAAGGAGTTTTATCGTTATGAGTCAATTACCCTATCATGAACAGGAAGATGTCAAAAATATCAAAAAACTTCGTAATATGATCAAAGCGCTCCCACTCTTCTGCTCTGATTTCTTTCGTGGAATCGAACAAAGAACCTCTTCCCGTACAAGAATCGCTTATGCATATGATCTTGGAGTTTTTTTCGATTTCCTGAAAAGGGAAAATCCCCAGCTTTCTAAGCTGGATATATCTGAAATTACGCTGGATCATCTGGACAATCTTACGGTTACTGATCTGGAAGAATATATGGAGTACCTAAAATACCGTTTCAACGAAAGAAATCAGGAAGTAATCAATAAAGAACGCGGTATTATGAGAAAAATCTCTTCTCTCAAAAGTTTTTATAATTATTTTTACAGAAATGAAAAAATAAGAAATAATCCAGCTGCGCTGGTACAGCTTCCCAAACTCCACGAAAAAGAAATTATTCGGCTGGATGTAGACGAGGTTGCTTTGCTGCTGGATGAGGTTGAACAGGGTGAGGCACTGACAAAAAAGCAAAAGAGTTTTCATGATAAAACAAAAATCCGTGATCTGGCACTTCTTACTCTCCTGCTCGGTACGGGAATCCGGGTGTCTGAGTGTGTTGGGCTTGATATATCCGATATTGATTTTAAAAATGGCGGTATACGAATCCATAGAAAAGGTGGAAAAGAGGTGACGGTCTATTTCGGGGATGAAGTTGAGAATGCGCTGCTCGATTATCTGGATGAGCGGAAACATATAGTTCCGGAAGAAGGCCATGAAGATGCCCTTTTCCTCTCTCTTCAAAGGAAACGAATGGCTGTGCGCAGTGTCGAAAATCTTGTTAAAAAGTATGCAAAAATAATCAGCCCTTTAAAAAAAATAACTCCTCATAAACTGAGGAGTACTTATGGTACAAATCTTTATCGCGAAACGGGTGATATCTATCTAGTGGCTGATGTACTTGGCCATTCGGATGTTAATACAACAAAAAAGCATTACGCTGCTCTGGAAGATGAACGGAGAAGGAGCGCAAGAAATAAAGTCGTTTTAAGAGAAAAGGATATCTTTGACTAATTCATCTAACTAGCTCTTCCACCTTCTTCCTGCATACTTTAGCCAGCGGTACAAAAACTATTACCAGACAAAGGAGGTAACAGCTTATGGCAAAAGCAGGAATGAGACGGCCAAGTCCTTATGACCCGGACAATCACGGAACCGAAAATCATCAGAAAATGCATCGGCCGAAGAACGAACAGGCTCAGGTTCCTGAAATTCAGGGCGCAGCCAAAAACGGCAATGCGAAAGCTGGCCCTATTAATGCCCCCAACTGGGCTAGGGAGGATTATAAAACAGGTGGCAATGATCTTAGATGATGAATAGACTGGATTAAAAATTCTATAAATCGTAAGTCTGTGGCGGGAAAGCATTTCCCGCCTTTGCTTTATTCCTCATGAAGGGATTATTAAAAGCAGGAAAGGGATTCCGAATGTAATCATCAATTCCAATATAATTACAAATTTAGCATTATTCTTTACTGTTTACTTTCTGGTCTTCCTGCTTAACAGGATCTACAATGGTTTCGATCCCTTCAATGCCTATTTCCAACAGCTTCTGCTTTGTAATGACAAAGTGCATCTCCGTCATTCTGCGGAATTCTGCGGAAAAAGCCTCGTCGTCTCTTCGAATAAGACTTTCTGAAAGTGCCTTTGACATGGACGGCCATTCCGGGACTTCCATATCACCGGTCTCCGAAAGGCGCAGTACGCTTCCGTTTAATAGTAAAAGGGTTATTTTGCTGTAAACATCACGTATGGTTTTCAGCGGGCAATAACGGACAATGATCTGAAGGCATACGCTGATTGTTGCCACCATGGAAGCCTTCTGGTCGTTTTTGGATAAAGCATTTATAATTGCATTTCGTGTCTCATGAGGACATTGTAAAAGCGTATACTGCAGCACGTCTTCACATGTAAACGCCAGAAGCTGAAGTGCTTCCAGAAATGTTTTTAAATTACTGCCGATGTTTAGGCTCTCGAGCTGTATAGGATTGAATCATCTCCGCGGCAGACTACACGCGTTCCGATTCCGTTGTATGTCCTTACAATTCCTAATTTATTCAGTAATCCTATCATACGGCGTATGGTAATCTCAGAAACGTGGTATATATCAGCTAAAATAACCCCATTTGGCAAAAGTTCGCCAACAGGATAAATTTCCTGATTAATCTTACAGATCATATCGACCGCGATAATATCACAGTATTTTGTACGGCCTTTGTGAGGCCCCCAGGAAAACTCATTCTGACGAATATCGGTTATCATCTGGCAAGATTCATTCAGATATCGATCGATCTCACAGAAAAACAGCTGCTCCATTTTTTTCAAAATCTGTTTCCCATTTGTATAATTCTTCTTCTGGCATTCTTTCAAACTCTGCAGAAACAGTTCGTTTAGGTATTTCAAAAGGGTACTTGCGTTCTCATCACCATGCTGTTTATATAAAATATCATTGTAGGCACTTCCGATTAAGGTGCCAAAATCCGAAAAAAGGCTTAATGCGATCTGGTTTCCAAGTCCGCGAATCGACTTGTCAAACAAATAATGTAATCTTTTCTCATAATATATATGATTTCTGCCATCTGTCAGGTGCAGTATATCTCCCTCTTCTTTTATATGATGAAGACCTTGCATACAAAGGGACGGAGAAATCAGTCGGATCGCCGTACTCAAATCGGCCAGAGTGCTGATACGCTGCTTAAAATCAGTACTGTTCAGATAATCTTCATATGGTTTAGCCAGTATAACTGTCTCTTTTCCGCGGCAGAGCCTTATAAACCCATCTTTTTCGAGATCTTTGAGAGCTCTTTGCACAGGACAATAGGAAACCCTATGCCAGTCGGCAATTTCTTGCGCAGAGGGAAATCGATCGCCGTCCTGAAAAAAGCCCAATTGAATTTTGTTAGCAAGGTTTCGGTAAATCATCTGTTGGTGACTGTTTAATTGAGACATTTTGGCCTCCTTTCATCGGATTTATTATACCTTGATTAACAGAAAAATTCCATAAAAATATTCAGATCTCAGGGGCGGTTATTAAAAAAACACTTTCTAATTATGGTTCTTCCGCAAATACTGCCCTGCAAATAACAATAATAATAATGAAGGACCGCCTATCTGAGAAAAATAAGCGGCCACGTTTTATCATATTATATTGTCAACAGAATTGTATGATCTCCATGATTTTACATCGGATTACAAAATAAATCATGTAGGAATCATTCATTCTGTGCTAATATCATGACTGGCTCTGCTGTCTTCAAAATATACGACAGTCAGATACTGCCCTGTATGGATTGTATCATTTTTTAACCGATTCATAGAACGCAGTTCGTCTACATATTCGTCCGTACTCATACGGCTGTTCTCCCTATATTCACCTGCAATGCTCCAAAGGCTGTCTCCATCTTTAATCTGTATGCTTTTGTAATATCGGGAAAAACGGCCCTGCTCCTCTCCTGCCATCGCATTAAAAATGGAATGACCGAAGAATACAGAGCTTGTGATTGTAATAACTGTAAGCAGCCATAATAACCTCTTCATAATTCTCGTTTCTCCTCTCTATGATAGATAGAACATGTTATCGGAACACATGTTCTTTTTTGTAATTCTATTATAAAATCAGAACACACGTTTGTCAAGACCGTTTTCGATAATTTTCGAACAAAGGTTTGCATTTTTTCGGAACATATGTTACTATATATTACATAATCAGAATAGAGGTTCGAGGAGGTTTTCATATGGCACAAGGCCGAATTACAGCAAAACAACAGGAAATTTTAGAATATATTAAAGAAACCGTTTTAAAGAAAGGTTATCCGCCGGCAGTGCGTGAAATTTGTGAAGCAGTTCATTTAAAGTCCACCTCCTCCGTTCATTCCCATTTGGAGACGCTGGAAAAGAACGGTTACATACGCCGGGATCCTACAAAGCCGAGAACGATTGAAATAATTGATGATGAATTTAATCTCTCCAGACGTGAAGTCGTGAATGTGCCTATGGTGGGTACCGTAGCTGCAGGCCAACCGATTTTAGCAACAGAAAATATTGAAGACTATTTTCCAATCCCCGTTGCCATGCTCCCGAACGCAGATGTATTCATTCTGAAGGTAAAGGGGGAAAGTATGATTAATGCCGGTATACTGGACGGCGACAGAATTATCGTCCGCATGCAGAATACAGCAGAAAACGGCGAAATCGTAGTAGCTCTTCTGGATGATTCTTCCACGGTCAAGACGTATTATCGTGAAAATGGTTATTACCGTCTGCAGCCGGAAAATGATACCATGGATCCTATTATTGTAAATGAGGTATCGATACTTGGTAAGGTAATCGGCGTATTCCGGATACTTCAGTAAACGAGCAGCGGGTGCAGTTGACATAAAATAATTATGTCAACTGCACCCGCGATTATATATACCAATAAAAAGAAGCATCGCTTCTGGCATAAAATCAAAATGATTCATGCCAGAAGCGATACTTCTACATAGTTTTTCTTTGATCAGTCAATTCTTTCGTTTTCTATAACTCTTTAACATCCACAATTGTCTTTCCATCTCTCCAGATTCGTTCCAGATCATAGAACAATCGATCTTCTCTGCAGAATATGTGGACGATAATATCACCGTAATCCATAAGAATCCAGTTAGCCGTGTTATATCCTTCGATCTGGCGGCAGGTATAGCCGGCCTTTCCCAGAACTTCCTCAACATTATCGGCCATGGACTGGACCTGATTGCCATTGCTTCCATCCGCAATAATGAAATAGTCAGCCAGAACCGATACCTCATGGATATCAATTACCTTTACATCCTCGCCCTTTTTTTCTTCAAGAGCGGACACTGCCATTTTTACCATTTCCTTTAAATCTGTCATAAATTTTGTATATTCTCCTTTCAGGGAATTTCTGTCTGGTCCCCACGTTCCATGTGGGCAACTATTTTTTGTAATACTCAAATGCTTCTCGTGTCATAGAATCTACACTTACATTTTTGGTTCCTAGATAGTTCAGTGTACCATCCAGAATGCGAAACATCGTTTCATCCAGATCGATGAATGCCAGCTGCCGCATTTCCGGCAGGTCTGCTGCCTTGTACCGCCTTGGCTCGATATAGTCTGCGATATATATAATTTTGTCAAGCAGCGTCATATTTGCCCTGCCCGTCGTATGCCAGCGGATTGCCGAGATGATTTCCTGATCGTCAATCCCGTAACGCCATTCTGCCAGCCAGGCGCCATACTTGGCATGTAGGACAGCCGGTGCATTCAATTCATCTTCTGTCAGTTCAATTTTATGTTTTCTGCACTTGCGTATGATCTCTGAATCATCGAAATGTTTTGCACAGTCATGAAGAAGGCCGGCGATTTCCGCCTTTTCCAGACTGCAGCCATATCGCATGGCCAGAGCCATTGCCGTATACGATACCCCTATGGAATGCTCATACCGCATTGGATCCAGTTTCTGCTGAAGTCTTTCTCTGAAAAGCAGTACCTGATCGTTCATGTCAGCTCCTCCTTATATAGATAATGCATTGTCTGCTCGTACCAAAACCGTTTTCGGCAGTTACATATAATTCTGGTAAAGACAGCGGTCTTTAATATACCGGAGAACTTTTTGGGGAACATAAGGATCCAGAGGGATCCCTCTTGCTGCCATCATGCGAATCTGGGCGGAAGCGATATCGATTTCCGTGGAGTGGAGGCGCAGAATTCTGGCCTTATAGTTCTCTGAGAGATACTGAATCTGCTCGTCCATCGTTCGCCTTGCATTTTTATAATCGCGCCCAGCTACCATGATTACTGCCAGAGCCATGACTTCATGGGGATGATACCATGTCTCAATCTGAAACAGAGAGTCCGCACCAATGATAAAGTAAAAGGTGTGTTCCGGATGGGCTTCCGTGAGCAGCTTCAATGTCTTGGCCGTATAGGTGTTCCCTTTCCGTTCTACTTCAAAATCAGAAAATACGAAATACGGATATTCCGCTATGGCCAGTTTGGTCATTTCGCAGCGGATCTTTGAATCTGTGACAATATGATCTTTTTTATGAGGAGGCTGTCCGGACGGCATAAACCATATTTCATCCAGATGATACTCCTCATACGCCTGTTTTCCAATTAATATATGACCGTTGTGAATTGGGTCAAATGTCCCGCCCATGATTCCAATTCTTCCCATGGCAAATTCCTCCGCCTGCAGAATAACCGTTCCTTACTTATTTCGGAAGATCAATTTTCCGTTTCTTCTCTTCCTTTGCAGGCTTATACAGAACAATTTTCTTTCCGATTACCTGTACAACTTCCGAATGAGTTCTCTCAGCAAGAACCTGTGCAATCGATTTTTCATCGTCCATACAGTTCTTCAGAACGTTTATTTTAATCAGTTCACGGGCTTCCAGAGCCTCCGCTACAGCGGCGGTAATCTCCGGAGTGACACTGCTTTTTCCAATCTGGAAGATCGGCTCCATCGTCATTGCCAGCCCTTTCAAATATGATCTCTGCTTACTCGTCATTTCTTTCTCCTTATTTGTAATAATCAAACTCCAGACCGTACATGCGCACCGTATCGCCTTCTGAGATTCCGGCCTGTTCCAGCTCTTCCAGTATGCCGTTTTCTTTCAGGAAGTTCTGGAAGAATACAAATCCCTTTTCAGATTCCAGATTTGTATATCCCAGCATTTTTTCAATTCTCGGTCCTTCGACGACGAAAATTCCGTCATCCGATTTTTCTACCGTATATGGCAGGTTTTCCACATCTCTAAGTGCATCTGTATCAAATTCCTTTTCGAAAATAACAGGAGCTCGGTCCAGGGTTTTCAGTTTTTCATAGACTCCATAAAGGAGTTCCTTTATCCCCTGCCCCGTTACGCCGGAGATCGCATATACCGGAATCCCCTCCGGTTCGAATTCCTTTTTCAGGCGTTCTACAGGATCTTCTTCACCGTCACCATGATAGATTGCATCAATCTTATTCGCTGCAATTACCTGCGGCCGTTTCATCAGCTCCGGATTGTAATTTTCCAATTCCCCATTAATTGCACGTATATCCGCAACGGGATCCCTTCCCTCTGTAGAAGCGGCGTCTACTACATGGATTAAAACTTTTGTACGTTCAATGTGCCTCAGGAAATCAAAACCGAGACCAACGCCCTGAGATGCGCCTTCAATCAGTCCGGGAATATCAGCCATTACAAAACCTGCTCCCCCGTCCAGGTCTACCACTCCAAGGTGGGGATTCAGTGTGGTAAAATGATAGTTCGCTACTTTCGGACGGGCATTACTCACTCTTGAGAGAAGGGTTGATTTTCCTACATTAGGGAAACCGACCAGTCCTACATCAGCAATCACCTTCAACTCCAGCTGCACCCAAAGTTCCTGCCCCGGCTGTCCGGGCTGAGCATATTTCGGAGCCTGCATGGTAGAAGTGGCATAGTTCATGTTGCCCATTCCGCCTTTTCCGCCCTTGAGGATCACTTCTCTTTTATGTTCACCGGACATATCAGCTATGACTTTGCCCGACTCAAATTCCTTTATAACCGTTCCTTCCGGTACTTTTATGACCAGGTCTTCCGCGCCTGCGCCTGCACACCTGCGCTTCCCTCCCTGTTCTCCATCTTTAGCTATATATTTACGAACATGACGGAAATCCGTCAGTGTGTTTAATCCATCGTCGACTTCAAATATAATATCTCCGCCCTTGCCGCCGTTTCCGCCGTCAGGACCGCCTGCTGGTACGTACAATTCTCTGCGGAAGCTTACATGGCCGTCTCCGCCTTTTCCAGATTTGATAAAAATTTTTGCTCTATCGGCAAACATCTGCTCACCATTACCTTTCTGTCTGCTTATCTAAGATAAGCTTATAAACGATATATCCCATTCGCACTGAATTTCGAAAGGACCTCACGAAGCGCTCATCATACGCGGGCACTATCATTCGGATTTGAAAAATGGCTTCATACGGTTTGGTATGAAGCCATCAGGATTATTCGTTGATTGTTCTTGGATAAACAGAAACCTGCTTTTTGTCTCTGCCCTTTCTTTCGAATCTTACAACACCGTCAACGGTTGCGAATAATGTATCGTCACCGCCGCGGCCAACATTAAGACCTGGATGAATCTTTGTTCCGCGCTGTCTGTATAAAATATTGCCAGCAAGTACGAACTGTCCATCAGCTCTCTTTGCGCCTAAACGCTTGGACTCGGAATCTCTACCGTTCTTGGTAGAACCAACTCCCTTTTTATGAGCGAATAACTGAAGGTTCATTCTTAACATCACTTACACCTCCTTAAACCGAATATTAATATATTGTGCTCCATACTCATCTCTGATATTCTGAAGACCCAGCACCAGGGAATCCATAAGAAGCTTTGATCCTGTGCTTACATGTTCCGTCAGGCGAAATGTAAGAAAACCTCCGTCTTCCGCCGCTTCCCCTGAAAAAACGTCATCGGTGAATGCTTCTACGGAATTGACTGCATTAATTGTCAGCGCCGACACTGCTGCACAAACGATATCATGTCCTTCCTCGTCGTAACCGGCATGCCCGTTCAACTCAATACCCCGATATATATTCTCAGAATCTCTTAATATAGTTACCTGAATCATAACCTCAATTAAGCGTTGATCTTTTCGATCTTAACCTGTGTATAGAGCTGTCTGTGACCATTTTTCTTATGGTATCCAGATTTCCTCTTATACTTGTAAACGATAACTTTTTTTGCTTTGCCTTCCTTAACTACAGAAGCTGTAACTGTTGCACCTTCTACAGTAGGGCAGCCAACTGCTAATTCGCCGTTGTTTACGGCCAGTACCTGGTCAAATGTTACTGATTCGCCAGCATCAACACCAAGTTTTTCTACCTTAATGATATCGCCTTCAGACACTTTGTACTGCTTTCCGCCAGTTGCAATAATCGCGTACATATGGCACCTCCTATTATCATTACTCGCCAACTGTGGTGTCCGGAAAAATAATTCCAGAACTTGTCAACCTCATTGTGCGGCATACCAATATAATATATCATCACTTTCAAAGGATGTCAACCAGTTTCTTTCCCTGATTTTATAATAAAATACGACTTTCCTCTCTTTTGTTCTTCTATTTCTGCGTCATGAAACAGAAAAAAAGGGCGACAGATAATTGTAATAATTCTGTAAGTGAAACCATATTGACCCTCTGTTTCCACAAGCCGTATACTAAAGATAAGAACCCAGGTAATTCTTTCCAGAAAGGAGGGATTTCTAATGAGAAAAAAAGCAAAAAAACACTGTTGGATCTATATCCCTGAGTACGAAGTCAGAGCTTTTGAAACATATATGGAAGAAATGGCAGCGAAAGGATGGTATCCCGAATATGGAGGAATGATGAATACATACCGTTTCCGGTCGGGAGAGCCGAAAAAATGCAGGTTTTGCGTCATACTTTTGAGCAATAGCTCCATCTTCGACAGTGCGGACGGCGGCGGCTCTCCTGAACTACGCAGAGAATTTGAGGAAAACGGGTGGACATTTCTCTGTGCCGACAACATACGTATGATTTTTTGTTCGGAAGACACGGCAGCCATCCCTCCGACGGTCGGAATATATGAGGATCAGTTTTACAATGCACTCGGCAAACGAGCGTTGTATTCGGCGTTTCCATCTAATCTGATGCTGACGGCCCTGTTTCTCTTTGATCTGGTACTGCTGGCAAAATCACCATATACGTTTTCATCTGTACAGAGTTTGTCGGTAATTCCTCTTCTGCTATATGCCATATGCTTTTTCTTTACCGAAGCATGTCTTGCCTTTTTCCTTTACCTGTCCGTCAAAAAAAAGCTGAAACGTGGAACAGAGATCAAATACAGAAAGTTGTCTACACTCAGAAGGATGAACCTCGTAAACAATATCGGATTCGTGGCCGCGCTTCTCGTTTTTCTGTCGGGTAATCTGCAGCCCATGACATTTTTCATGATAGCAGCATCCATACTTGGAATAGCCATTGCCATGCTATATTCAGAATCTTTCAGAAGTCCGATGAATCCAGATTTACGAAGGCTGTGAAATACTTCATATTTTCTGTTTTCTTTATCAGCTGCATCAATATAATGACGACCAACATCAGCCGGAAACTGGGATTTTCATCGTGGACCGCTTCTGAATCAAAGACTGCGGATCCCATTCCTGTTTCCTTTAAGACTCTGGGATATGACCAGATTCAGGAAGATGGCGGATATAAGAATGAAAGTACATTTCTGGCTTCTTACAAGACTGCGGTGGAACAGTCGGAAGACAGTGAAATCGTCCTGGAATATTACAGCAGTCCCTTGCCATATCTGGTTGATCAGATGGAAAAAAAGAAGCTTGCAGTTCTGGACCGGTATTGGGATGGACAAAATGAAACCATCGACCTGGACGGTAACGGCAATATCCATATACTGTGCAGAAAAACAAAGAGGAACAATGAATACGACAGTCCATCGACTGTAACCGTATTCATGTTCCGTACGAATTCAATCTACCTTTATACAACTATTTATGGGACGGTGCCTGATTCTTTCGTTGAATCAGCCGCCGGACAGCTCGATCTTTTGTCGGAAACAGTCTGAAAGTCCTGTTTTTAAAGCTTCATTAAAGTAATACCAATCATGAGAGCCAGGAATTTCCTTATAAAAAATGGTTTTTCCGACTCTCTTTTTCAGTTCACCGGAAAAACGCCTGTTTTCCTCCAGATATGGGTCCTGTGTTCCGCAGATCATTCGGATGTCGGGAAGTTTCCGTTTTTCTTCCAGCCTGCGGCCAAGCAGCGTCAGAAGATCATCTTCCTCTCTACATTCCAATTTTTCTCCGAATGCCGCCTTCATATCCTGTAAAAGGCGTGCGTCGCCTCCGTTTTCGTTCAGACTGCTTTGGCTGAAACGTTCACCTCTCATCCTGAAAAGATCTTCCTTCAGAAATAATCCTGCGCTGGATAAAGCCAGGCAGTGTCCGAATATATCCGGACGGGATAAGGAACACTTCAGAGCTCCATATCCTCCCATGGAACCGCCGATCATAAAGGTATCGTTTCGATCCGAAGATATATGAAAGATACGGCGGCATGCGGCAGGAAGTTCTTCCGAAATATAAGTGAAATAATTCAGCCCGTATGTCATATCTGTATAAAAGCTGCGGGCGCCTCCGGCATGATAAATATCACATGATAATCATTCGCATAGACCGGAAGCATGGTGTTATCCGCCCAGCTGCCGTGATTTCCATAAAGGCCATGGAGCAGATAAGCGGTTTTATACGGCCTGTCCGCTCCCTCCCTTACCTCTTCTAAATGGTAGGTTCCGGGAGTTATAACAGTAATCCCCGTATCCATACCGAGGACAGCAGACGGTATCGTTCCTCTCAGAATCATGACAATCCTTCACCAGCTTTCTTCCGAACCTGCTCATACAGCGGCCGTTTGACCTTCTTTCTAGTGATTTCAACCAGATTCAGAGGCGTGATATCAACTACCGTGGTTTTTACATGATCCCTGCGACACAAATCTCTCAAAAATTTCATCAGCTCTTCTCTCTGTTTTTCTTCGTTCATATCGATGAAATCTACAATAATAATCCCGGACAGATTTCTCAGTCTCGTCTGGCGGGCAATCTCCTCAGCAGCCTCCATATTGATCTTAAAAATCGTTTCTTCCGGAGTTTTTTTTCCGGCGTACTTGCCCGTATTGACATCGATAACCGTCAAGGCTTCCGTCGGCTCGATCACAAGATAGCCGCCCGATTTCAGCCATACCCTGGGAGAAAGTGCTTTTTCCAAAGCGCTCTCCAGGCTGTAGAGCTTGCCAAGAGGCAGCAGATCATCTTCGTAAAATTTCAATTTGTCCAGATCGTCCTTCTGGTTTTGGCTTAAGTATTCCTTTAAAGTCTCATACACAGTCCTGTTGTCCGTAATAATTTCACCTATTTCACCTGCATAGGAATCTCTCAGTGCAGCTGCATAAGCCGGATAGCTGCTGTCAAGGCGTGTATAACATGTCCGGTATCTGGCTCCCGCCAGAAGCTCTTCGTACTGGCGCTTTAATTCGGCCAGCTCTTCCAGCAAAGCCTCTTCTCCTGCGTCATATGCATTTGTTCTAACGATGACTCCGAAGCGTTCCGAAGCCCCCAGAATTTCTTCCTCCTGCATCTTTTCAATTTCTGGTTTTACGGCGGCCTTCCACCCGGAATCCGTAATTTTTGCAGAAAATCCAATAATATCCCTGCCTGCTGTGAGAACGCAGTACCGTCCTGTAAAATTAAGATTGGATGAGAGAACAGGGGCTTTCGTTTTTACACTGTCCCGGGCTACCTGAACGATAATTTCATCGTCAACTTTCACCCGGGACACCTCTGCATTTTTGCAGCTGTTTCTGCCGTCAGCAAACAGGTGGATTCTGTTTTCCGTAAGGCTGTAATAACCAATTTTGCCGCCTTCGAATTCCACGAAGGCGGCTCCAATATTTTTAACTATATTCTTTACTTTTCCGATATAAATATGATTAAGAATGGAAGCGCCCTCTTTTTCTTCAGCCGAGAGCTGAATCACCCTTCCTCCTGCCAGCCAGGCAGTCAGAATTTTGTCGTCCAATTCCGTAATAATCAGCTTGTTCATAATTCTTCCCCATAAGAATCCAGAGGCCTGCCGTCAGGACCATACACCTCTTCTCTCTGTATTTCAAATGTAAACGGTGTATATTCGTATCCTGTTTTTTCGCAGTATGCCTGAAGAAATAATTCCGGTTTCAGGTTATCTGCACTTCCTGCAGAAACCTTCATAAAGATAAGCGGCCTTCCCAATTCAACAAAGTTCAAAGGCGCCCTTTGATCAGATGAGTCTCTGACAACAGACAGCTCATAGACGAGCGGTTTGATATCCAGCTCCTTCTCTCCTTTTTTTGTCTTTTTTGTAATAATGATGGTATCCTGTTCGTAAAATGCCAGCAGGCCGTTAAAAAAGGCCTCCGGATCAGATGGTTCACGGTCTTTCCGGAATCCAATGGTATAATCGGCAGAATCTACGAAAGACATTGCATTTTTTGCATCATCCGGCAGAAGGCAGAAACTTAAAATCTCAAATCCGTCCACCATTGCCTCATTGAGCCTTTTTACCATTTCTGCGGAGGAATCGGAGCTCTTTACCTCGATATCCAGATATTCGCCATTGCTCGTAAGCCCCACTCCAAGCGGAGAAGCAAACGACATAATCTGATGCGGGCTGAATCCCTCACTGTAACGGATATCCACATCAGCGCGGCGCATAGCCTTCTGAAAATATCGCATCACATCCAGATGACCGATAAATTTCATGGTGCCCTGTTTTCTGAACTTAATTCTTATTTTCAAAGCAGACACCTCCTTTAAATTTCATGGCCCCGCAGGCGGAACATTTCTGACGGCAGTTGGGAGTTACATGTTCTGCGACCGCCTCATTCCATTCCCGTTTTAAAAATTCTTTCGATACGCCGGCATCGATGAAGTCCCAAGGAAAAACTTCATCCAGACTGCGTGTCCTTGTCGTATAAAAATCGACAGACAGTCCACATGTTTCAAACGCCTTCATCCATATTTCATTGCGGAATGACTCTGACCAGGAGTCATAAAGAGCGCCGTTTTTATACGCCTCTTCTACTACACGTCCGACTTTTCTGTCGCCTCTGGCCAAAACGCCTTCCAGAACAGTCAGGTCTGCTTCATGCCAGTTGTATTTCAGGCTCTTGTAATTTTTCATCTCTTTAAATTTCTGTTTTACTACAGCTGCACGTTCCAAAAACTCTTCCTTGGTGCACATCCTTGCCCACTGGAACGGCGTGAACGGCTTTGGTACAAAAAATGAGGAACTGGCCACTACCTGTACACGGCCATGCCTTTCCTCCTTCGGAATTTCATCGTAATAGGTTTCAGCCACTTTTTCAGACAAAAGGGCGATACCTTCCATATCTTCCACAGTTTCCGTTGGCAGGCCAAGCATAAAATAAAGTTTTACCCTGTTCCATCCGCCATGGAATGCATCGGCAGCTCCTTTCAGGATCACTTCTTCTGTAAGGCCCTTATTGATGACATCCCGAAGACGCTGAGACCCTGCTTCCGGAGCAAAGGTAAGGCTGCTCTTTTTCACATCCTGAACCTTACTCATAACGTCCAGGGAGAACGCATCAATTCGAAGAGACGGGAGGGAGATATTGACTCCCTTTCCATGGAATTCCTCCATCAGGAAATTTACCAGACCTTCCAGTTTCGTATAATCACTGGAACTTAAGGAACTGAGTGAAATTTCTTCGTGCCCCGTGCTCTTTAACATCTTATATGCATGGTCTTTCAGATAATCCAGACTGTGTTCACGCAGCGGACGGTATACACAGCCCGCCTGACAGAAACGACAGCCGCGGATGCAGCCGCGCATAATCTCCAGCACGACTCTGTCCTGAGTGATTTTTATAAATGGTACGATCGGCTTTTCGATGTAAGTGGCCTCATCCATGCTGACGACAAGCTCTTTTGTGACCGCTGGCTTTGCGTGGGAATTGATCGGATGAAAGCTTTCGATTGTACCGTCTTCTTTATAGGAGACTTCATAAAAAGAGGGGATATAAATACCTGGAATTTCAGCAGCCTTTTCCAGAAAATCGTGTCTGCTTCCGCCAAGACTCTTATTCTCTTTATAGCAGTCCATCAGCTGATAATAAACGGTTTCTCCTTCTCCGATATAGAACATATCAAAAAAGTCTGCCAAGGGCTCCGGATTATAGGCGCATGGACCACCGCCGATTACAATCGGGTCTTCTTCCGTTCTGTCACAGGCATGAAGCGGTATTTCGGACAATTCCAGCACCTGAAGAATATTTGTATAGCACATTTCATACTGCAGAGTAATTCCCAGAAAATCAAATGACCGGATCGGGTCCTGGCTCTCCAAGGCAAACAGGGCTATGTTCTTTTCCCTCATAATCCTGTCCAGATCCGTCCATGGGGAAAACACTCTTTCACAGTATACATCCTCTCTTCTGTTAAACATATCGTATAGAATCTGCATCCCCAGATGTGACATGCCGATCTCATAAACGTCCGGGAAACACATGGCAAACCTTATATCGACTTTGGAAGGGTCTTTTTTTACCATGTTGACCTCGCCCCCGATATAGCGGGCAGGTTGCTGAATTGATAGCAATATTTCATCAGTTAGTGCTAATTTTTTCATGTTTTACGCTCTCTTTATTTGTTAATATTGCACAGTTTTTTACTATTCACCTGAGGTGGTATTTTAGGTCTTTTTAGAGGTAAAAACCGTACTGGTTTGCACCATAAAATCCTCTTTTTCAGCTGAAAAAAATGATGTTTTTATAAATTTTCAACAGATTTCTTTTTTTCAACTATTTGGTACGATATAACACATTCAAATACTCTGCATAATTATAAGGTATTTTCCGTTACATTTCAATAGCAATTATCTGCGCAGCCATCTTGGAAATTACCGAAGTAATGAAATCAAAATCTACAGTGATATCTACGATATTACATTTATCCCCAGGCGACCCGGGAAGCATGCTGTCAATGAATGATGTCCAAAGAAGATTGTACATTTTTTGTTGAACCATCACTGCGTGGTACGTAAATGTTGCGGTATCAGTGTATCAGGTATTCCCGAAGGTCAAACTAAGACTGTTTTGTTTTTTATAGAAGAATTAATTTTTTCTTAAACAAAACCGGTTGTTCTCCGTAAGCCTCGTAAGCTTCTTCCTCAGAAGAATACCCCCCTGTTTCATTTTTTTAATGCTCCTCCATGATGGAACATCCACAATTAAGCAACCTTAGTGTATCATATTTATGTAGAATACTCCACCTCGATCTCGTATTAATTTTCTTCCCTGAAATGAAAAAGTAAATTCCACTTTCCTTTTGCCCCGTGGAGTTTACTTCTGCACAGTTGATATTTACTCTTTCATACAGACGTGATATGTTTATCGTTCCTTCTGACAGCAGTAAAGGAGATTTTGTTACAGATGATTTCGCTTGTCCTGGCAGCCGTTTCCAAGATCATATACTTAAATGCCATTTCGATTGTCTACTAACTTCATAATCTTTTCTCCTATCATTGTACTCTTCCACTGGCATACTGCTCGCTTAATCTCTGATACTGGCTCAAGGTCAGCTCGCGGACATCCTTACTGTGGAATAACTTCCCGAATTCACTGACCGGCGCACAGCTTGCTGCGGACGCATCTTCGATCTCCAGCATAGTTTGGTGAAATTTACAAGCACTTTTTTGCGCCTGCAGATTTTTTGTGCTGCTTATTGAGTCAAACCAGCCCCTTTATAAACGAAATTTTCCAGATTAATCATGGTACTGATTACTTCAGGCAGCCGGATATGAAGCGCAGATTTAAAGAGAGGATAATAACACCACTGTGCTGCATACCCTCTCTTAATGGCTGATTTTAGTGTTGTATGTCAACGACCAGCCTCCGGCTAGTAAGCATATCGGGTTTTAGTGTTACCACACTAGAAAAGCACGCTTTTCTTCTAATACTATTAAACGCAAATACATTTTTTATATCAATATTTTTCTTTAGGCAGACTGGTATTGCCAGACACCGGACGTTTTTATAAGACATGGTTTTTACCATCACGTTTTCCGCAGGTTCCGCAATATAAACCGCAATATTTCTTGTAAATTTTCTGTTGAAATGCTATAATCGAAGCAAATATGGAATGCGAACGCGTTGAAAAACGTGCTCGCATTTCGCCGTTTATGGGAAGATGAACAAATCTGTTCATCTTCGCGGAACCGGACAATAAATATCTAAAGGGGTTGACGCAGTACAGGCATCTGTTTGCCCGTTTCCGGAGAGAACCGGGTATAGGCGGATGCGCCGAGCAAACGGAAAAGGAGGAAGGATTAAGATGATGAAAAAGAAACGAATCGGGGCGCTGCTCCTGTCCGTTATGCTGGCAGTGACCCAGCTCCCGGCGGTGGCGATGGCGGAGAATTATGTGCCGGAGGACGGGAGTATCGCGTCCTTTACTGCGCTTCCCAGCGATGTTGCAGAGCAGACTGTGACCGTAGGGACAGCTTATGAGGATTTGGTTCTGCCGGACAAGGTGGAGGCAAACATCTGCCATGTCACAGAGGACATGATAATTCCTGACGAGGACGAGTTTGAGGAAGAAATCGGCGGCGCATCCACAGCCAGTCCCAGCGATGCGGGCAAAAGCACGACGGGAAATGAAGCGGGGCATAAAACGGACAGCGAAAAAACCACTTCGACCGTCACCACGACCAGGTCGGAAATCTTCGTGACCTGGGACAGCGACCCGGCCTATGACGGCGGCGTGACAGGCAGCTATGTATTCACGCCCGACGTGGGCGGCTATGTTCTTGCGGACGGTGCGAAGCTTCCGCGAATCACCGTGACGGTTTCGGCGGATACCGTGGAAAATCCCGCAGAGAGCCCAAACGGAAAGCCAACCGGGGAACCGCTCCCCTGTGCCTTGACCGAGGGCTGCACCCTTCCCGACGGGCATGAAGGCGAGTGCGTCCCGGCTTCCCCGGCGGACGACGCGCTTATAAAAACCGTCACCGGCTGGACATTTGTGGACGATGAAAACCTGACCGAGGGCGGGCTGGCTCTGCCCGGCGTGAGCATGGACAATCAGGCGGATTTTGACACGATGGTTTCCATGCTGCCCACACAGATCAGCGCGGAGATTGAGGAAACGGGAAACCTGGAAACACTGGACATCACCGGCTGGAGCTGTGACGAATACAGGCAGGATGCCGACGGCAATTGGCCGCTGACAGGGGACTACACCTTCACGGCGGCAATCCCGGACGGCTATGCCTGCAATCCGCTTCCAACCGTCAGGGTGACGCTGGGCGGTGCAAACCTGTTTGAGACTAACCATACGATAACAGAGGGCGGCTTGACGGTGGCTGCCAGCGAAGGAGGCGAAATCACCTACACGGACGGCAGCGGCTTTTTGCTGACGAAGGACGGCGCCTACACCATCTCCGGCAAATGGAGCGGAACACTGACGGGCGCTGATAGGCACAATCCAAAGACTGTTATTACGGTACAGAGCGGCGTGAAAGCCAAAATCACGCTGAATGGAACAAGCATCACAAGCCGCACTTCCGACACCGGCGCTTTTGACATGACGGGCGCAACCGTTAATTTAATCCTATCCGCTGGCAGCACAAACAGCCTGGAAAGCGGGAATGCCAGGGCCGGGCTGCAAGTCCCGAATGGGTCGAAGCTAACCATTGACGGCGACGGCATTCTGAATATCATCGGAGGCATCTACGGCGCGGGCATCGGCGGCGGATTCTCAGACTCAGGCGGCAGCATTATCATCACCGGCGGCACGGTTAAGGCCCAAGGCAACGTGGGC
>NZ_QSDR01000005.1 GCF_003464085.1 Clostridium sp. AM58-1XD
TAATATGAGATTTAAAATCATATTATATAATTAAATAATATTGTGGGATTTAAAACACAATTAAAAACCGGCATGAGCCGGGAAGAAAGAAGGGAGAGCACATGATATTCAACACGGGAGCAGCACTTCTGGATGCGATCGTCCTTGCTGTAGTATCCAGGGAATTGAACGGAACATATGGGTATAAGATTACCCAGGATGTGAGAGATGTTATTGATATATCAGAGTCTACCCTGTATCCGGTATTGAGACGCCTCTTAAAAGAGGAATGTCTGGAGGTCTATGATCTGGCAATTGACGGCAGAAACAGGAGATATTACAAAATAACGGAAAAAGGCAGGGTGCAGCTTAATTTATATCAAGGGGAATGGGTAAAATACTCAGGAAAGATTACAAAGATTCTGGAGGTGGCAATCTGATGAGGCAGGAAGAATTTATGAAGGAACTGGAATATCTTCTTCAGGACATAAAAGAAGAAGAAAAAGAAGATGCCCTGCAGTATTACAGGGATTATCTGGATGAGGCCGGCCCTGAGAATGAAGAACGTGTGATCAGCGAATTCGGCAGCCCGGAACGGATTGCCGCAATCATACGGGCAGGGATCAGCGGAAATATGGAAGAGGGCGGAGAATTTACGGAGACGGGATATGGAGACGACCGTTTTAAGGACCCGAACTATCAGATTCAGAAGAGGATGGATCTGCCGGAGGAAAAAGAAGTTTATGGAAATAAGCAGACAGATAAGAAACAGGAAAGAAAGTTGGACAGAATGAACCCAACGCTTAAATTTATTTTACTAGCACTCTGTATCGCCCTCGTGGCGCCGACTCTTCTGAAGATGGGAACAGGAGTGGCAGCGACGATTGTAGGCAGCATTATGGGAATCTGTTTCTTCTTTATCTGTATCGGACTGGTGGCTGGCTGTATTATTCTGGGAGGCGTAGCGTTTTGTTTTTTCGGACTGGTAACTATGTTCGGCGCGTTCTTTGAGGGGCTTATGCTGATAGGGATCGGATTGCTCCTGATCGGAGGCGGATGCTTTGCCATGGTTCTGGCCGTGTGGTTTTATGGAACGGCTGCTCCCTGGATTTTTCGGAAAACAGGGGATCTGTGTGACAGAATCTTTCACAGGGAAAGGGGAAAACGCGTATGAAGAAATTTACGAAGATATCACTGATTGCCGGAACGGCATGCCTTGTAATTGGAACGGCTGTGCTTACCGTGGCGTTTGCTCTGGATACCAGACTGCATGAAGAGATTAAAAGGGCAAAAAACGAGATTGCCGCAGAGGTTATGAAAGAGAGTACGTACCATATACAGCCGGTCCCTCAGACACCGCCTTCCTCTTTCAGTGAGGACGGATCGGAAATCGTATTCGAGGGGATAAAAAAGATGGAGATCGAGGTGGACGGAGGCGCCGTACAGGTGGTACAGGGAGCAGAAGGTCCGGCGATTACCGTATCTATTTCTGATGAAACAGGCCGGTCTTCCTGCTATGAGGAAGAAGCAGGTGAACTGAAGGTAAAGATGCAGCCTGCAGGAAGCAATCGTATCGGTGAAAAAAGACAGATTCAGGTCTTTGTACCGGAAGGTTATGAATTCCAGGAGGCAGAATTCAAGGTTAAGGACGGGGTGCTTGATGTAGAGTCCGTGTCGGCAGGTAAGCTGGATATCGAGGTCGAGTCCGGTGTGGCAGAATTTTCTCAGGTTACGGCTGAAAGAGAGATGGAAGTGGAATGTGAGTCCGGTGAGCTGAACATTTTTGTAAATCAGGCAGAGAGCGATTTTGACTATACAGTCAAGGCAAAAATGGGAGGAATCCTGCTTGGCGGTCAGTATTATGGAGACGGTAAAGGCGGAGAGTGGAATTCCAGCAACGGTTCCGGAAGGAAAATGAAGCTGGAATGTGATACAGGCATGATTGCAGTTGAATTTAAGGATGAAGAATGATATGGAGGAACAGATGATGGAAAAACGATTATACCGTTCGGAAACAAATAAGATGCTGGCGGGTATCTGCGGGGGGATTGGAGAATATTTTAATGTAGACCCTACGATCGTAAGGCTTATATTTGCCGTTTTATGTATCAGCGGACCGGGAATTCTGTTTTATCTCGCTGCGCTTGTGATTATTCCAAAGGCCCCTAAGGATACGTACTGCTGATTGAATATTGGGCATAGAAACGGGCATACTCTCGGAAGAAGTACTGTAAGGAAGGCCTTGCGCCGTCCTGTCAGGACTTAATTCTGGAAAGGAGTATGCCTTTTATTATGTCTGAAAATAAAAAGAAAAAAACGGAAAAAACGGGGTTCGACCCAAGGGATCTGAAACCGGAGGATATGCTGAAATTTGAAATAGCAACGGAACTGGGGCTGGGAGATAAGGTGATCCAGGGCGGCTGGAGAAGCCTGACGGCCAAGGAGAGCGGCCGAATCGGCGGCCTGATTACGAAACGTAAGAGAGAGCTGAAGAAAGAAGCCGTTGAAAAGAATGATTGAAAGACAAAAGAAAATCACATATAATGTAGGATAGTTACGGGTAAGATTTCCGGAAGAAACAGATGGGAGAAACAGATGGAGAAAAAGCCAAGGAGCGGATTTACCACCGGAACGTGTGCTGCCGCTGCTGCCAAGGCAGCGGCTTTTCTTTTGTGTTCCGGAAAGCGTATGGATCAGGTGCATATCATGACGCCAGGCGGCAGAGAGACCGTGCTGAAGATACAAAATACAGAAAAGAAAAGAGACTTTGTCCGCTGTGCGGTCATAAAGGATTCAGGCGATGATCCTGATGTTACGAACAGGACTCTGATCTGTGCGGCAGTACAACGGATTCCGCTGTTTCGGGTCGGGCAGCAGGCTGACAGGTGGTATGGCAGTGAAGCATATCCCGGCGTTTATGTGACGGGAGGAGAAGGGATTGGAATTGTGACAAAACAGGGTCTGTCCTGTCCTGTGGGAAAACACGCGATCAACCCTGTGCCCAGAACGATGATTCTGGAAGAGGTCTTCCGGATGAAAGAGGAATGGGGGGAAACGGAGCCGCTACTCGTTACCGTGGAGATACCGGCGGGAAAAGAACTGGCTGAGAAGACGTTTAATCCCAGACTGGGAATCGAGGGCGGGCTTTCTGTCCTGGGAACCACGGGCATCGTGGAACCGATGAGTGAAGATGCCCTCGTGGCAACTATCCGTCTGGATATACATATGAAGCTGCCGGCGGCTGCCGGTATCTGATCCTGACACCAGGAAATTACGGTGAGACATTTTTAAAAGAACAGAAGGGGATTTCGCTGGAGACGGCTGTTAAATGCAGCAATTTTTTAGCGGAGTCCATGAGGATTGCAGCGGATGAAGGGTTTACCAGGGGACTGTTTGCAGGACATGCAGGCAAGCTGATTAAGGCGGCAGGCGGTGTGGAAAATACCCATTCCAAATATGGAGACAGGAGGATGGAAATCCTGTGGGACTGTACGAAAGAATGTCTGGCGAGCGAAGAGATGGGGACGGAGGAAGTGGAAGAACTCAGAAAGAAGATCCTTTCTTCCAACACGACGGAAGAGGCGCTATCCTTCTGGAGGAAAGAAAAATCAGGCGGAAGGCGGGAGCTGTCATAGCAGAAAGGATCAGAAAACAGATCGCTTTGTGGACGAACGGGAGGCTCTCGATGGACGTAATCGTGTTTTCCAGTGAACTGGGCGTTTTGGGAGAAGCAGGAGGAGAAGAATGAAGGTAGCTGTCATCAGTTTTACAAGATCAGGAGCGTCTGTCTCACAAAAGCTTTTGGAGGCTCTGGGAGACAGGCATTCATGCAGGGTATACATAAAAGATAAATTCCGGACGGAATCTATGATCGACGGGCGAATTGAGAATTTGGATGAGAACGCAGGCAGCTGGATGGAAAAGCGTTTTCAGGATACGGACGGAATCATCTGCGTGGGGGCAGCTGGAATTGCTGTCCGTCTGACTGCACCGTGTCTGCGTGACAAGATGACGGATCCTGCCGTTGTGGCGGTGGATGAGCAGGGAAAATTTTCCATACCTCTCCTTTCCGGACATATGGGCGGGGCGAATAAACTGGCGGCGGAGGCAGCAGAGGCTTTGGGAGCTGTTCCTGTCATCACTACGGCTACCGATTTGAATGGAAAGTTTGCAGTGGACGTGTTTGCAGGAGAAAATGGGCTGATTCTGACAGACCGAATGATGGCAAAGGAAATTTCAGCACGTATCCTGGAAGGGGAACGAATCGGAATCATCAGTGATTTTCCAATCGAGGGGCGGCTTCCGGATGAACTCTTTTTCATCTCGAAGGAGGAAGCGGAGAAGGAGGGAACTCCGTCGATTGCAGTTACGGTGAATCGTCTGGAAAGCAAAAACAGAAAGATTCTGAAGCTGATACCAAGAAATGTGGTTCTGGGGATCGGCTGCAGAAAACAGGTGTCTGCCGGCGCTGTTTGGGAGGCGGCAGAGCGGTTGCTGACGGAAGCGGGAATTGATGAGAGGAGTGTCTGCCTCGTAGCGAGCATAGACAAAAAGGCAGATGAGCCTGGAATTGCCGCTCTCGCAGAGCGGCTGGGTACAGAATTTGTGACATTTACGGCTAAGGAGCTGGAGCACGTTCCAGGTGAATTTCACGAATCGGAATTTGTGAGGAACACGGTGGGTACAGGTAATGTCTGCGAACGGGCGGCAGTGCTGGCAGCCGCAGACAGGGAAGGACGGTACGGCCGTCTGACGGCAGGAAAGATACGGATGAACGGAGTCACCGCCGCAGCTGCGGTAAAAGAAATGAAAATCAGGACAGGGAGAGAATAATGGCAGAAATCATGATTTTCGGAGGAACGAGCGAAGGGCGCCGCCTGGCGGAATCCTGTATAGACAATGGAATTGCGGCTGTTTACAGCGCAGTTTCCGAATATGGAGGCAGTCTGCTGCCGGAAAGCCCGCTGCTTGAAGTTCAGGAGAAAGCGCTTACGGAAGCTGAGATGAAAGCGTGGATGGAAGAAATTCAGCCGGATATGGTGGTGGATGCCACCCATCCTTACGCGGCATGCGTATCAGAATACATAAAAAAGAACTGCGGGCTTCTGGGAATCAGAAGGCTGCGCATCGTCAGAGAAGAATCTGCGTCAGGGTGGGATGGGATCGTATCTGTCCGTTCCGCAGAGGAAGCAGCCGGCTATCTTTCCGGCAGAGCGGGAAATATTCTGGTGACTACGGGAAGTAAAGAGCTGGAGACATTTACGAAGGTCCCGGGGTATGAGGAACGGCTGTTTGTAAGAGTCCTTCCTTCTGTGGAGGTGCTGAAAAAGTGCAGCAGTCTTTCCATCAGAGGAAAGCACGTGATTGCCATGCAGGGACCGTTTTCCAGGGAGATGAACGCGGCCATGATGCGCCAGCTGAACATTCGCTTTCTGGTGACAAAGGAAGCGGGAGCGGCCGGGGGATTTGCGGAAAAAATCAGCGCAGCTGAAGAACTGGGCATACAGGCGGTGGTAATCGGCCGTCCGGTGAAAGAAGAGGCGTGAGCGTAGCCGAGGCAGAAAAGGTGCTGTCAGAGTACGGTACGGGCCGGAAAGAGAAAAAAAACGGAAGATCAGAGTCAGGGGAAAAGCCGGAAGAAAAAAAGGATTTAAATGAGAGGAGAATCTTCCTGGTGGGAATCGGTATGGGCGGACCGGGCCAGCTGACGGGCGCAGCCATATCCTGTATCCGGGAGAGCCAGGCTGTCTTCGGCGCGCCCAGGATGTTAGAAAGTGTAAAAGCGTATGCCTCCCATCATCAGCTCATAGGGGAATATGTGCCGAAAGCGGTCATTTCTTGGCTGAAATGCCATCCGGAAATTATGCGGGCGGCTGTCGTCTATTCCGGTGATACCGGCTTTTACAGCGGCGCCTCCGGCCTGGAGGCGTATATCAGTGAAAGGCGGGAAAAAGGAGAGGAAGGATTTGAGACGGAGATTATACCGGGAATACCGACGGTTTCCTATATGGCCTCCAGGCTGAAACGAGAGTGGCAGAACGTTCTTCTTCTGAGCAGCCATGGCCGGGAATGCAGGATCGAAGAGGAACTGGAACGGATGGAAGAAAAGAACGCTGTTTTTCTTCTCTCAGGCGGTAAGAACGGGGTTAATGAACTGTGCAGGCGGCTTCAGATGGCAGAGGTTAGGCGAGGAGACGTGTACACCGTCTTTGTAGGAGAACGGCTTTCTTATGAAGACGAGAGGATCAGGAGCGGCAGGCCAGGCGAGCTGAAAGAGCTGAAATTTGCCCCGCTGTCCGCCGTCTGGGTGGAAAAGGAATGCAGGAGGAATAAAGGATGAGAGATGAGGTGTTTTTGAGAGGGGACGTGCCCATGACGAAAAGCGAGGTGCGTGCCGTATCTATTTCCAAGCTGGAATTGTCTGAGTCTTCTGTCCTTTACGACGTGGGGGCCGGGACAGGCTCTGTTTCCATAGAGAGCGGACAGGTTATCAAAAGCGGCAGAATATTTGCCATAGAAAAAAATCCGGAGGCCATCCGGCTTCTGAAGGCTAACAGGGAGAAGTTTCAGACAGAAAATATGGAAATTATAGAAGGGACGGCTCCAAAAGCAATGGAGGGCCTGGCCGCGCCTACCCATGCGTTTCTGGGAGGCACATCCGGTAATGTGGATGAAATCCTGGACGTGCTACTGGAAAAGAATCCGTCGGTCAGAATTGTCATAAATGTAATCGCTGTAGAAAGCCTCTGTCTGGCGGTGGAGAGCCTGAAGCGCCGGGGCATCGAGCCGGAGATCGTATCCGTACAGGTGGCGAAGGCGAGAAAAGCAGGAGCATATCACCTCATGCAGGGACAAAATCCTGTCTATATCCTTTCATTTGGAGGAAATGAGAATTAAATCAAATTGATGAATATTGGTTGGAAAAAATGAAAATAACCAGAGGTGATGTGACATGTACGGAAGAATTATGGTGGCCGCGCCAAAAAGCGGAAGCGGAAAGACGCTTCTGACCTGCGGCCTTTTAACCGTTATGAAAAACAGAAATTTATCGGTACGCGCTTATAAGTGCGGGCCGGATTACATAGATCCCATGTTCCACAGGCAGGTACTGGGTGTGCCGGGAGGCAACCTGGATTCTTATTTTTCAGGGGAAGAAGCGATCAGGAAACGTATCCGGAACGAAATGAAGAATACGGATATTGCCGTAATGGAAGGCGTAATGGGATATTATGACGGCCTGGGAGGAAACAGCACCCGGGCCAGTTCCTACGATATTGCCCGGATTACAAAAACACCGGTGATACTGGTCATAGATGGAAAAGGGATGAGCCTTTCCATGGGGGCGGTCATCAAGGGCTTTCGGGAATATCGGAAGGACAGCAGAATCGCCGCGGTGATTGCCAACAGGACGAATCCCATGATGGAAAGCCGGCTGAGATCATGCGTGGAAGAACAGGGAGTAGCATTTTTAGGCTGTCTGCCTGCACTGGACGACTGGAGATGGGAAAGCCGCCATTTGGGCCTTATGCTGCCGGATGAGATTGGAAATGTGAGGGAGACGGTAGAACGCCTGGCGGAAGGGATGGAACGCTATCTGGATATCGGCCGCCTGCTGTCCATTGCTTCAGAAGCGGAGAGCCTGTCCAGCGGCGAAAGCCAGACGGACGGCGTAAATCTGAAAGACGACGTAGATCTGGCGGGCGATGAGAACCGGAGCAGCTCTCCGGCTGAGAACAAAACGGTAAAAATAGCTGTTGCCATGGATGAAGCCTTCTGTTTTTATTATCAGGAAAATCTGGCCATGCTGGAGGAACTGGGAGCGGAGCTTCTGTATTTCAGCCCGATGCGTGATGGGAAGCTTCCGGAAGAAACGGACGGACTTCTTCTGGGCGGCGGATATCCGGAAAGCTGCGCCCGTGAGCTGGCAGAAAACAGCGCGATGAATGAGGCGGTCAGAGAGGCGGCGAAAAACGGAATGCCGATCAGTGCCGAATGCGGCGGTTTCCTCTACCTTCAGGAAGAGCTGGAAGGGGAAGACGGCCGTTTTTATCCCATGGCAGGAGTGCTGAAGGGAAAGGGATTCCGTACGGGAAAGCTCAACAGATTCGGCTATATTGAACTGACGGCCGGCAAGAATGGCGGTTTTATGAAAGCGGGAGATACCATACGGGGCCATGAATTCCATTACTGGGACAGTACGGAAAACGGCAGTTCTTTTCATGCGGAAAAGCCAGCTGGAAAAAAAGGATGGGACTGTATCCGTACAGAATTAAATATAACGGCAGGCTTTCCCCACCTGTATTACCCATCTGGGCCGTCTTATGCAAAAGGATTTGTACGGTCATGTGTGGAATATGGGAAATACAGGAGATACAAAGGCTGCCGGACGGAGAAGAAGTGACAGGGAAGGAAAGGAAGTTGTTGGAAAATATGGAGTTAATGGAGAAACTGAAAATGATATCACCGTCGGATGAGAAGGCAAAGGCTCTGGCTGCTGCCAGATGGAACGCGGTGGCGAAACCGCTCCACAGCCTGGGAGTTCTGGAGGAGGATATCATTAAAATTGCCGGTATGACGGGCAGCGCGGACATTTCGCTGGGGAAAAAGGCCCTTGTCGTCATGTGCGCCGACAATGGAATCGTGGAAGAAGGAGTTACACAGACCGGCCGGGAAGTGACGGCGATTGTGACGGAAAATTTTACGAAGGGAGACACCTGTTCCTGTATTATGGCGGGACACGCCGGAGCGGACGTATTTCCGGTCGATATCGGAGTGGCGGGAACTCTGGAAAACTGCGGCAGCGTTCATCCTCTGCTGAGCAAAAAGGTGATGTGGGGAACGAACAACTTTCTGAAAGGTCCCGCTATGACGAGGGAACAGGCAGAGGAGGCGGTGATGACGGGGATCCGCCTGGTGGAAGAACTGAAAGAAGAAGGATATGGCATCATTGCAATGGGAGAGATGGGGATCGGCAATACGACCACCAGCAGCGCAGTGGCATGCGTTCTTCTGGGAAGGAATCCGGAAGAAGTGACAGGAAGGGGAGCCGGCCTTTCCGACCAGGGACTGCATAGGAAAATTTCCGTAATCCGGGAAGGAATCAGGGAGAGAAAACCGGACCCTTACGACGGCCTGGACGTACTCTCCAAGGTGGGGGGGCTGGATCTTGCCGGACTTGCCGGCGTCTGCCTTGGCGGTGCGGTTTCACGGATTCCTGTGGTAGTGGACGGATTTATCTCCGGCGCAGCTGCCCTGGCGGCGGCTGCAATCTGCCCAAAAGCCTCTGATTACATGATCGCTTCCCACGTATCGGCAGAGCCTGCAGGAAAGATGGTCCTTTCCGCCCTCGGCCTGACCCCGGCCATCGAAGCCGGAATGTGCCTGGGAGAAGGCACGGGAGCGCTGGCATTTCTGCCCCTGCTGGACATGGCTCTTTCCATCTATACGAAGATGAGTACGTTTCAGGATATTCATGTGGAAGAATATCAGGAGTTTCCGGAAGATGAAAACCGAAAGAGCGAGAAAGAAGGGGAACAGGACGAATGATGACGGTAGTCACTGGCGGGAGCGGAAGCGGGAAATCGGCTTATGCGGAAGAACGGGTGCTTTCGTTGAAGGGAAGGGGACGGATCTATCTGGCGACTATGATTCCATGGGATGAGGAGTGCAGGAGGAAAATTGAACGCCACCGAACCATGCGGGCGGAAAAGGGATTCGTCACGGTGGAAAAATATCGGGACATCCACGAGGCAGATATACCCGGGGGAAGCACGGTACTGCTGGAATGCATGTCCAATCTGGCCGCCAATGAACTGTTTGGCGGAACGGAGATTCAAAGAGACAGGGAAAGAGAGCGGGCGGAGCAGACCGCGGAAAAAATCATCATGGGGGTAAAAGAGCTTTTGAGACAGTCGGAAAATCTTGTTGTAGTCACGAACGAGGTGTTTTCCGACGGAAACCGGTACGACAGGGAGACAGAGTGCTACAGGCGTCTTCTGGGCAGAATAAATGAAACGATGGCATCGATGGCGGACGAGGTGGTGGAAGTCGTTTATGGAATCCCGGTAGGTCTGAAATAGAGTTTGACGGGCAGTAAAAAAAGCCCTATACTGTTAAATGGAAAAGGACAGAAAAGAGAGGACGAAAAGTGAAGATATTCGGAAGTATGGCGATCGCTTTTTCCATGTATTCCAAGATTCCAATGCCCAGGACGGATTGGACGAAAGAGCGGATGGAATATGCCATGTGCTTCTTCCCCCTGGTGGGAGCGGTAATCGGAATCCTGTATCTCATCATGTGGAGGGCGGCAGCTGGGGCCGGGCTTTCGGCTATGGCGACGGCGTGTTTTGGAACGGTTCTGCCTATACTGGTGACAGGCGGAATCCACATGGACGGTTTTGCAGATACGGTGGATGCCCTTTCTTCTTACCAGCCGATGGAAAAAAAGCTGGAGATATTAAAGGATCCCCATGCAGGAGCATTTGCTGTGATCGGATGTGTGACATATATGATACTTACGGCCGGACTTTTTTCGGAAATAAATGAAAGGGGCATTCTGCTCCTGGCCGGAGTTCCCGTGATGAGCCGGGCATTCAGCGGACTGTCCGTAGTGAGATTTCCGAAGGCTAAAAAGAGCGGCCTTGCGGCCATGTTTGCCGACGGCGCAAGGACGGGAGCCGTTACGGCGGCGATGGCTGCATATCTGGTCCTGGCGGTTATCTGGTTTTTTGCGGCCGGAGGGCCGGCGGCGGCAGTTATTCTTGCGGCAGCGGGAGCCTTGGGATTTATCCATTACTACTGGCTGGGAAAGAAGCAGTTCGGCGGAATTACAGGAGATATTGCAGGTTATTTCCTTCAGCTGGAAGAACTGATTCTCCTTTTTGTAATTGTCGTGATTACAAAAGCCGGGATATAAAGGGGCGGTAGACATATGGACTTTGGCAGATCAGAGCAGACAGCAGGAGTGAAAGAAAATGAAGTTTGTTACAGGAGGAGCCTGGCAGGGAAAGAAAAGGTGGGTATTGTCTGCCATGGAAGGAATTCAGTCCTTTGCGGACGGAAGAGACAGCTCGTATGAAGAGGCTGAGAGCCGGCAGGCGGTTCTGGCGTTTCATGAATACATCCTGAGGATGGTTCAGGAAGGCCGGGAAGAGGATGAGATTATTGGATTTACAGCTGGCATAATCGAAAAAAATCCGGATGTTGTCATTATCATGGACGAAATCGGATATGGAATTGTGCCTCAGGACGCGCAGGAGCGTAGATACCGTGAGGCGGCGGGAAGAACGGGACAGTTTCTGGCAGCCCGTGCAGAAGAGGTGTACCGTGTGGTGGCGGGAATCGGACAGAGAATCAAATAGACGGCGGAAATAGACGCAGAACAGAAAGACGGGAAAGAATGATGGCGCCATTGGCAATCGGTTTTCTGCTGGATTTGCTGCTGGGAGATCCCCATGGATGGTACCATCCGGTTAGGAGTATTGGCAGTCTGATCAGCAGATCAGAAAAAATAATAAGAAAAGCAGTCCCTGCCACAAGGGCAGGTGAGACGGCAGGAGGAATTCTTCTCTGTGCCGTTGTAACAGGAGCAGCGTCAGGTATGGCTGTAATCCTTCTGTGGGCGGCCGGCCTGGCCGGTTTTTGGGTACGTCTTGCACTGGAAAGCGTGATGTGCTATCAGCTTCTGGCGGCGAGAGCTGAGAGATGAGAGCATGAAGGTATATAAGGCGTTGAAAAAAGGAGATGTGGAGGCGGCGAGAACGGCGGTTTCCATGATCGTAGGCCGTGATACGTCGTGCCTGACGGAAGAAGGCATTACAAAGGCTGCGGTCGAAACAGTAGCGGAAAATACATCGGACGGCGTGATTGCCCCTCTGCTTTTCATGGCAGTGGGAGGCGCGCCTCTTGGATTTTTTTATAAAGCAGTAAATACCATGGATTCCATGGTCGGTTATCACAATGAAAAGTATGAATATTTCGGCAGGGCGGCAGCCAGGCTGGACGATGTGCTGAACTGGATTCCCGCCAGAATATCGGGTATTCTCATGGTTTTTTCCTCATTTCTTCTGGGATTTGACGGGAAAGGGGCATGGAGAATTTATTGGAGAGATAAGAGAAACCATAAGAGCCCCAATTCCGCCCAGACAGAGGCGGCCTGCGCAGGAGCGCTGGGGCTGCAGCTGGCAGGTGACGCCGTTTATTTCGGCCGGGTGGTAAAGAAACCGACGATCGGCGACAGGAAGCGCCCGGCAGAGGCGGAGGATATCAGGCGCGCCAACAGGATGATGTATCTGGCGTCATGTCTGGCGCTGCTGATGTCTGCGGCAGTATGGATGACAGTTTAAGGCTTCAGGATAACGGTTCAGGGCGGCTTAGATGCCTATCGTCCCGTCCCGCCAGTATGGAGAAAGGATGAGAAACGTGGCAGAATACCTGCATGGAGGAGATATATACAGCCAGGAAACAGAACTGGATTATTCCGCAAATATAAGTCCGCTGGGACTGCCGGACGGAGTGAGGCAGGCGGTTATGGCAGGGCTGGATTCGTTTTCCGTTTATCCCGACAGCCAGTGCAGGAAGCTGATTAAGGCTCTGGCAGTTCACCATGGGGTGAAGGAAGAACGGATTATATGCGGGAATGGTGCGGCCGACCTGATCTTTCAGATCATTCAGGCCGTAAAGCCGAAAAAAGCATTGCTTACTGCGCCGTCGTTTCTGGAATATGAGCAAGCGTTAAAGGCGGCTGGCACACGGATCGTTACGTGCGTCATGAAAAAAGAAGAAGGATTTCAGCTGGATCCAGAGCGGTGGATATCCATGCTGGACAGTTCCATAAATATTGCATTTCTGTGCAATCCCAATAATCCGACGGGCTTTGCTCTGCCGAAGGAAACGGTGAAAAAGATGGCAGAGGCGTGCAGCAGGAACCGGACGGTTCTCGTAGTGGATGAATGCTTTAATGAATTTCTGGATGATCCGGAGGCCAGCTCCGTTTTGGAAAGCATCGAGGATTACCAGGGGCTTTTCGTGCTGAAGGCGTTTACAAAGCTCTATGCTATGGCCGGCTTCCGTCTGGGATATGGGATAACAGGCAGTCAGGAGCTGATTTCTGCCATGGAGGCGGTAAGACAGCCATGGAGCGTGTCGGGAATTGCACAGGAGGCGGGGACGGCAGCGCTGAAGGAAAAGGATTACGTCAGCCAGGTGCGGCTGCTTGTACGGGAAGAACGGGAATATCTGAAAAAAGGTCTTTCAGACCTTTCATTTACAGTATATGATTCCAAGGCTAACTACCTGTTCTTTTGGGTCCCGGATGACGAAGATGGAGAAAACAGCCTGTATGAGAAGATGAAGAAGCGCAAAATCCTGATCCGGTCCTGCCATAATTATGAGGGCCTTCAGCGGGGATATTACCGCATCTGTGTGAAGGACAGGAAGAGCAACGAGAAACTGCTGACCGCATTGGAGGACATACGATGAATTTATACAGAATTATGCTGGTGGATGACGAAGAAGAGGTGCGCAAGAGTATTATTAAGAAGATCGACTGGGAGGCGGCTGGTTTTCAGGTGGTGGGTGACGCGGAAAACGGCGAAGACGCTCTTGAAAAGCTGGAGAATCTGGAAGCGGACGTCGTGCTGACGGACATCCGTATGCCCTATATGGACGGCCTCACGCTGACTGAAAAAATCAGCCAGAAATACCCATTTACAAAAGTGGTGATCTTCTCTGGATTCGACGATTTTGAGTACGCCCAGAAGGCCATCAAACTAAATGTGACGGAATATATTCTGAAGCCGGTCAATGTAGAAGAGCTGACGGCGATTTTGAAGAAAATAAAAAAGAATCTGGACGAGGAGATTGAACAGAAGCGGAATGTGAATACTCTGCGGGAAAGCTACAGAAACAGCCTGCCGATCATCAGAGAGCACTATCTGAACGATATGGTCCGGGGCGAGGCGGATGAAGAAGAGATTGACAGGAGGCTTCTGGAGTACGGGATCGATATTCTCGACGCGAAGAAATGGCTTATTGCTGTAGCCGACGTGGAACGGGACGGCAGAGGCGGACGGGAGACGTTGTCCCTTCATCGAGAAAGGGAGCTGATTCCGATATCGGTAAAAAAGATTATGGAAGAAAAGCTGGAAGATTACTGCCGGTTCACCATGTTCAATTCCTCGACGGAAATGGTGCTGATTGCGGCGATCGACGGCGAGAATACTCAGACGGGGATGATGGAGCTGCTTGTGGATATATGCAAGGAATGCGCGAGAATTCTGGAAGTAAAGGTTACGATCGGCGTGGGAGAAAGCTGTTTGGATTTAAGGGATATGAAGCGCTCCTTTCAGACGGCGATGGATGCGCTGGGATACCGGGCGATCGTAGGCGAGGGAAGCGTGATCTATATCAATGACGTAGAACCGGTCAGCCGCGGCAAGCTCCAGTTTTCGTCGCAGGAAGAATCAGAGCTCATAGCGGCCATCAAGTTTGGACCAAGGGAAAAGATCGAACGGACGGTATTCGGCGTGGTGGAAAAGATGGATGATGCAAAGGTCCATTTCCGCCAGTACCAGGCGTATATTTTAAGCGTTATGAATACGGTTATTCAGCTCATTCAGCAGTATGACTTAAATATTACCGAGATGTTCGGTTCGGACAGGGACTACTTTGAAATCATAAGCAGCCTTCAGAAACGGGAAGATTTCTGTACATGGCTGACAACCTCTGCCGTGAGGATCAATGAGGCGATCAGCGAAGAGCGTACGAATACGACGCGGAATGTCATTCAGGAGGCAAAACAGTACATTTTGGATAATTACCATGATCCGGAGCTGTCCGTAGAGAAAATATGCCGCCATCTCCATATGAGCCCGGCTTATTTCTCCACGATGTTCAAAAAGGAAACGGGACAGGCCTATATCGCATATCTGACGGATGTAAGGCTGAATAAGGCGGTGGAACTGCTGAATAAGACGGATGACAAGACATATGTCATTGCTTCCAAGGTAGGCTACCAGGAACAGAATTATTTCAGCTATGTGTTTAAAAAGAAATTTGGAGTTTCGCCTACAAAATACAGGGGTGCAAAATGAAAATAAAATGGCTGGTTACAGCTTTCTGCTGCGTCATTTTCCCTCTTACATCCTGCAGCGGTTCGCCGTCCAATCCCGGCGTTGCCGTACAGGAAAAAGAGGGAGAGTCCATAACGGTCGGAATCAGCATCTATGATTATGACGATGATTTCATGACCCTTTACAGGGAAGAACTGAAAAAATATCTGGACGAAACGTATGGCGCCGAGGTGAAAATCGCAGACGGGGGCGGTAGCGCGGCCGTTCAGGACAAACAGCTGGAGGAATTTATAAAAACAGCTCCCGATGTTATGATTATAAATCCTGTGGACGCTTCCAGGACGGAAAGAATGGTAGATCTCTGTTCGGAGGCTGGAATTCCGGCAGTATTTATCAACCGGGAGCCGCCGGAATCGGAGATTGAACGATGGAAGGCAGAGAAGATCGGCGCGTGCTACGTAGGAACAGACCAGACCCAGGCCGGGACGTATCAGGGCGAAATCGTGCTCAGCATGCCGGATCACGGAGATATCAACGGCGACGGGATCATTTCGTGCATCGTGATAACGGGAGAGGCCGGCAGTCAGGAGGCTGCGTACCGTACGGAATATGCGAAAAAAGCGATGGAAGACGGCGGATACGAGGTTGAAACTCTCTTTGAAAAGGCAGGCAACTGGCAGGAAGATGAAGGGGAGCGCCTTGCTGCGGAAGCGCTGGCGCAGTACAAAGATGAGGCGGAAGTGATCCTGTGCGGCAATGACGCCATGGCCATCGGCGCGGAGCGGGCTCTGAAAAGATCGGGACGCACGGTGGGAAAGGATATCTATCTTATGGGAGTAGACGCCCTGGAACCAGCAGTAGGCATGGTAAGAGATGGAAGAATGACGGGCACCGTTTTAAATGACTATAAATCCCAGGCTCATATGGCAGCTGACGCAGCCGTTAAAATGGCCGGTGGAGAAAAGTATGACAGGGTAAGCCGCGCAGGCTATATTAAAATCGTTATGGGGGAGTAAAAGAGCATGCAGAGGTTCCCGTTTAAGAAAAAAATCGGGCATATGGGTATCCGCTATACCATATTCACCTATTTTACAGTAACTGCGCTGGTAGCAGCCGTGCTGATCGGCATTGCAATGTATCAGCAGATGTCGGCGCAGCTTTCCATTGCAATCGAAGAGGAAAACAGGAATCTGGTGAGACAGGTGGGGCGTTCTGTGGACACGTATCTGAGAACGATCATGAAGCTGTCGGATTCTCTCTATTATGGTACCATAAAGAATGCAAATCTCTCAGATGGCTCTATCAGCCAGGAGATCACGCTTCTTTACGATAATAACAAGGAGAGCGTGGATAATATCGTACTGTTTTCAAAAGAGGGGACAATCATGGAATCCGTGCCGGCCGCAAGGCTCAAGACGAGAGTGGACGTGACGAAGGAAGCGTGGTTTGAGGGCGCTCTCGCCAGGCCGGAAAATATCTGGTTTTCTACCCCTCATGTTCAGTATATTTTCGACAATGCCAGCGGACAGTACCGGTGGGTCATTTCCATGTGCAGGGCTGTAGAGATTACGGAAGGGCCGTTTACAAACCAGGGCGTTCTGATGCTGGATCTGCGTTACAGCAGTCTGGAACAGATGCTGAGTGATGTCAAGCTGGGCAATGACGGATATCTGTATCTGATCAGCGGAAGCGGGGAGATCATCTATCACCCTAAGGCTCAGCTGATCGACTCCGGCCTGGCACAGGAAAACAATTTTCAGCGGCCGCATACAGAGACGGAAGCCATCGGGAAACATTTATGGGGCGGGAACGTGTCGTTACGGTGAAGACCGTGGGATATACGGGATGGAGAATTGTCGGCGTCACGCCCATGACAGGATTTTCCCTGAGCAGGCTGAAAACGAAGCTGTTCATCGTCTTTATTGTGGCCCTGTTTCTCTTTATTCTGACCATGATTAACGCCTATATTTCGTCTAAGATAACGGATCCCATCAGAGAGCTGGAAAAATCGGTCAATGAGCTGGAAGCAGGCGATCTGAACACGAAGGTATATGTGGGCGGCTCCTATGAAATACGCCATCTGGGAAAATCCATACAAAATATGGCGACTCAGATCAGGGCGCTGATGAAAGATATCGTAGCGGAGCATGAATCGAAACGAAAAAGCGAGTTTGACACCCTCCAGTCCCAGATTAATCCTCACTTCCTGTACAATACGCTGGATATTATCGTGTGGATGATTGAAAATGAGAAAAAGGGAGACGCAGTCCGCGTTGTAACGGCACTGGCCAGATTTTTCCGAATCAGCCTCAGCAAGGGAAAGAGTATTATTCCGGTGAGGGATGAGCTGGAACACGTGCGCAATTATCTCATGATCCAGCAGATGCGTTTTAAAAATAAATTCACCTATGATATTGATGCTCCGGATGATGTGCTGGAACTGGCCAGTTTAAAGCTCATGCTCCAGCCAATGGTAGAGAATGCCATCTACCACGGAATGGAATTTATGGATGGAGACGGCGAAATCCACATACGCGTCTGGAGGGAAGAGAAGGACCTGTATTTCAGCGTCGGGGACAATGGGCTGGGAATGACGGAAGAACAGGTTGAGCGCCTGTTTCAGGACTCTGACCACGTGCCTTCCAAGAGGGGATCCGGCATTGGAGTGCGCAATGTAAATGAGAGAATCCGCCTGTACTTCGGAGAGGATTACGGTCTGACGATTGAGTCGGAGCCGGATGAAGGCACAACGGTGATTCTTCATCTTCCGGCCGTTTTATATCAGGAAATCCTGCAGAGGGAGGGGAGATAATGTCAAAGAGAGAAAAAATCGGGTGGGTTTGCTCTGTAATCGTGCTGATTCTTCTGTTCCTGATGTCATCGACCAACCTGCTGATTAAGGAACGGGTACCGGAGATTCTCCCCATATCCGTCATCATACGGGATGACAGCGACAGCTTTTATCAGAACTTTAAAAAGGGGATGGATCAGGCAGCCAAGGAATATTCCGCCGATGTAAATTTTATCACTCTTTATGAGGATAATGATTCTCTGCAGCAGCAGATGATGATTAAACGTGAGATCGAGGACGGGGCAAAGGCAATCGTCCTGGCCCCCGTAAATGAACAGGATATCAGAAAAATGGTGGAAGGAAAGCAGCTGAACCGCCCGGTTGTGATGATCGATTCCCAGCCTGCCGGAGATCTTGCCGTTTCTGATATTTCCATGGATTATTATGAAGCGGGGGAACTGGTGGCTGAGGGGCTGATCCGCCATTTGGGGAGAGATATTCCTGTTTACCTGCTGACAAGCGGTCTGGATTATGGTCCGAACCGCCAGGTTTATGAGGGAGCTACTGCCGTATTGGAAAGAGCGGGGTACGATTACAGCCTGGTGGCAGGCCAGAGTGAAGACACATGCAGGGAACTGATCGAAAGCTTTGTTTACCCGGAAATGAGACCGTCTGCAATTATCGCGCTGGACGGCGACAGCCTTTCGAAGGCGTCGGAGATTCTGGCGGGGAGCACGGCATATCAGAGAAGTGTTTCAGGACTGTATGGAATCGGGGCAACGACAGCCGTTTTAAACCGTATGGATGAGGAGATCGTGGACGGGATCGTCGTCTGCAATCAGTATGACGCCGGGTACCTGAGCATACAGAGGGCTGTGGAGATGATCAACAATCCAGGAAGCAAGAGTACGGAAACTCTGAAAGCAAACTATATAGAAAAAAAGGATTTAAGGGCAAAGAGGTTTGAAAAGATGCTGTATCCAATTGAGTAACTGGAACGGCAGCGGGAGAGGTAATATGAAAAAAAAGAGAACATTCGGTGTAACATTACTGGCGGCTGCAGTATTATGCTGCGTGTGTGCGGTCTTCTTTTTCCATATGAAGGAGGATAAAAAGACAGAGGAAAAGGATGCGGTGCGCATTGGAGTTTCTGTCTATCGGTGGGATGATACATTTATTTCCAGCCTGAGGGCGGAGCTGGAAGCGATCGCCAAGAATTACGAGAAGGAAACGGGAATTAAAGTGACCATGGACATTTCAGACGCGAAGGAAAATCAGAATGTGCAGGACAACCAGATCGAGCGATTTATTTCCCTGGGCTGTGATGTACTGTGCGTCAATCCGGTTGACCGTTCGTCGGCGACCAACATCATTGGCCAGGCCATGGATGCCAACGTTCCTGTGGTGTTTTTCAACAGAGAACCGGTAGAAGAGGATATGAACCGGTGGGACAAGCTGTATTATATCGGAGCAGATGCAAAGGAGTCCGCGGTGCTTCAGGGGGAAATTGTAGCGGACTTTTACAGAAATAATCAAGAGCTTCTGGATGAGAACGGGGACGGGGTAGTGAAGTATGTCCTTCTGGAGGGGGAGTCGAGCCATCAGGATTCCCTGATCCGGACAGAGTGGTCTGTGCAGACCATAAGAGATGAAGGGGTGCCGATTGAAAAACTGACGGGAGGCATCGCCAACTGGGACAGAAATCAGGCGTCTGCCCTGATGGAACAGTGGCTGAAAGAATATCCGGATGAGATTGAACTGGTGATCTGCAATAACGACGATATGGCCCTGGGGGCGATTGACGCCATTGACAGGGAAGGAATCATGAAAAAAATCTATGTCGTTGGAATTGACGGGACACCGGTAGGAATGGAAGCGCTGGAAGCCGGGAAGCTTTTGGGAACGGTGAATCAGGATATTCACACGTATGCGGACGCGATTTTCCAGTCGGCGGTAGCGCTGGCATTTGGAGAAAAAGTAGAGGACAGGATAGACATCCAGGATGGACGGTACTATCGCTGCCCTCAAAAAGCACTCACTTCTTTTCAGCAGTCCTCGAAGCCATAGGGATGGAAGCTGCCTTCTTTGTAGCGGACGTAGAAATAATTGATTTCCGCCCCGACAAAGAGAATACAGATGCAGAAGTACAGCCACAACATAAGGAGTACGATTGCAGTCAGACTTCCGTAAGTGTAGGAGAAACGGCTGAAATGATTAAAGTAGATTGAGAAACCAAAAGAAAACAGGATCCAGCCCAGGCTGGAAAATACAGCTCCAGGCAACTGGAGCTTTAACTTTAGCTTTTTTCTCGGAAGAATCGCGTAGAGGCTGGTAAATGAAGTAATCAGAATAGCTACAGCGAGCAACGTGCGCAAATTTAATATATTCTGTGTAATCTCGGAAATAATCGGAATCGTATGAGCGATAAAGTTCTGTATGGCCGAGCCGAAAACGAGCAGCAAAAGGGACATGATACACATGATCAGAAATATAAATGTATATCCCGTACAGATTAAGCGTGACATGATATAGCCTCGCTTTTCCTGAGGACCCCAGATTCTGTTCAGCGCCCGTTCCATGCTCATCATACCTTTAGAGGCCGACCAGAGGGCGGTCAGTATGGTGATCCACAGGATCACGCCGGGAGAGTGGATATAGAGGTCCGAGATGGCGTTCTCAAGGAGAGGGCGCGACTTATTGATATTCGGAATCAGGGCGGCCAGGACCGTTATCAGCATATCGGCTGATAGATGGGGGACAAACTGAACAAGAGTCATCAGTACCATGATAAAAGGAAAAAATGACAGCACGATAAAAAAAGATGCCTGAGCCGCGTAAACGGTCATCTCGTCTTTAATGAATTTATCTGAAATTCGTTTGCATACAAGAATAAAAGGAATCATGGAGGAAAGCCCTTTCTATTAGCGTAATATCACAACCGGACAGTCTGGTACAGCCTGGTACAGCCTCCCTTCTGAAATGTAGAGCGCGGGACTGTTATATTGTATTATACTATCATTTCGGGAAAAAAATAGCAACAATACTTGTAGAGGCGGTACTTTTTTAGTATAATGTGCTGTGACTGTTCGACCTGCATATGACATTACTGTTTATAGAGTAAACAATAATATAATGTATGGTAAATCTTAAAATATATACAGAAACTGCGGAGGATGAAGGATGAAGAAATTGCTGAAATATCTGAAAGAATATAAACTGGAAAGTGTCCTTGGCCCGCTGTTTAAGATGCTGGAGGCCACCTTTGAGCTGTTTATCCCGCTTGTGGTGGCGAAAATCATCGATGTGGGTATTAAAAACCAGGATGGTGGTTACATCCTGAAAATGGGTGGAATATTAATTCTTCTGGGGATCGTAGGGCTTGCCGCGTCTCTGACGGCTCAGTATTTCAGCGCCAAGGCGGCAGTTGGATTTTCCACCGCCCTTCGAAACGATCTGTTTGCCCATATCAACAGCCTGTCCTATACGGAATTAGACAGGATGGGAACCTCAACCCTGATTACCAGAATGACCAGCGACGTCAATCAGGTGCAAACGGGACTAAACCTGTTTCTGCGCCTGTTTCTGCGTTCGCCGTTCATCGTATTCGGCGCGATGATCATGGCTTTTACGGTCGACGTAAAAGCTGCGTTTACATTTGTCGTTGTCATACCCGTACTTTCCGTCGTCGTATTCGGTATCATGCTGATCAGCATGCCGCTGTATAAAAAGGTACAGAGGCAGCTGGACAAGGTTATGCTGACGACGAAGGAGAATCTGGAGGGAGTCCGTGTCATCCGCGCCTTTAACAGACAGGAAGATGAAATCAGGCGGTTTGAAGAAGAGAACAATACCCTTGTAAAAATACAGGTGTTTGTGGGAAAGATTTCGGCTCTCATGAACCCCCTGACGTACGTTATCATCAACGCAGGCATTCTGGTTCTCGTGTGGATTGCAGGCGATCAGGTGAATAAGGGGATCATCAGTCAGGGTGAAACTGTGGCGCTTTGGAACTATATGTCCCAGATCCTTGTGGAACTGATCAAGCTGGCCAATCTGATTATCAATATTTCAAAAGCGCTGGCCTGTGCAAACCGCGTACAGAAGGTATTTGAAGAGAAGACGAGCATTGAGGAAAAAGCGGGGAGAACTGCGGGCGCGGAAGTTTCAGACGGCAAAGAATACAAGGTGGAATTTGACGATATCCGTTTCTATTATGACGGCTCAAAGGAGCCGGAGCTTTCCGGAATATCCGTAAAGGCCAGAAAAGGCGAGACCATCGGTATTATCGGCGGTACGGGCTCCGGAAAATCCTCTCTTGTCAATCTGATCCCGCGTTTTTACGACGTTAGAGAGGGAGCGGTCAAGGTGGACGGAACGGATGTAAAAGATTACGCACTGAGGGAACTGAGAAATAAAATCGGCGTCGTTCCACAGAGAGCGGTGCTGTTTGCGGGAACGCTCCGCGACAACATGAAATGGGGCAGGGAAGACGCTACGGACGAAGAAATATACCGGGCTCTGGACATTGCCCAGGCCAGAGAATTTGTGGACGGTAAGGGCGACGGGCTGGAACTGGCTATTACCCAGGAGGGAAAGAACCTTTCCGGAGGACAGAAGCAGAGACTCACGATCGCCAGAGCGCTTGTGAGGCAGCCGGAAATTCTAATCATGGATGACAGCGCGTCGGCGCTTGATTTCGCTACGGATGCGAGGCTGAGAAAGGCGATCCGGGAAGGTACGGAGGATATGACGGTTTTCATCGTATCTCAAAGGGCCACGACGATTAAGAACGCGGACAAAATCATCGTACTGGACGACGGCATGATGGCCGGCTGCGGCACCCATAAGGAACTTCTCAAAAACTGTGAGGTTTACCGGGAAATCTGTCTGTCTCAGCTTTCAAAAGAGGAGGTGCAGTAGGATGAAAAGAGTAAAAATAGATGATAAGCAGAAAACAACCTTAAAGCGCATCCTTTCTTATATCAGTCAATATAAAATATGGGTGATCTTTTCACTGATCCTGGCAATGGTTACGGTAGCGACCACGCTTTATGCGCCGATTCTCGTCGGACAGGGAATCGACCTGATTGTCGGACAGGGAAATGTGGATTTTGCAGGACTGCTTGTAATACTGAAGAAGATTGCAGTTATCATCTGCATCACCGGAATCTCCCAGTGGATTATGAACCATATCAACAATAAGATCACTTACCGCGTCGTAATGGACATCCGAACGAAGGCATTCAACCACCTGGAAGTGCTGCCGTTAAAATATGTGGATTCCCATCAGCATGGAGATATTCTGAGCAGAATCATCGCTGATATCGACCAGTTTTCCGAAGGCCTTCTGATGGGCTTTACCCAGCTGTTTACAGGCGTTATGACCATACTGGGAACGCTGGGCTTCATGCTTTCCGTCAATCCGTTTATCACTGCCGTCGTCGTCGTCCTCACGCCGGTTTCTCTCCTCGTGGCCAGTTTTATTGCCAAGAGGACATTTACCATGTTCCGCCTTCAGTCGCAGACAAGAGGGGAACTGACGGCTCTCGTGGACGAGATGCTGGGAACCAGAAGGTGGTGCAGGCGTTCGGCCATGAAGGAAAAGCCCAGGAACGGTTTGAAGAGATCAATGCCAGGCTTCAGAAATACAGCCTGCGGGCTATTTTCTTTTCGTCCATAACCAATCCGGCCACCCGTTTTGTAAACGGGCTTGTGTATGCCAGCGTAGGCGTAGCCGGAGCTTTTGCGGCGGTGAGAGGACTGATTACCGTCGGGCAGCTTTCGGCGTTTTTGAGCTACGCCAACCAGTATACAAAGCCATTTAATGAAATTTCCGGAGTCGTTACGGAGCTGCAGAACGCACTTGCCTCCGCAGCCCGTGTCTTTGAACTGATTGATGAGGAAACGATTCTGAAGGAAGAGCCGGATGCAAAAGAACTGGAAAATATAAAAGGGCAGGTAGAACTGAACGATGTCTGCTTTTCCTACAATCCGGATGTAAAGCTGATCGAACATCTGAATCTCTCTGTTAAACCGGGACAGAGAATTGCGATCGTCGGTCCGACCGGCTGCGGAAAGAGCACGGTAATCAACCTCCTCATGCGGTTCTATGACGTGGACAGGGGAAGTATTTTTGTGGATGGTGTGGATGTGCGCAGCATGACAAGAAAGAGCCTTAGGACGAATTACGGCATGGTTCTTCAGGAAACATGGCTGAAATCCGGCACGATCAGGGAAAATATCGCCTATGGACGCCCGGAGGCTTCCGAAGAAGAGATCATTGCAGCCGCAAAGCAGTCCCATGCCCACAGTTTCATTAAACGTATGCCTCAGGGATATGATACCATGATTTCAGAGGACGGCGGGAATCTGTCCCAGGGACAGAAGCAGCTGCTGTGTATTACCCGTGTCATGCTGTGCCTTCCGCCTATGCTGATTCTGGATGAAGCTACATCATCTATCGATACGATGACAGAAGTCAGGATCCAGAAGGCATTCGCCAAGATGATGGAAGGACGTACCAGCTTTATCGTTGCACACCGGCTTTCTACCATAAAAGAGGCGGACCTGATTCTCGTAATGAAGGACGGCCGGATTATCGAGCAGGGAAATCACGAGGAACTTCTGGAGAAGAAGGGATTCTATGCAGACCTGTACAACAGCCAGTTTGCGGTTGTATAGTGGGGACGAAGGTCCAGTATATGAAAAAGGGGAAAAAGGGTATGAAGATGAAGAATAAACTTATTACGATTTTGGCTGCAGCAGCAGTGGCAGGGATGATGGGGAGTTGTGGCACCAAAGCAAAAGAGGCGGACAGGGAGGCAGCTCAGGTAAGCGAGGAGCAGCCGACCGAGGAAGAGGACGGCAGCGAAGAGACAGAAGATGAAAGTGAATCAGTGAATACCACAGAGACAGAGCAGCCGTCTGCCGGACCGGAAGAGACGGAAAGTGAAGGCGGAGTCTACGATAAATTTATAAGCGATCAACTGATCCCCCGCCTTAGTACGGCCGACAACCGCACCTTTCAGTATGGCTTTGAAGCCAATTACTATGACAGCAGCTACTGGTATGCCGCTCCCATGACTGCACAGCTGTCTGACGGCATTATCAGCACATGCCAGAGGGATCTGGATGGAGACGGGAATGCAGAGCTCCTCGTGATTTATCTGGAGGGAAGCCTGGGAACCGGCAATGGAAAAAACAACATCTGTCTGGATGTGTACAGCAACATGGGCCAGAAAAAGATCATGAGAACAGGAAGCATTTCTTTCGCAGACTGTTTTTCAGGATATAACGGGGAAAACTATATGGTCGGCCTGAAAACCATAGGGAATCAGGCTCTTATTTATATGGCCGGAGGAGGCCACGTATGGACCTGGGCAGACGGCACATCGCCGCAGATCAGGCTTTATCAGTATAACGGTGGCTTAACGGAAATTTATAACGTTAGTACGGAAGGCTCTGACGATTCATGGATGGAAGGATGGCAGAGAGACTTGCGTTCCTTTGGATTCGACATCGTAGACAATCAGTGGGGGTATTGGGATGAATACTATCTGACAGGAGAAACGAATTTTGAAATGCTTCTGTTTGGGGAGTGCAGCACAGTGGTAAATGAAGATGAAATGTACGGGTCGTCTGATCCGAACGGAGCACAGAAGTATCTGCTGGAACGCGGCGTGATCCGGGGAAGTCTGGTCGGACAGAGCGGCGGTACTGCGAGCAGTGCTTCCGGTACAACGGAGGCTTTCGGAAGCGGGAACAGCGGAGCTGCCGCCGCATCTTCTGGAGACTACATTCTTCCTCAGAGCAGCAGTACGTATCTGACGCCGGCCGACCTTTCCGGATTGACAAGAGAACAGATCTCTCTGGCAAGGAACGAAATCTATGCAAGGCATGGAAGAAAATTTCAGAAGCAGGAGCTTCAGGATTACTTTAACAGCAAGCCATGGTATATGGGGACAATCGAACCGGGCAATTTCAGCGAAGATATGCTGAATGAGTTTGAAAGGGCGAATGTGAAGCTGATTAAGGGGATGGAATAGAGGCTGAAGAAAAAATTATTTGACACGAAATAAGATTGTATGATATAATAAAACCTGTATACAAGCGGTATATCGGAAAGCAGAGGGAAGGCCTTGAAAGAGAGCAAAGCTGACATTGCATATGGAAAAATTAAAGAAGAATTATTGTCTTATGAAGGGGAAGGACAGGATATGCTGTCTGAAAGCTATTTTGTACAAAAGCTGAATATCAGCCGGACTCCCATACGCGCCGCTTTACAGAGGCTGCAGAAGGAAAAGCTGATTCGTATCGTACCGAATCAGGGAATAGTGATACAGACACCAACATTGCAGGAGACATTTCAGCTGTATGAGCATAGAATGGTAGTAGAACGCTATCTGGTGCAGAAGTCTTTCCGTATATCAGAAAAAGAAGACTTTTCGAAGGCAGAAGATATTTTGAACAGACAGAGGCGGGCAGTTGAAGCAGGGGATGTTATTAATTACTTAAATCTGGACCCGGACTTTCACAGTGCGCTGCATATGAATTATAATAACCAGTTCATGGAGGATACACTGCAGTCATTTCGAGACAGAACATGTTTCATTCGTTACCGGTCTGCATGCGCGCCTTTTCGAATGAAACAGGTAGTATCTGAGCATCAGGAAATATTGGAGTTACTGAAAAAGAGAAATATCGATGGAGCGGTGGAGCTTCTGGATCGTCATAATACCCATGTGATCAGAAGTATGACAGATCAGCTATATATTTAAAATATATTACGGATTTATGTAATCGTAGAGGAAGTTATGGTTTGTATAAATCCGTTTTTATTTACTCCAACTTGTATACAGGTTGAGTATCGGAAGTATACTGAAAATGTAAAATAATGGAAGGGGGATTTGAGGTAATCAGAGTTAAAATGGAGGGGATGAAGAGATGATGGATGAATATGTAAAACAGTTAAGCAGGCTGGAGACAGGAGTCATTACAGATTCCATGAGACTTCTTGGGATTGACGGATGGATGGAAAGCATGCATCCAGTGAACCAGGAATCGCGAATTTGCGGGCGGGCATTCACAATGGCTTATACGCTGGAAACGGATGCTGGAGAAGCACAGAGTTACAGCTATTACCAGTTGCTGGATGAGATTACACCAGGTGATGTAATCGTATTGGCTGCCAATAATTGTCCTTATGCTATTTTTGGGGAAAACATGCAGCATGCCAGCAGACAGATGGGGAGCGCAGGGATCATTCTGGATGGAAAGAACAGGGACACGACGGTAATCAGAAATTATGGGCAGCCTGTATTTTCCCGTGGACAGGAAATACGGTTTATGCCAGGTAATTTTAAGATTACTGCCTATCAGACGCAGGTGAACTGTGCCGGTGTTGTTGTAAGGCCGGGGGATTACATTACAGGAGACGCAGACGGGGTAATTGTGATACCAAAAGGAAGAATCAGAGATGTTCTTTATCAGGCGGAACGAATTGCAGTTCTGGAATTGTCCATGGAGGAAGCGATCAACAGTGGTAAGACAATGAAGGAATGTGCAGGAATCGTTGCCCAGAAAGGCGATAAGCGTATATAGTTTAAGGAGGAGAAGGATGAGAATTGACGAAAAAAAATGTATTGGATGCGGAATCTGTATTCCTTACTGCCCTGTAACGGCAATTTCTATTCAGAACAGAGTAGCGGTGATTGATCAGGACCAGTGTCTGGAATGTGGAAACTGTATTCGAGAACGTGTTGTAAAGTGCCCTGGTCATGCGATCTATGAACCAGAGGAAAACCGCAATAGTGTGAGAAGATACCGTCGTTTTTTCAGTGATCCGTCGGTCAGTACGCCTACCGGAATTGCGGGCAGGGGAACAGAAGAGGTAAAGACAAACGACGTTACAGGAAGGGTCTGCAGGGGTGAGCTGGGAATCGCTGTAGAAATGGGCAGACCGTGCTTAGGAACAAAATTGTCTGAATTAGAGAAAGTTTTTGCTCCGCTGGCTCAGATGGGAGTACATTTTGAAGAGTGCAATCCGACCACCCAGATTCTGGAAGATCAAAAATCAGGGAAAGTAAGAGAGGACCTGAGGGAAGAAAAAGTTGTGTCGGCAATAATCGAAACGAAAATACCGATTGAACAGGCGGAAGAGGTGCTGAAAAAAATTAAAGAAATCGCAGGGGAGATTGATACTGTATTTTCCCTGGACGTCATTTGCTGCTATGACGAAGATGGTACGCTTCCGATTTTGCCCGTATTGCAAAAGCTTGGGATGCCTCCCAGGATGAATGGAAAGGTAAATCTCGGAATGGGCCGTCCTTATAAGATTTGCAAAGAGAAAGGGGGAAATTAAATGTCGCACTCATTACACCGCAGAGGAAATCCGGAAGATTTGAGACAAGATTATATTATACTCGTTACTTCGGCAAAGGGAATCAACAACGACGGAGCAATCCCATATGTTGCCGATATTCTGGACATGCTGTGGAACTTGGGACCCAGTAACATCGGTTCTAATGAGACGGGAACGATTTTGTCAGGAGTGACAAAAGAGCAGATCAGGGAGAACCTGACATCTATTCCCAGGATTCGGTGTAATTATTTCAGCAAGGAAAAGGTCTGGCAGGCAGTAAAGGAACTGCAGAAAAAGGACTACGGCCTGTCTGTTGTACTGCAGGGGACAATAGAGGATATTGAAAAGGAGTGCAGAGAAATAGGGATTAAACCGCATTCCGTAAACTTGTCAATTGACATATGGGGGAAAAGAGAAAAGCTTCCGAGCGAAGAGGTTCTGGAGTTCGTTACGATGTGCGGACATGGCCTGATCAGTGCAAGTCTTGTGGAATATGTGATAAATCGTGTAAAAGATGGAAGAATGACACCGGAGCAGGGGGTAGTGAAAATGGGAGAACCATGTGTATGCGGATTTTTCAATCCCGAGCGCGCATTGAAACTACTGAAGAATATGGTTCCTGACAATGATAATAAAAGGCACTCAATGGACGAGGAATAATCCGAAAGGGGAGGAAGAAAAATGAAGAGACGAATTTTAACGGCAGTAATGATAGGAATGATCGTAGGGACTCTGGCAGGCTGCAGCGGGCAGAGTAACGAGACAACGAAAGAAAGAGATATGACAGAGCAAACAAAGCAAACAGAACAGGCGACAGATAGCAGCAGTGAAGCTGTACTGACAGGGGCTGCTGGTGAAAAAAGCGAAGGGAACGCTGGATTGGGAACATTAGACTGTCCAGAAGGGTATCCTGGTGGTGATTTTCAGATTTTCATTAAGGCGTCTGCAGGGAGCGCGAATGACAGGACCATGAGGGCATATGCAGCAGAGCTGGAAAAAATACTGGGAGTGACGATTACACCGAATACAAACAGCGTGCCGCAGCCGATTATCTATGCCGATTTGACATCAGAGGCAAGTAATGGACGAGCTTACTGCAATATTCTCATCCCCAACGCAATGAACTATTATTCCGAATCGAAAGCGGCGGGATGCATACCGCTGACTGACTATAAGCTGGTGTGTAATTTGCAGGCAGATGCCGTTACTGTTTCGGTTCGCACAGATGACGAACGTTTTAAGGACGTAAGAGATCTGAAGCAATTGTTTGAATGGTTCCAGGATCATCCGGATCAGGAGATTCTGATGGGGGTAAACTCTGTCGGCGGAGATGGTGAAATCGCGCTTTATCGTTTGATACGGTATTACGAAAAACAGGGTGTGAACCTGGATCAGCTGGTGGTAGTGAATACTCAGGGACAGCAGGATACGAATGCTTCTTTCCTGGGGAAGAATACAGATATTCTTTTCTGTACAGTCGGAGGCATACAGACGCTATACAAGGATAAGGAAGTAAGAGTGCTGGGAGTTCTTTCGGAAGAACGTTCTGAATTTCTTCCGGATGTGCCGTCCTCTAAAGAACTGGGAATTGAGGTGGAAAGCGCTCTGTGTGTAGGAATCGGTATGCATCCGGACACGGACGACGATATCGTAGATACCTGTCCCAGTGCTTTGGGCAGATTGCAGCAGATCAAGAGTTTCAGAATATGATGAAAGACAACTCACTGGATATAACGTATATGGCCAGAAATGAATATGAGGAATTTATGGCGGAACAGCAAAAGGAAATCGAGGAAATTTATCAATGGGTAAAGACGAGATAGCCGAAAGGGGAAAGGTTTATGAGAAAACTAAAAATTGTTATTCATCAGGATGTCATTACAGCCGTTTTCTTATTAGCAGCCGGTCTTTATTTTTTTACAAAAGGAATTATGTATGAGGGTGTGACGAAAGTATTCCCAATAATGACATCGGCATTCGTTTTTATTTTTTCGCTGTGGAATATGCGGGAAGCTTTAAAAAAGACAAAAGCATTAAAGGAAGCTTTGAAACAGGGGGATGAACAGGAACTCGTGATCAGCTTATCCAGGCTGAAGGGACCGCTCATCGGCTTTGCTTTCATTCTGATTTACGGAATCTGCATACCTTTGGTGGGATTTTTTACGGCTACAGGGATTTTCCTGATTGCTCTGATGCGATTCCTGAATTACAAAAAATGGGCCGTGATATTGTCCGTTACAGTTGGGACGGAGCTTTTTGTCTATTTTCTCTTTGTAAAGGAACTGATGGTACGTATTCCTCACGGATGTTTTTACTGAAGCTTGAGAGAAGAAGGGAGGGGAGAAAATGTTATCGCTGGGGCAAATGTATTCATATATACTGGAGACATTTCCGGTATTTCTACATGAATTGATGTCGGTACAAATGATGACAGCACTTCTTCTTGGGATGGTAGGCGGGATGATTATAGGTGCACTTCCCGGGCTCAATTCTCTGATGGGTATATCAGTTATGATCCCATTTACATATGCAATGTCGCCTGTACCGGCGATGACCATGCTTATGGCAATCTATACGGCGGCAATCGCCGGAGGATCGCTGACGGCTATTATGATCCATACGCCCGGAACCCCGGCAAATATGGCAACGATTATCGGGGGTCATCAAATGGCTCAAAGGGGAGAGGCTCTGAAGGCGATGAATGTGTCATTATTTTCCTCTATGATGGGAAGTGTGTTTAGCGGGCTGGCATTGTTGTTTATATCGCCTCTGCTCGCAAGGATTGGACTTTTATTTGATTCACCTGAATATTTTATGATCGCGCTGTTTGGAATTGGCATCATTGCCAGTATGACGGAAGGCATGATGATAAAAGGATTTGCAGCAGGATTTTTTGGCATGATGCTCAGTACCATTGGTATGGCGCCGCTGTCAGGTACAGACAGATTTACATTCGGCAGTATTTATCTGATGGACGGACTGAAAACTACGGTTGTAGTATTAGGTGTATTCTCTATTTCCCAAGTTTTGATGCTGATGGAACATATGGGACCGAGAGAACAGGAAAAAGAGAAGCTGGCGGCCCAGATTACGGGAGAAAAATTCCTTTCAGGGAAAGAGATTATGTGTATTCTTCCTACAATCCTCAGGAGCAGCATGTTGGGAATCGCATGCGGAATTCTGCCGGGAGCTGGCGGAGATATCGGAGGCTTTTTAGGCTATAACTCAGCGAGACGCCATGCAAAAGATAAGGAAGTATTTGATAAAGGAAACCTGGAAAGCGTAGCAGGGCCGGAAGCGGCAAATAATGCGGTGACTGGCGGAGCCATGATTCCTCTTATGACATTGGGAATACCAGGAAGTTCAGCAGCAGCCCTGTTGCTGGGAGGTTTGATGATCCATGGGCTGCAGCCGGGGATGGCCCTTTTTACCACACAGGCAGAGACTGTTTATCCGATCATATTTGGATTTATTTTATCGGGTATCCTTCTTCTTCCTGTTGGTATGATCCTGGCCAGATGTGTAACGATGATCGCTAAAATTCCGATTGCAGTGCTATGCCCTCTAATCACTGTTTTATCTATACTAGGCGCGTATTCGATTTCCAACCGCGTATTTGATATATATATCGTAGTTCTCTTTGGAATTATCGGTTATTTTATCAGAAAAGCAGGATATCCACTGTCCGGGTTTGTTCTGGGAATGCTTTTGGGCAATATGGCGGAAATGGGACTGACAAGAACAATCACCTTGTCCAGAGGCCATGTAATCAGCTATTTTTTACATCGGCCGATTTGCGTCGGACTCGGTTTGATCCTGCTGATGAGTATGGGATATCCGGCAGTTAAAACGTTTTTAGGCCGTAAATCCGGCCATTGATAAAGGGCGCAACTGCTGTGCTGTAAATGATAGTGATAATGAAAGGGGGAGCTTAGTGGGCAGTCAGATAGAGGAATGTTTCCTGATCGGCAGAGATGATGGTTTATACGAAATCAGCTTTCAACGGGGCAGAACAGAAACGATACAATGGATTCAGAAAATATCTGAAGCACGGCCGGATTGTATTACAGTATTGCGGGAAATGGGCAGCACTACAATTTGTTATGCTGCTTTTGGGAACAAGATACTGTCATTTAAACAGAAAGGATTCGAAGGGAGATGGGAAAAGACCGGGGAATCGGCTTCAGGGGGAGGAGAGGCGTCCTGTATTCTCGCTCTTTCAGACAAACACTGTCTGATAGCGGCAAATGGAAGAAGTGGTCTGATTACCGCCATTCATTTGAATCAGGATGGCAGTATAGGAAGCATTCAGGATCAGAAGCCACTTCCCGGTAGACATGGACCTGATAGAAGACGTCAACTGTGGTCTTATGCAGGAGGTTTGGCAGCTGATTTTGACGGAACAGGATTCTTTGTATGCAATCAGGGGAATGATATGATTACGATGGCAGAGATTGAAAAGAACGGAAAAATCATTTTCGGTTCCTCCATCTCCCTCAGGCCGGCGAGCTGTCCTTCTGAAATTATGACGGCAGAGGGGAAACATGTTGTTCTGGCTTTAAGTAACGGAATTGAAAGCATAACATGTTTTAAATATGGGGAGAAAAGCCTCATTCCATTTCAGATTGTTCAGCCGCTTCCACAGTACTATACGGGACTAAACGTTTCATGCCATCACATGCTGTGCGGAGAGCATTATGCGGTATGGCTTTGCGACGGACTGGATTGTGCAGCAGTATTTCAGGTGAATGACGGACTGCGGAATGGAAAATGGATACCTTTTTCTGTTGGAGCAGAGGGAGGGCTGAAGATAGCAGGGAAAAGGGCTATGTGCCGTGACGAAAGGGATAGAGACGCTTTTTGGATCGGGGGAGAAAAAGAAATCTGGAGGATTGAGGCAGGAACCGGTGATGCAGTGCGGTGGAGCAGTCCGGAATTCGAGGGTATTGTATGTCTGTTCCATATGGGAAAAGGGAGTTGAGGAAAATGAATGAATCTTTGGCAGGCCATGTATATACAGGAGCGAACACTACGAGTGAGAGGGGCGGAAAAGCAAAGGGGATCCGTGTGTTTGAGATCGATGACAAGACGGGGGAATGGACGCTGATCCAGGAGGAAGAAGCAGTAAATCCCGGATTTCTTGTCATAAACAGAAAGCAGACAAGGCTTTACTGCACACATGCAAATCACGATGAAATCAGTGCATATGCAGTGGATCAGGAGCGGGGGACATTAAAACTTATCAATAGGAGATATCTGGGCGGATGGAACGGTACCCATCTGACGCTGGAACCATCGGAGAAATATGTGCTGGTGGCAGCTGCAACCACTGGGCTTTTAGCAGTATTTCCTGTTGAGACAGACGGTTCCTTAGGACCGATGTGCGAAGCGGTAACGCCTCAGGGAGAACTGGGCCCTCTGACTGCTACGGAACAGCCGAACTCCATGCCTCATCAAGTTATATTTTCTCCAGATGGAAAATACGTATTCGCGCCCGACCGGGGAGAGGATATGGTGCATACGTTTTCGTTCGATCGCAGAACAGGAAAACTGCTTGCTCTTCACGCCATGCGCACGAGAGCGGCCAGAACGCCCAGACATCTGGCTTTTTCACCCAACGGCAGTTTTGCATATCTTCTGACCGAATTTTCAGCAGGGATTGTCAGCTGTCGGTTAAAGGAGGGGGTACTTGTTCCGTTTCAGATTATCGCCAATCTCCCTGAGGACTATGTGGGACTGTTTAATAAGGGAGCAGAAATCGCTGTTCATCCAAGCGGCCGGTTCCTTTATGCCAGCAATCGGGGGCACAACTCGATTGCTGTCTATTCAATTGATGAAAAGACGGGTTGGCTTACCAGTGTTGAATGGCATAATACATATGGAGAGATTCCACGCTTTTTTTGCATTGAGCCGGGAGGAAATTATCTATACGCTGCAAATGAAAAAAGTGGTACGGTAACTACCTTTCTGATTGACCAAAAGAGCGGAAAACTTCAATTTACCGGGCAGATCATAAAAACGCCTACTCCTACATGCCTGATTTTTACGAAACCAGTCTGTATGGTCAGGCAGCAGGAATCATTCCGAAAGGGAAACCTTAAACCGGTAACCAGCGACTACCGCGTATACTCTTATCCGACCGCAGATAATAGATGAATAATCTCAGATTTCACACTTGACAATTTCCATTTCGGTGGTTACAATGTAGCTTAGACCTTACAAAATAAAGAAATAAAGGCGCTGAAGGTGTTTAAGTAGCATGTTATCTTCTTGCAGAGAGGGAGGGCCACCGGCTGTAAGCTTTCCTAAGTTCAGATAAGATGATGAAATTCCCACTGGAGCCGCACAGCTGAACGATCATGATTTGTGATGGTAGTAGGCCGTGACGCAGGCTGCACGTTACGCAGAGATAAGTGCCTGTCCGTAAGGATGGGAATTAGGGTGGTACCGCGATTTTACCTCGTCCCTTCGAAAGAAGAGACGAGGTTTTTGTTTTTTTCGGAACTATTTATTTGTCAATTCAATATGAGATAAAGGAGAATATTATGAAAGAGCAGTTAGAAAAAATCAAAGCAGAAGCCATAAAGCAGATTGAAGCTTCTGAAGCACTGGAAAAGCTGAATGATATCCGCGTTGCTTATCTGGGCAAAAAAGGGCAGCTGACAAGTGTACTTAAGAGCATGAAAGACGTAGCTCCAGAAGAAAGGCCAAAGGTTGGCCAGATGGTCAATGAGGCCAGAGAACTGATCGAAGCGAAGCTGGAAGAAACGAAAAAAGCTCTTGCAAGAAAGGCCAGAGAAGAGCAGATGAAGAGAGAGGTCATCGACGTGACACTCCCTGCAAAGAAGAGCAATGTAGGCCACAGCCATCCGAATACGATTGCCCTTGAAGAAGTAGAAAAGATTTTCATTGGCATGGGATATGAGGTTGTGGAAGGTCCGGAAGTAGAATATGATTTATATAATTTCGAGAAGCTGAATATTCCGGCAAACCATCCGGCAAAGGATGAACAGGATACATTTTATGTGAATAAAGATATTGTGCTGAGAACCCAGACATCTCCGTGTCAGGTGCGTGAAATGGAAAAGGGCAAGCTGCCGATCCGTATGATTGCGCCAGGCCGTGTATTCCGTTCCGACGAAGTCGATGCGACTCATTCTCCATCCTTCCATCAGATCGAGGGCCTTGTAATCGATAAAGGAATTACATTTGCTGATTTAAAGGGAACTCTGGCAGAGTTTGCGAAAGAACTGTTCGGGCCGGAGACAAAGGTTAAATTCCGTCCGCACCATTTCCCATTTACCGAACCGAGTGCTGAAGTTGACGTAACCTGTTTCAAATGCGGTGGAAAAGGCTGCCGTTTCTGCAAGGGTTCCGGCTGGATTGAGATTTTAGGCTGCGGCATGGTACATCCGCACGTATTGGAAATGAGCGGCATTGATCCTGAAGAATATTCAGGTTTTGCTTTTGGCGTTGGTCTTGAGCGTATCGCGCTTCTGAAGTATGAAATTGACGATATGCGTCTGCTTTATGAAAACGACATCCGTTTCTTAAAGCAGTTCTGATAACAGGAAGTCCAATACCCCGCTAAAAGCTACGGGGAATATAATTTGAAAGTGCGGCAAGCTACGGAGATTTGACCATGTGGTCAGTCGCCGACGTCAAGTGAATTTGACCTTAGCCCGTTGCCTTCGCGAGAATAAAAGAAAAGGAGATTCATCATGAATACAGCATTATCATGGATTAAAGCTTATGTCCCGGACCTTGATCCTTCGGCTCAGGAATATACAGATGCTATGACGCTTTCAGGAACAAAGGTAGAGGGATTTGAATGTTTAGATAAGAATCTGGAAAAAATCGTTGTCGGTCAGATTAAGAAAATCGACCGGCATCCGGATGCAGATAAGCTGATTATCTGTCAGGTAGATATTGGTACAGAAATGATCCAGATCGTAACGGGAGCTCCAAATGTAAAAGAAGGAGACAAAGTTCCGGTTGTCCTGGACGGCGGAAAGGTAGCAGGCGGCCACGACGGCGGCCCGCTTCCGGAAGATGGGATAAAAATCAAAAAAGGAAAATTAAGAGGAATCGAGTCCTGCGGTATGATGTGTTCCATCGAAGAACTGGGCTCAGACAGAAATATGTATCCGGACGCACCGGAGAGCGGCATTTACATCCTTCCGGAGGATGCGGCAGTAGGCGCGGATGCAGTTGAAATTTTAGGCCTGCACGATGTCGTCTTCGAATATGAGATTACATCCAACCGCGTGGACTGCTACAGCGTTCTGGGGGTAGCCAGAGAGGCGGCAGCTACATTCAGAAAGGAATTCCATCCTCCTGTAATAAAGGAAACAGGCAATTCTGAGGATATTCACGACTATCTGGAAGTTTCTGTAGAGAATACGGAGCTTTGCCCGCGTTACTGCGCAAGAATGGTTAAGAATATAAAGCTGGCTCCTTCACCGGAATGGATGCAGAGAAGGCTGGCGGCCAGCGGAATCCGTCCCATCAACAATATCGTCGATATTACAACTACGTTATGGAAGAGTACGGCCAGCCAATGCACGCTTATGATTATGATTTAATTGCGGGCAAAAAGATCGTTGTTAAATGTGCACAAGATGGAGACACATTCCAGACGCTGGACGGCCAGATCAGAAATCTGGACAGAAATGTGCTGATGATCAACGATGGTGAGAAGGAAGTCGGCGTTGCAGGAATCATGGGCGGTGAGAATTCCAAGATTACGGATGATGTAAAGACTATGGTATTCGAGGCGGCCTGCTTTGACGGAACGAATATCCGCCTTTCTTCAAAGAGAATCGGCCTCGTACGGATGCATCAGGAAAATTCGAAAAGGGACTGGACCCGAACAACGCAAAAGAGGCGATCGACAGGGCATGCCAGCTGATTGAGGAGCTGGGAGCAGGCGAAGTCGTAGGAGGAATTATCGATGTTTACCCTGTCAGGAGAGATAAGGTGCGCGTTCCATTTGATGCGGACAAGATCAATAAACTGCTGGGAACGGATATTCCGGAAGAAGAAATGATCCGCTATTTCGAAAAGGTTGACTTAAAATATGACGCGTCGTCTAAGGAAGTGATCGCACCTACCTTTCGCCAGGATCTTTACCGAATGGCCGATCTGGCAGAGGAAGTGGCAAGATTCTATGGTTATGACAATATTCCGACAACGCTGCCATCCGGAGAAGCAACGACAGGTAAGGTTTCCGAAAAACTCAGGGTGGAAGATATGGCAAGGGAAATCGCAGAATTCTGTGGATTTTCAGAAAGTATGACGTATTCCTTCGAAAGCCCTAAGGCCTTTGACAAGCTGCTGATCCCTGCCGATGACAAGCTCCGTCAGACAGTGACAATCACAAATCCTCTTGGGGAAGATTTCAGCGTGATGAGAACCCTTCCGTTAAATGGTATGCTCACCTCACTGGGAACAAACTACAACAGAAGAAATAAGGATGTGCGCCTCTATGAACTGGCCAATATCTATCTTCCGAAGTCTCTTCCCCTGACAGAGCTTCCGGACGAGCGCATGCAATTTACGCTGGGAATGTATGGCTCGGGAGATTTCTTTACGATGAAGGGTGTGATCGAGGAGTTCTTCGATAAGATCGGTATGAAAAAGAAACCTCATTATAATCCGGACTGTGCTCATCCGTTCCTTCATCCGGGAAGAAAGGCAGATATCGTTTATGACGGAACAACGGTAGGGTATCTGGGAGAGGTTCATCCGGACGTGGCAGACAATTACAAGATCGGCGAAAAAGCATACGTGGCAGTTCTGGATATGCCAAGTGTAGGCAAATTCGTTACTTTCGACAGAAAATATATGGGACTTGCAAAATATCCTGCAGTTACCCGTGATTTGAGCATGGTTGTGCCGAAGGAAATCATGGTAGGCCAGATCGAGGATGTAATCGCTCAGAGAGGCGGAAAGATTCTGGAAGGCTATGAGCTCTTTGACATTTACGAAGGCGCTCAGATCCTGGCAGGTCATAAATCCGTCGCATATTCGATTACATTCCGTGCAAACGATCATACGCTGGAAGATAAAGAAGTAAATGCAGTGATGGAGAAAATCCTTCACGGCCTCAGAGAATTAGGAATTGAACTGAGAGCATAAAGTGAGGCCAGACTAGGAACAGACTTAAAACAGACTCCGTTCCGAGGCAGTGGCATGTCACTTCATCTGTTCTTGATCTTATGGCGTGGTTTCCGCCAGGAGTGGCGGAAGCTGTTCCGGCTCTGGTGCTGCGGGCTGCATGGGGAAGAGGCAGAGAATGGCGGTAAAACTATATTTATATGATTAAAAGCGCAGATGGGTTGCAAAGGGAAAATCATCTTTTTTGCAGCCTTTTCTGTTGTGTTTACCGGAAAAAGGATACTGTTTACAGCAGAGAATCAGCCTGTAAAGGTAGAAAAATAAAAAGACATATGGTATAATGACCGCAAAGCGGACATTATACCTGCGCATGCCTGTTTCTGCGCATGCCGCAGAAAGCAGGGCGCAAAAATCAGCCGAAGGCAGCGTATCCGCGTAGCGGATATGGTATAATGACCGCAAAGCGGACATTATACCTGCGCATACCTGTTTCTGCGTATGCCGCAGAAAGCAGGGCGCAAGAATCAGCCGAAGGCAGTCTGTCGGGAAGCTGGTCATTTGCCATATTGACAGGAACGAAGGAGGAGAAAGAAGATATGGAGTATCTGTTTGATACGGCCAATATTGAAGAAATCAGAAAATATGGGGTAATTTATCCTTTTACAGGGGTTACAAGCAATCCATCAATTTTAAAAAAAGAAGGAAGGATCGATTTTTTCAGTCATTTCAGGGAAATCAGAAGTGTGATTGGAAAGGAACGTTCCCTTCATATACAGGTTACGGCACTTGAAGCAGAAGACATAGCGAAAGAGGCAGAGGCAATTCTTCAGAATGTGGATGAACATGTGTTTATAAAAATTCCTGTTACGGAAGAGGGATTAAAAGTTATGAGATATCTGAAGAGTAAGGGGGCGGGGATAACGGCTACGGCTGTCTATACGAAGGCTCAGGGGTATCTCGCAATGGAAGCGGGAGCTGATTACATAGCCCCGTATTTCAACAGAATGGAAAATATGGACATAGACGCTGCGGAAACTATCGGCTGTTTTGCAGAGATGATTGAACGATGGGGATATCAAACGAAAATACTGGCCGCCAGTTTTAAAAATATGGCTCAGGTAAATGCAGCATTCTGTGCAGGAGCGCATACAGCGACGGTGCAGCCCCAGCTTCTCCATGATGCCATGAATATGGCAGCGATTGGAAAGGCGGTAGATGATTTCAGAAAGGACTGGAAGGATATTTTCGGTGATGTGAAGATTCATGAGATGGTTTAACAGAGATACGGACAGAAAAAGAAGCAAGCAGAGACGCTTGATACAGTGGTTTCTGGTAATTCTCATGGTGCTGAACACAGTATTTCCAGCATATGCGAAGCCGGAATGGCCCAGCGATACAGGGGTTCAGTCAGAGGCAGGCATCGTAATGGACATGGATTCCGGAGCAGTTCTTTTTGCGCAGAATATCCATGAGCAGAAAGCGCCGGCCAGCATTACGAAGCTGCTGACAGCTCTCGTAGTTGTAGAGCGGGCCAATCTTGATGATATGGTCACGTTTTCCAACGATGCAGTCTACAATGTGGAAGGCGGGAGCGGAAATAAATTGAATATCGAAGAAGGAGACAAGCTGACAGTCAGAGATTGTCTCTACCTTATGCTTCTTCAGTCTTCCAATCAGGCGGCCAATGCTCTGGCAGAGCATGTAGCCGGCAGCAGAGACGCCTTTGTAGAGCTGATGAATCAAAAACTGCAGGAACTGGGCTGTACGGAAAGTCATTTTGCAAATCCTTCCGGCCTGAATGATGATACACAGCTTACGACGGCTTATGATATGGCTCTGATCGGAGCGGCAGCTTTTGCAAATCCGGTTCTCCTGGAAATTGATTCTACGAAAAAGTACAGCATTCCGGCTACGATCAACAATCCAAACGGAAGAACGTTTGAAATGGAACACAAGCTTGTGGTCACAGAGGATACTTCTAGTGAAAATTATTATCCGGCTGCTGTGGCAGGAAAGACAGGATATACGTCGATTGCAGGTCAGACACTTGTTACGTATGCCAAGCAGGACGACAGACGACTGATTGCCGTAACGCTTAAAAGTACACAGAAGACGCATTATTCGGATACAAAAACACTTCTTGACTTCGGTTTCCGACGATTCCAGAATGTGAACATTTCAGAAAATGAAACATCCTATGTGACGGGAGAAGAAGCTCTTTCAGCAGAAGGAGAATCATTTCAGCCGTCAGAGCTTTATATTGACAAAAGTGCTGTGATCAGCCTGCCGAAAGAAGCTTCATTCTCCGATGCGGAAAAAACTCTGGTCACAGAACTTCCGGATAATCATCCGGAACAGGCAGTAGCCAGAATCGATTACACATACAATGAGAGGAAAATCGGAAGCGCATGGATTTATACGACCCGTGAAATGAGCGCCGAAGCGGCGAATCAGGGCGATGGTGACGGGCAGGAGTCAAAAGGACAGGATGATGGTCAGACTCCGTCGGCAGAGGGCGAAGACGGAAAGAATCCAAATACAGCGAACCGTCCGGCAGTTCCGATGAGCGTGATGATTATTGGCGGAATCGTAGTTTTATGCGCCGTACTTGCAGCAGGAGGCTTCTTCTGGTACAGAAAGAAACAGGAACAAGAACGGGAACGACAGAGAATTCGCAGAGAAAAGAGAAGAAGGCGTCTGGAAGAAATGGGCTGCTCTCAGGAAGAATTTGAACGTATGATGAATGAACGCAAGAGCCAAAAGAGCGGAAATCCTTCTGACGAATAGAAATCAGGAAAATGGCTATCCTTATATTCATAGAATGTAACTGTTTCGAGCAGTTGCCATAGAATGTGAATATGAGGAGGCCGTTTTTATGTTGTATACAGGATTTGATATTGCAGAAGTTAAGGGAAGAGAAGTGCTGGATTCGAGAGGAAATCCTACGGTTGAAGTAGATGTGACTCTGGAAAATGGAGCCGTTGGCCGCGCGGATGTACCGTCAGGCGCTTCTACAGGAAAATTTGAAGCGGTGGAGCTCAGAGACAATGATCACAGGTATCATGGAAAAGGCGTAAAAAAAGCAGTAGGCAATGTCAATTCTGTTCTGGCTGAAGCCGTCATGTTTGAAAATGCCCTGGATCAAAAGCACATTGACCATCTGCTCTGTGAAGCAGACGGAACGGACAACAAAGAAAATCTGGGAGCAAACGCCATACTGGGAGTATCCCTGGCAACGGCCAGAGCGGCTGCGGCAGGACTTGGAATACCGCTGTATCGTTATCTTGGCGGCGTGAATGCACGTCAGCTTCCAGTTCCTATGATGAATATTTTAAACGGCGGCGTTCATGCAGCCAATACGGTGGATTTTCAGGAATTTATGATAATGCCGGTGGGAGCGAAGGCATTTTCACAAGGGCTTCAGATGTGTGCGGAAATATACCATACTCTGAAAAAACTTTTGGAAATCGGCCACCATGCCACAGCCGTAGGAGACGAAGGCGGATTTGCCCCAGACCTTAAAAATACGGAAGAAGTGCTGACCTATTTGGTGGATGCCATCAAGATGAGCGGATATCAGCCTGGCAAGGATATTAAAATCGCCATGGATGCTGCTTCCAGTGAATTATACGATGAAGAGACGGGGATGTACCTGTTTCCGGGAGAGAGCAAGATGGCAGGAAGAGAAGTGCGCCGTTCCGCAGAAGAGATGGTGGATTATTACCGTAAGCTGCTGGATGCATTTCCGATTTGCTCGATTGAAGACGGACTGGATGAAGAAGACTGGGACGGCTGGCAGATACTCACATCAGAATTAGGCAGCCGTGTACAGCTGGTAGGTGATGACCTTTTTGTCACGAATACAGAGAGGCTGTCAAAAGGAATCACTCTTCATGCGGCCAATGCCATTCTGATTAAAGTCAACCAGATCGGAACGCTTACAGAGAGTCTGGAAGCAATTGAACTGGCAAAAAAGGCTGGATATAAGACGGTTATATCCCATCGCTCCGGTGAGACAGAGGATACATTTATTGCTGATATTGCAGTGGCAGTGAATGCTGGGCAGATTAAGACTGGAGCTCCATGCAGAAGTGACAGAACGGCTAAGTATAACCAGCTGCTTCGTATCGAAGAGGAAATAATCTAGAAAAAGATGGTTGATATTCCTCAAAAAGTATGGTATGATTACGGTGTTTGACTATAGGAGGTGTACTATTATGCTGAAAATGCTTTTAACAGTTATATTCGTTATACTGGCAGTTGTGTTGACCGTAATCGTCCTGATGCAGGAGGGCAAGTCTGCAGGACTTGGATCTGTAGCAGGTATGGCAGATACTTATTGGGGAAAGAATAAAGGACGTTCCATGGAAGGGGCGCTTGAAAAATTTACAAAGTTTGCAGCCGGGCTGTTCCTGCTGCTGGCAGTTGTTCTCAATGTACTGTAAGACGATAAACACTCTTGGCGACAAGGGTGTTTTGTTTGTTATGAGCACCTTGTAGCCGCTACTGACTGCTTATGTGTGACGCAGGCAAAGAACGCTGCGCTTTTTAGACCGGTGCTTTGTATTTTTAGCAGGAAAGAGCAGGAAAGATAAACCCGCCGGAAGATAAGGCGTTCTGCGGGACTGAGAAAGGATTTTATGGAAGAACAAGTATTAGAACAGAGAAAAAAGATGATGGAAGAACTGCTCCGGGATCCGTCTTACGTACCGATGAAGCTGAAGGAGCTGGCCCTTCTTTTGAATATTCCAAAGGACCAGAGAAAAGATCTGAAGGATGTCATGGATGCACTCGTATCAGAGGGAAAAGCCGGGATTTCCAAGAAAGGAAAATATGGAAAGCCGGAAACATTCGCATTAACCGGTATTTTCTGCGGCCATCCAAAGGGTTTCGGATTCGTAACGATAGAAGGAATGGAGAAGGATATCTTTATCCCGGCTGATAAGACGGAAAGTGCCCTCCACGGTGACAAAGTCAGATCATCATCGAAGAAGAGGAAAACGGACGCCGGGCAGAAGGAGTTGTCATCCGTGTCCTGGAGCGTGCGAATAAGGAAATCGTCGGACTGTATCAGAAGAGCAAAAATTTCGGTTTTGTAATACCGGACAATTTAAAAATATGCAGAGACATTTTCGTTGCTCAGGGAAAGGACCTGGGGGCTGTCAGCGGTCACAAGGTTATGGTGAAGGTGACTGATTACGGCGATGCAAAGAAGAAGCCGGAAGGTGTGATTACAGAGATTATCGGCCATATTAATGATCCTGGAACAGATATCATGTCGCTTGTCAGAGCTTATGGCCTGCCGGAGGAATTTCCGCCGGATGTGATGCGTCAGCTGGAAACGATACCGGATCATGTGGATGAGAAGGACAAGGCGGGAAGGCTGGACCTGAGAGCACTTCAGACCGTGACGATTGACGGAGAAGATGCGAAGGATTTGGACGATGCCGTGACCGTTTCCAAGGAAGAAAAGGGTGATGGAGAGAGTGTTTATCACCTGGGCGTCCATATTGCAGACGTGAGCAGCTATGTAACAGAAGGAAGTCCGCTTGACAGGGAAGCACTGAAAAGAGGAACGAGCGTTTATTTGGTAGACCGGGTGATCCCCATGCTTCCCCACAAACTGTCAAATGGTATCTGCTCTCTGAATGCCGGTGAGGACAGGCTTGCCATGAGCTGCCTGATGGACATTGATTCCAAAGGCAGAATTATCGGTCACAGAATTGCTGAATCAGTCATCCATGTGGACAGGAGAATGACTTACACGGCTGTCAATGCAGTGATTACTGACAGAGATGCAGCCGCTATGGATGAATACAGGGAGTTTGTCCAGATGTTCGATTTGATGAAAGAGCTGGCGGATATTCTGAGAGAACAAAGAAGAAAGCGCGGCGCTGTCGATTTTGATTTCCCTGAGAGCAAAATTATCCTGGATGAAAAGGGAAAACCTGTGGATATCAAGCCATATGACCGCAATGCCGCTACGAAGCTGATTGAGGACTTCATGCTGGCTGCAAATGAGACGATAGCGGAGGATTTCTTCTGGCAGGAAATTCCGTTTCTATATAGAAGCCATGAAACCCCTGATCCTGAGAAGATGAAACGCCTGGCTCTGTTCATCAACAATTTCGGATATACCATTAAGCTCCATCAGGGAGAAATACATCCGAAGGAACTGCAGGGGCTTCTTACGAAGATTGAGGGAACACAGGAGGAGGCGCTTTTGAGCAGGCTGACCCTGCGTTCCATGCGGCAGGCTAAATATACGACGGAAAACAGCGGCCATTTCGGCCTGGCCACAAAATACTACACTCACTTCACATCGCCGATCCGCCGATATCCGGATCTGCAGATTCACCGGATTATAAAGGAGAATCTGAGAGGCGGGCTGTCTGATAAGAGAAGCGGTCATTACAGCAGGATTCTTCCTGACGTTGCCGTACAGACTTCTGCGCTGGAAAGAAGAGCAGATGAGGCTGAACGCGAGACAGAGAAGATGAAGAAGTGCGAATATATGGAAGACAGGATCGGAGAAGAATTCGACGGCGTAATTTCCGGCGTAACGAACTGGGGATTTTATGTGGAGCTCCCGAACACAGTGGAAGGACTTGTCCATATCAATGAGCTCCGCGATGATTATTATATTTTTGATGAAGAACACCTGGAGCTTCGCGGCGAGATGACGAACCGGTCGTATAAGCTTGGTCAGAAGATCAGGGTTCAGGTTGTCGGAACGGATAAGTTTGCGAGAACCATCGACTTTGTTCCGGTGAGAGGATTTGCGTAAGCGCAGACATCCGGAGCAGCAGGAGGGAAGGATATATGGGAAAAGACAGTTTTAAACTTGTGGCAAACAATAAAAAAGCCTATCATGACTATTTTATCGACGAAAAGTTTGAAGCGGGAATCGAACTTTATGGAACAGAAGTAAAATCGATCCGTATGGGCAAATGCAGCATTAAGGAGTCATTTATCCGCGTTGAAAAAGGGGAAATATATATATATGGCATGCATATCAGCCCCTATGAGAAGGGAAATATTTTTAACAAGGATCCGCTCCGCGTCAGACGTCTTCTGCTCCACAAGAGAGAAATTATAAAACTGGATGGGAAAATGGCGGAGCAGGGTATGACCATAGTACCGCTGCAGGTCTATTTTAAAGGAAGCCTTGTTAAGGTTGAGATTGGACTGGCACGGGGTAAAAAATTATATGATAAGAGGCAGGACATCGCGAAGAAGGACCAGAAGAGAGAAATCGAGCGGGATTATAAAATGAAACTTCGATAAAGCGGGCACCGGCACATCAGATCGGATATATGCAGGTCTTGAAGGAATGCATAAATTGGAATATTGTTGGTTTTTATGCAGGTGAAAAAGTTTCCGCCGCCCGTTGACATTCCAGGCGGCGGATGATAGAATTATTAACAGCTGTAAAGCTGCAGTAAGGGGTAGTACTGGTTTCGACAGGGGCCATGCAGCTGGTGAAGCTATCCGCATGCAATGCGTTAAATGGCAAACTTAAATATAAACGCTAAAAACGATTTAGTACTGGCAGCCTAAGGGCAGCCTGTCAGCCTTAGAGCACCCACACTTTAAGAACCTGGCATCGACTATGTGGGAAACGACTCATGCAAAGCTTTGAGCATGTGGGCGTATTATGAAGCTACTGAACGCGTCAGGGTGTCAGCCCCCGGACGCCGGAGGGAATGACAAAAGACTGACTATGATAGTAGAAGAACAGGGAATTGGTTTTTGGACACGGGTTCAAATCCCGTCTACTCCACTCAAAGGGCTCGGTAATTACCGGGCTCTTTTTTACTTTCTGCGCACATTCATAGGGATCATAGGGGGGAATATAGTTGTAAAATCTATATTGATAAATTTATTCCGGACTCTTGACCGGACAATGATTGTTTGGTGATTTCCAGAAATTTCCAGCAAAAAATAGTCTCTTTATGAGTTATGATATATAATCATGAAGATACTGCTGAAAGAAATTCGTAGAAAAAAAAGATTAACGATACGGGAGGTAGAACTTTTAACGGGGATTTCTCGTTCTGCCGTAAACCGTATTGAAAATGAGATGGTAAGTCCGTCAATGGATGAAATGGAAATGCTGGCAGAAGGGCTTCATATGGGGATTGTCGACTTATTCGATTCGGATGTGAAATATGCAAATGAGGAGAACGATTGACATACGTTTGAACAATATGAGAGCCATAGTTTGATTTCAGCCAGTTAAGTTTCTTATGTTTTACACATAAATTTTATCATTTAATTTCAGTTTGGCCATTTCAATCGCATTCCTGTATATGAGGGAACTTAATTCATAATTACTGGTATGCTTGGAATATTCTTCAAATAACGCTTCTAATAGAGTTGGAATGTCTGATAATTCTTTGATCCTGGCATTCAGAGCTTTTTTAAAAGCTTCTTCTGCTTCTGTTTTATCTATAAAATACATATCAAAATCAGTCAGGTCACAGGCAATAAACTCTTTTTCTCCATTTTTTTCACAGAGAGCCCCCAAAGTATTTCGATCTTTTCTAAAGGGAACGAGGATTGACAGTTTTTTAATGCAATTAAAATCATATACACAATAAAATGTATCTCCTACATTTAATTTACGGATATCATACATGGTAGTTACACTCCCTTCTTCTTTTTTCAGTGTACCATATCTTAATTGCAAAAGGTGTCCCGATATAGGGACAAAAATTCTTAAATGGTCTTAAAATCAGTTATAAAATACGTTGTATGATTCTGAAAACTGAATTTACAAAGAATGTAGTATGGGAGTATGAAATTTCATGTGCGATTTAGAAGACGAAAACGGGTGCAGGATAATTATAGCAAAAACAGACATACTTATTCTATCAAATAAATAGAGGGAGTTAAAAATGGTAGAACAGGAAACAATAATGCTGCTTCAAGAGTGTGATGCAGGTATTCAAATGGGAATTTCAGCAATCGATAATGTTTTGGAATATGTTTGTGATGAAACGTTAAAGCACTATTTGATGAATTATAAGGATGAGCACGTAGCAATCCAGGAGGAGTTACAAAAATTATTAGATGATTATCACGATAAAGGGAAAGAGCCCAATACAGCCGCAAAGAGTATGTCCTGGCTGAAGATTAATGTAAAGCTAGTCATGAATGAATCGGACGGTACGATTGCTGATTTAATAACGGATGGCTGCAATATGGGAGTGAAGTCTCTGTATAAATACCTGAACCAGTATAATGACGCTGATGAAGAATCCAGAGATATTACGAAAAGATTAATCAAACTGGAGGAGAGGCTAACGGAAGACATGAGGCAGTTTTTGGGAAAATAAAAAAAGAAATAGAAGTAAATTATAATAATAAAAGGGAATGCCGCATAATGGCAGAAAATCATTTTGATTTCTGCCAGAAGCGATATTCCTTTTTTACACAAATGAACGTGTGAATGATTGCAGAAAAACGAGAGGAATTTATCCCTCTGATTCATGAACAATCTCTTCCAGTACACGAATTAAATCATGAACATTTTCCAGCCGTACATTGCGTTCCAGAATGGAATTTTTTAAATCGATTGACAGGGACTCAAACTTATCCCGCAATTCAGGGGAAACATAAGATGCCACGGTTATCACCTCCTGGAATAGTATGACCGGTTATATAAAAAGTATGAACGAAATTGCAGTACCACAAAAAATGTGATCAGGAATACCATTATTTCTGCCCCTTCTTCTATATCATTTCCCATTGAAAAGATTACCGTTCATGGATTATAATAGGATCATCACATATAAAAGGATGGTCTTATTTTTATGGTATATGAATTGACATTGACGGCAACGCAGTTGAAAACGACGATCTTTGATCCGCCTGCCAGACTGATTAATTATAAGGAGCTCAGCTGTGCTGTCGGGATGGCTTATAAACAGGCTGGTCTGCCCCTGCCTGTTGCTGAGAACGGCATGGATATTAAGGAGTTCAGAGATAAGGGGCTGCAGGCCTTTGGGAATAATCCAGATGTACAGGAAAAGGTGAAATATGTAATTGAAACCTATATATTCAGCCCTGGAGAAGTCATGGACGATGATTCGCAGGTGACAATGAAACTGGGGTATGAAGCGGGATAAAGGATAACACCTGCAACAAGCACTGTGCGTGACAGATACTGGAGAGAAAGAAACGGAAAAACCTGTAGTTTCGGGTTGCATAGTTGGATAATACAGTGTATTATTTATATAATACTGTATTGATTATACAATTTAGAATTTTATACATATTTAAAAGGCTAAATGATTCGGTACATGGCGAACGGTTTGGCCTGAGCGGTATCCTTTTTATTATTATAAAATCCTTTAACATCCTTTCTGTAATTCGTTCGGATTACAGGGATAATGTCATCAATACCCTTGCAGCTCAACATATTCTGGGAGAAATTCAATTACGAAAATATTAATAATCATATCAAAACTCTTTGACGTATCATAAGGAGGGAGAATGGGGATTGGTGCAACCGCCCGTTACCCCTGTTCAAATCTCCGGTGAATGAGAATGGATGATTATGGATCTGCCGCTTTGGACAGGCGGTTTCTGAAATGGAAATCGTACATTCTGTCTGAAGGGAAAATGCTGTATTTGGAACGATAGGACGGGAATGATAAGGAAAATATTTAAGCAATGGAAGATAGCTGAGGGGACGGATTATGGCTGAAACTAGGAATGATTTTTCTAAGGGAAGTATTATAAAAAATATTATGAGTCTGGCTGTGCCGATGACTTTGGCCCAGCTCATTAACGTATTATACAATATTGTGGACAGAATCTATATTGGTCAGATACCGAATGAAGCGATGGTATCGTTGACAGGAATCGGGCTTTGCCTTCCGATTATATCGATGGTTATCGCGTTTGCCAATCTGTTTGGAATGGGAGGCGCGCCTCTCTGTTCCATCGAGAGGGGACGCGGGAATCTGGAAGAAGCAGAGTATATCATGGGCAACTCATTTGTCATGATGATCCTTTTTGGCATTGTGCTTACGGCTGTCGGTCTGTTTTTTAAGCGGCCCATGCTCTATCTGTTTGGAGCCAGTGATGTGACATTTCCATATGCGGATCATTATGTGACCATTTATCTTTTGGGAAGTATTTTTGTAATGACCGGCCTTGGAATGAACAGTTTTATCAACTCTCAGGGATTTGGAAAAACGGGAATGATGACCGTCCTGCTGGGGGCCGTTGCCAATATTATTCTGGATCCGATTTTTATTTTTGGACTACATATGGGCGTACAGGGAGCTGCTCTTGCAACCGTTATTTCACAGGCTCTATCTGCTGTATGGATTATACACTTCCTTGTCAGTGATAAGGCGATTCTGAAGCTGAAGAGGACACGGTTCCGCCTGAAAAAAGAACGTGTTATGTCTATTATGGGCCTGGGCCTTTCCGGATTCACCATGTCTTTTACGAATTCACTCGTCCAAATCGTATGTAATGCCAGCCTCCAGCAGTTTGGCGGCGATCTCTATGTAGGAATCATGACAGTGGTCAACTCCGTCCGTGAGGTGTTCACCATGCCGGTTAACGGGCTGAATAACGGAGCGCAGCCGGTCATTGGCTATAACTATGGGGCGGAGGAATATAAGAGGGTTAAGCAGTCGATTATCGTCATATCGGTCATTGAGATTATCTATACAATTATCATGTGGGGGGCCATTCACACATTCCCTGAATTTTTTATCCGCATTTTTGATAAAGAGGGCGCCATGGTGGTAGAGGGGGCCGTTGCCATGAAAATCTATTATTTTGGATTCTTCATGATGGCGCTTCAGTTTGCAGGGCAGGCCGTTTTCGTCGCTTTGGGAAAATCAAAACGGGCCGTATTTTTTTCCATATTCCGGAAGGTTATTATTGTTGTGCCGCTGACGCTTCTTCTGCCTCATATGTTCGACCTGGGGACAAACGGTGTCTTTATGGCAGAGCCCGTATCCAATTTTCTGGGAGGCCTGGCCTGTTATGGAACCATGCTGTTTACCGTATGGCCGGAACTGACGAGAAAGGAAAGAGAGAAGACCATGCACAGTACCGAACTATAACTCGCAGTTATGTGTATAATTCCATTTTTTAAAATAGAAGAAATACTATTGACAGATAACTTATTTTGATTAATAATGGGAAATAATTTTAGTATTGCTGACACACATACCGGATAAGTGACCGGAAAATCTGCCAGTATGAGAAAGGGAGATTATTATGCAGACGATTAGAATTGAAAGAACGACATGCCCAAAGGAAAAACCAGGAAAGGATAATCCATTGGCATTTGGCACGATTTTCACGGACCATATGTTTGAAGTGGATTACGAAGAAGGAAAGGGCTGGTATGATCCAAGGATTGTGCCGTACCATTCGCTGTCTCTGGATCCGTCGGCTATGGTGTTCCACTATGGGCAGACGATGTTTGAAGGTTTAAAGGCTTATAAGGCAGCAGATGGAAGAGTTCTTTTATTCCGTCCTGATAAGAATATTGAACGTGCAAACAGAAGCAACAGGAGGCTTTGCATCCCGGAAATTCCGCCGGAGCTTTTTATGGATGGACTGATGAAGCTTGTAGATATGGAAAAGGACTGGATTCCGACAAAACCGGGAACCTCTCTTTATATTCGCCCATTCATTATTGCTACGGATCCATTCCTTGGTGTACGGCCGTCCAATACATACAAATTCATGATTATTCTGTCCCCTGTGGGAGCTTATTATGAAAGCGGACTGGACCCTGTAAAAATATGGATTGAAGATGATTATGTAAGGGCTGTAAGGGGCGGAATCGGCGAGGCAAAGACAGGCGGCAACTACGTCGCATCTCTGGCTTCTCAGGTGAAGGCTCATGAGGCCGGATACGCTCAGGTCCTGTGGTTGGATGGAATAGAGAGAAAATATATCGAAGAAGTCGGAGCGATGAATATTTTCTTTAAGATAAACGGCGTTGTCGTTACCCCAATGCTGAATGGCAGTATCCTCCCGGGTGTAACGAGAGCTTCTGCAATTGAACTGTGTAAACAGTGGGGAATCCCGGTAGAAGAGAGAAGAATTTCCGTTGACGAAGTTGTAAAAGCTGCGGAGAGCGGAGAAATGGAAGAGTGTTTCGGAACCGGTACGGCTGCAGTTGTATCGCCAGTCGGTGAACTTCGCTATGAAAATGAGAAAATGGCAATCGGAGGGAATAAGATCGGTGAGCTGACTCAGAGAATTTATGACACGATTACGGGTATCCAGTTAGGTGAGATTGAGGGACCAGAAGGCTGGAGTGTAGAAGTTAAATAAAAAAGTTCCGCGCCGGAAAGCGCGGAACTTTTTTTGCTGCTGCCTCAGGGGGAGGAAACGAGGCGTATTGATTCTGACGCTGATGTGTGGTAAAATGCATTCCATATGGGGAAAAGGAGAAGCACATGCATTATGAAATGGGGGAAGAGCAAAACGACAGCGACGATATTGGCGGCAGCTGTCTTTTTATCGGTTACAGGAGGATTCGGAAGTTATGCGGCGGAACGGCCTGCGTATTTGAAATCGGCAACCTATTATTCCGATGACTGGGTCGTAAATTTCTGGAACAGCGAAAGCATCCATATGGATGAAGAGCTGGCACAGATTGCAGCAGATGGATTTAACAGCATTATACTCGTGATTCCCTGGCAGGAATTCCAGCCGCAGATGGCGCCAGCGAGATACGAGGAATACGCGCTGCAAAAACTGGACCGTGTGATGGAAGCAGCAGAACGCCATGGCCTTTGGGTCAGCTTCCGCGTAGGGTACACATGGGATTACAGCGGGGGAAATACACTGGTAAGGTATGAGCAGCTTCTGCATGATGAGACCGTAAGGGCTGCCTGGCTGGATTATGTAAAGAAGATATATGAAGCCGGAAGTGCGCACAGCAACTTTTACGGCGGCTTTCTTACATGGGAAGACTTTTGGAACTATGTGGAGACAGCCAAAAGAGGAAGAAAAGGCAGATCCAGTGTGAACAAGGCTGAAATGATCGGATATCAGGATTACGTACAGACACATTATACGCTGGAGGAACTGCGGGACAATTTTGGAGTGGATGTCGATAATTATGGAGAAATTTGGGTTCCATCCATAACAGAACCGGCATTTCGTATTTTCTATGAGTATTATGACGACTTCCTTAACCGGCTTTTAGCAGAAAGTCAAACGGTATTTCCAGATTTATCTATGGAGGTGCGGCTGGATGTAGATCCTGTGCCGGGGATAGACGGAGATTCTGTAGGAGCAGCACATGTGTCGACCTTCAGCGCGCAGGGAGCCTCTTATACATCTGCCATGTACAGTGTTTCCATGGCTCAGGAACCATATACCAGAATCACGGCGGCAGAAGCGAACCGTGCTATGGAACATATACTGAGTGATTTAAACACGCACAGCGGCGGAAAACGAATTTATATCGATCAGCTGCTGTATACGGACAATACTCCAGGATTTGAACATAACGCGCAGCTTAAGCAGGAAGAGAAAGCCGTATTTGTGGAAGGGATGGCGCCGGTTCTTCATGCATACACCATGGGATACGGTGTTTGGACTTACAGGAATTATGGCAATAATGCCCTTTACAATGCACAGTTTGGCCTTGGGACATCCGGGTGGAGCTTCGAGAAGGGCTGTGAAGTCACAGAGATCAACGGTACTAATATGGCAAAGCTTTCACCTAAGAGCAGTATCAGACAGGATTTAGGGAATCGACTGGGGGAAGGCGAAACAGTAAAAGTCAGATTTAAGGCGAAAACTGACGGATCCAGACAGATATGGGTTACCCTTGGACAGGAGACCAAGTATGTTACGGTTTCGGGAGAAAAAGACGTATATCTGGAATATCTGACCAGGGGAGAAAGCATTTCTTTTGCTGCTGACGGTGAGGCGTTTATCGATGATGTAAAGGTATACGGATTTGAAACGGACGGTGAGCTCTACAGCATTACGGGAGATGAAATGAGCCTGACAGGTGCTGTGCGGAAATTGAATCATACCTTGGGAAAATAAAGATATTAAGGGTACATGAGAAAGGAGAACAATCAATTGGATACAGAACAGACGGGAGCAGAACGGTTTTTTGTTCAGACCAGAATGACAGAGGAGATTTATCAGTATGGAAGCAAAGGATTCCGGAAATATTCTTTCCAGAACGGAGGGTGGAAAATATGGGCGTTTTTTCTTGTCTCAATTCCGCTTTCAGGGGCAGGAATGCTGTTTGCCCGCGGCGCAGCCGGGAGGATTTACAGCTTCATTTTCGGCGTGCTCGTATTGGTCTTTCTGCCGCTCTTTTTTGTTTGGGCTACGAGAAAAATGAAAATAGGGCAGGCTTATCGTAAAATCGTAGATGAGATGGAGGGAAATATTGACCAGTCCTACGTGTTTTATGAGGACTGTGTGAAAATGAAGCGCTGGTATATTGAGGAGACCATGAAATATTCGTTCCTTGTATTTATGCTGGAACTGCCTGACATGTTCATGCTATTTACCAGGAGCAATACCATCTATTATTTCAGAAAAGATGAGATTACTGGAGGAACAGCAAGGGAATTCCGTGAATTTATAGAAGAAAAGGCGGGACTGAAGACGGAATATGCCGCGGTGAAAGGATAAAAATATGGAGACAAAATTTTGTACTGTAACACGTCATGATGAAGAGCTGTACAGAGAACTTATGAAGCAGAACGGCTGGAAGCTGAATGTGTTCCGGAAGTATTACGCGACATTCTGTATTCTTGCACTGATTGCTGTGACGGCAGTCCGTGCAGTAATTGTGAGCAGAGGGACGGGAACAGAACTCATTCCGGCAGCCCGTGCGTTTTTTGCAATCGGTTTTGCAGCCGCGGCCGCAGCGTTTGTTCTGGAATTAAAGAATGCGTTTAAAAGGGAAGAAAAGACCCTGCATTTAAAGGCTCAGCAGAAAATGCAGCAGTCAGGGAAAGCCGGAGAGAAAGAAGAAATCCACTGGTATGAAGACTGTTGTGTGATTGATACGGAGGAAATATCCAGCAGGTACGAGTATACCGGACTGAAAAAGGTGGAAGAGGGAGATAAGTATATCTTTATTACCTTTGGAGGCGATGTGACTGTTGCTGCAGATAAGAACGGGTTCCGTCAGGGAAAACCGGATAAGCTTAAAAAATTTCTGGATGGGAAGACAGGGCGGTTGGACAAGATCTGAAAAGAGCACCTTTGGAGCAAACAGAATGTAATTAAAAAGAATTAAACTAAAAATAAAGAGAGAGTGTGGCAAAAGTAAAATCAGATATGCATCCGATACCAGATTTCGATCACGGCAACAGCCGGGTCACTTCAAACGGTGCGTAGGCAATGATTTTTTATTCTGCAATACTCTCTTTTTGATAACATAAAATGCGCCTATGAGAGGAAAACTTTGTGCTGAGCAGAACTATTTGCTGCGGCTTGCCCTCTGGATCAAGCTGATTCCCGCCCGTTTTTATGGAGTGAGGAACGGGAGAAATGAAGAATATAAAAGATTTTGAAGAGATTATTGACATATGCAAATAAATGGTGTAATCTATTTATTAGCATATGCCAATAAATAACTGTATTTTACAAAGGTCAGGAGGATGATATGCCGCGACCAAATAAATCAAAGAGAGTGAGGGGCCTGCCGGCCTGCAGCCAGTTCGTCCCTGACGGTCAGGAAGAAGGACGGCGCATTCACGTAATCAGAATGACGGTAGAAGAGTATGAGACGATCCGGTTGATTGATTATGCGGGATGTACACAGGAAGAATGTGCAATGCAGATGGATGTGGGCAGAGGCACGGTTCAGAGCATCTATACGGCGGCCAGAAAGAAAATGGCCAGATTTCTGGTGGAAGCTTCCGCTCTGGAAATCTGCGGCGGAGATTATGTGATCTCCAAAAGGGCAGCGGCAGGCGGAAACTGGTATGAAAGCAGTGAAAGAAAGAGAGGAGAGATTCAGATGAAAATTGCAGTAACTTATGAAAATGGCGAGGTGTTTCAGCACTTTGGGCATACGGAACAGTTCAAAGTATATCAGGCGGAAGGCGGAAAAATAATTTCTTCGGAAGTGATAAATACGGAAGGAAGCGGCCATGGTGCACTGGCCGGATTTCTGAAAGCGGCAGGGGTCGATGTTCTGATCTGCGGAGGAATTGGGATGGGCGCCAGAAATGCTTTAGCTGAAGCAGGAATAGAACTCTATCCCGGCGCATGTGGAAATGCAGATCATCAGGCAGAGGCATTCCTTGCAGGAAGTCTGGCATATGATCCTGATACGAGCTGCAGCCACCACGATCACCATGGGGAAGACCATGACTGCGGCGGCCACCACGGCCATGGCTGCCACGGCAGCTGCGGCCACTAAAGAAAAATGATCCTGGCGTAATTGGCATAGAATCTTGACAAATAAGAAAGCTATGATATAATCAAGACATGTTATAAGTCAATGCGTTGAAGGGAACAGTAGAGTATCAGGAACGGACAGAGAGGAATGAACAGGTGAGATCATTCTGCGGAAATGATATTTGAAGACCATCCCTGAGCGTCCCTTAATCGGGAACGGTGATTCCGTTATAATCAGAACGAAGAGGTTCGGACGTACTGTCCGTTCAATCCGGGGTGGAACCGCGATGATATATCGTCCCCTGTTATGTATCCGTGCATAACAGGGGATTTTTTATTACATAGGAAAATTCTCCGAACTATTCTATGTAACAAAGAATCCCTCCGGGCAGGGTCGCCCTGCGGTAACATGAAAAAGTACAATTAAAGGAGAAGAGAATATGAAGATTGCATTGAAAGACGGCTCTGTAAAAGAGTATGCACAGCCAATGTCCATTCTCGACATTGCAAAAGATTTAAGCGAGGGCCTTGCAAGAGTTGCCTGTGCAGGCGTTGTGGATGGTGAAACGGAAGACTTGAGAACAGTCATCGACAAGGACTGCACCCTTAATATCTGTACGGCAAACGATCCGGAAGGACTTGCTGCGTTAAGACATACGACCAGCCACGTAATGGCACAGGCAATTAAGCGTCTGTATCCTGAGATCAAGCTGGCAATCGGACGTCCATAGCAGACGGATTTTATTATGACGTAGATTCAGAGAATCCTCTGACGGCAGAAGATCTGGAAAAGATTGAGGCCGAGATGAAAAAAATCATAAAGGAAGCACATTCGATCGAGCGCTTTACAAAGCCGAGAGCGGAGGCGATTGCCTTTATGAAAGAGAAGAATGAGCCATATAAGGTAGAACTGATTGAGGATCTTCCGGAAGACGCAGAAATCAGTTTTTACAGCCAGGGAGAGTTTGTGGATCTCTGTGCAGGACCTCATCTGATGAATACGAAGGATGTGGGGAAGGCATATAAACTGACGAGTATTGCAGGCGCCTACTGGAGAGGCAACGAGCACAATAAGATGCTCACCCGTATTTATGGAACGGCGTCGGTAAAAAGGCAGATCTGGAAGCTTATATCACTATGATGGAAGAAGCGAAGAAGCGCGATCACAGAAAACTGGGAAGGGAACTCGGCTTATTCATGATGCATGAGGCAGGACCAGGATTCCCGTTCTTCCTTCCGAAAGGAATGGCTCTGAAAAATACACTGCTTGATTATTGGAGAGAAATCCATAAAAAAGCAGGCTATGTGGAAATGTCCAGCCCGATTATCCTAAACAGAAAGCTGTGGGAGACATCAGGCCACTGGGACCATTATAAAGACAATATGTACACCACGGTAATCGATGAAGAAGACTATGCGATCAAACCGATGAACTGCCCGGGAGGCGTTCTCGTATATGCCTCAGAACCGCGTTCCTACAGAGATCTTCCTCTTCGTCTCGGCGAGCTGGGAATTGTACACCGCCATGAAAAGTCCGGTCAGCTTCATGGACTTATGCGTGTCCGCTGCTTTACGCAGGATGATGCCCACATTTTCATGACGCCGGATCAGATCAAGAGTGAGATTATGGGCGTCGCAAAGCTGATTAATGACGTCTATTCTCTGTTTGGCTTTAAATATCATGTAGAACTTTCCACACGGCCGGAAGACAGTATGGGAAGCGATGAAGACTGGGAGATGGCAACAGAAGGCCTGAGAAGTGCACTGGATGAACTGGGCCTTGAGTATGTAGTCAATGAAGGAGACGGTGCGTTCTATGGACCGAAGATTGACTTCCATCTGGTGGACGCGATCGGAAGAACATGGCAGTGCGGTACAATACAGCTTGATTTCCAGCTGCCGCAGCGTTTTGAACTGGAATATATGGGAGCTGATGGAGAGAAGCACAGGCCGATTATGATTCATCGTGTGGCATTTGGTTCGATCGAACGCTTTATTGGAATTCTGACAGAGCATTTTGCCGGAGCATTCCCTACATGGCTGGCTCCTGTGCAGGTTAAAATCCTGCCGATCTCTGACAAGTTCGTAGATTATGCAGACAAGGTTAAAAATGCTTTGGATGAAGCAGGAATCCGCGCTGAAATAGATACGCGTTCAGAAAAAATCGGTTATAAGATCCGTTCCGCACAGCTGGAGAAGATTCCATATATGCTGGTTGTAGGACAGAAAGAAGAAGAGGAGGGCGTCGTTGCAGTAAGAAGCAGATTTGCAGGCGACGAAGGACAGAAGAATCTGGAAACATTTATAAATGATGTGACAGAAGAGATTCAGTCCAGAGAAATCCGTACAGTCCAGAAGACTCAGGAATAAAATAGAAGAGGATCTTGCAAAAAGTCGAATTAGCTGTGCCACTGATACCAGATTTCGTTCCAGACAGTGAGTGACCAAGTCGCTACATCTGGTATCGGTGGCAATGCTTTATTTCTTTTTGTAAGACCCTCTTTTTGTGATAGAAACGATTACAGTCTCTTAGCGATCGCTTTAATAAAAGCTTCACTGTTTAAAACAGTCGGATTTGGAAGCGTAGTAATCAGCGCCAGATCTTTCGTCATTTCGCCGGCTTCAATCGTGTCGATTGTAGCTTTCTCCAGCCTGGAAGCGAAGTCCATCAGTTCCTGATTACCGTCAAACTCACCGCGTTTGCGAAGTGCGCCGGTCCAGGCAAATATCGTTGCCACGGAGTTGGTAGAAGTCTCTTCGCCTTTTAAGTGTTTGTAATAATGACGCTGAACCGTTCCGTGAGCGGCTTCATACTCGTAATCACCGTAAGGAGAAACGAGCACGGATGTCATCATGGCAAGAGAGCCGAAAGCGGAGGAAACCATATCGCTCATAACATCTCCGTCGTAGTTCTTGCATGCCCAGATGTAACCGCCGTCTGACTTCATAACACGTGCAACAGCATCGTCGATCAGCGTATAGAAATAGGTGATGCCGGCCTTTTCGAATTGATCAGCATATTCTGCATCGAAAATATCCTGGAAAATATCTTTAAATGTATGGTCATACTTTTTGGAAATCGTATCCTTTGTAGCAAACCACAGATCCTGCTTCGTATCGAGCGCGTAGTTAAAACAGCTTTTAGCGAAACTTTCGATGGACTGATTCAGATTGTGCATCCCCTGAACAATACCTGCACTGTCAAAGTTATGTACGAGCTCCCTTGTCTCGGTTCCGTCGGCGGACGTATATACCAGCTCTACTTTTCCCGCTCCGGGAATCTTCATCTCAGAGCTCTTATAAACATCGCCGTATGCATGTCTGGCGATGGTGATCGGCTTTTTCCAGCTCTTTACGCACGGTTCAATTCCCTTTACTACAATCGGTGCGCGGAATACGGTTCCGTCTAAAATTGCCCGGATCGTAGCGTTCGGACTTTTCCACATCTCTTTTAAATTGTACTCTTTTACGCGGGCAGCATTGGGGGTAATGGTAGCACATTTGACAGCAACCTTATATTTCTTTGTGGCATTGGCGGAATCCACAGTTACCTGGTCGTTAGTCTCGTCTCGGTGCTGAAGTCCCAGGTCGTAGTACTCTGTCTTTAAATCAATATATGGCAGGAGCAGTTCATCCTTAATCATCTGCCAGAGAATTCTGGTCATCTCATCGCCGTCCATTTCGACGATGGGCGTGGTCATCTTAATCTTGTCCATGTGTTGTTGTCCTCCTTGAAATTCTTCGTGTTAAGCTATAGTATACGACGAATTGAGATTTCACACAAGCCTGTCTGATAAATTTTCTCAGACCATTTTCCTTAATTACCAGCTGCCTCAGTAAGAAAGAGTGCTGCGGATCATCTGTATCAACGCCTCGTCGCCGCGTCGGTAACGAAAGACGAGAAAAGAAAAACGGTCCCCATTTTGATTTATGTAATAATCCTCCTGAAAATTGTCCTGTATGCAGGAGATTTTATATAAACTGACGCCTCTTCCGAGTTCAGCGCGCATAGGTGGAGTAACCGTACATCCAAGGGAAGAAAGTCTTTCCGTATTGCGTGCGATATATTCTTCCAGAGTAAGGCCGGGAAGGCGTTCTGAACTGCCTGATGCGGCTGTTGGGTATGGATCGTCGATTCCAAGAAGCTGTGCATAGAAGTCATAGGTATTGCCGGACAGAGGAGAATCTGTACAGAAATAAGAGGACGATGGGAGTTTCAGAGAATAGCCGTCGAGACTGTTTGTTACGGTAAAGCAGGAGGAATCAGAGGACTGTACAGGCAGTGCAGATGGACCAGCAAAAGAAAAGGCCGCGGAACCGGCAGATAATATACATACTGCGGCCGCAGCCAGGGTTAGTTTTCGTATATTCGATTTCATAAAGACATCTCCTTTTCATATTCATAAGAGCAGGAATGCCTGCTGATAAAGGTATTCCTATTTTATATGCTATCTTAATCATATGCCAATAAGGACATGTTTATTACAGGAAAAGCGAAGTCCGGCGCTGTCCTGATGTGTAAGGGATGGGATCAGCGATAGGGGGCGAGATTGTCAACCAGCCGAGCAACGAGCCCGGCAGCCGGAGTTTCATATTCGAGGTCAGTACAGGACAGAAATCTCCTATTTTGCGGATATAGCAGTCGCGGTAGATAGGGCGGCCGTATACGCCGTCACGATCGTATACGAAGGAAAGCTTCTGATATGTTTCCTCATTTCCCAAGGTAACTGGTTCGGAGGAGAGCAGAGCAAAATTTTCATCTGCACAGCGCTGGATTATGAAATCGTTGTAGTCGGTATCTGCTTCGTTCGCCTGGAAATAACAGGAAGAAACTGATACAGGGAGTGTTCCCGTACTCGGTATTGTTGCCAGAAACTCATAGATCGGCTTTCTGCCGGTCAGATTCAAATAGCTGATAAAATTCGTGTTGCCAGGCAGTTCCAGCGTGTAATTAGCCCATTTGCTGGAAGCAGTGCACAAGATATCGGTACTGCTGTAATAATTGAGGTACCCAAGCTCAACATCTGTAATATCGTCATTGCGCATAAGGCGTCCGTCACCGTAAAAGGCATAGCAGACTCCGTTTATATCCAGGGACTGATTTGAGACCATACAGCCGTCTTCATCCATATAATACCAGCTGCCGTCCGAGCTGATCCACTGGTTGGAAGCAAAGGTGCCATCCTCCAGCTGGTAACGGCGGGAACCGGTTTCTGCATCAGATTCCCATCCGGCCATAGCAGTTGAGAAAAATAAGGCGGAAGAAAAAAGGGCGGTAAAGAAAGCGGTGCACATGACTGAAGAAGGTTTCAAACCTGGAAAAATATTGCTTTTAAAACGTGTCTTTATTTTCATAAAATCATCTCCATTTAATTTAAATATGACAGGTTGTCATCTTTAATGACTATAACACATCATAAAAAAGCCGTCAAGTAAAGAAAAGACAGCTGTGGGAATATTTTCGGCTTCCGAACACATACTAACTGTGTTGCTGAAATAGTGAGATGAAAGTTTAAGGAGGAGCTTTTTATGACAAAATTAGACTGTAATGTAACGAACTGCCTTCATAATGCCGATAATTGCTGCTGTAAGAGAACCATCGCTGTAGAGGGCGAAAAGGCAAAGAAATGCTGTGACACCTGCTGCGGAAGCTTTGACGAAAAAAAGGAGGGCACATTTAAAAACCTTTTTAAGACTCCGGAAAGCAGACTGGAAATCGAATGTGACGCGACGAATTGTGTCTATAATGAAAAATGTCTCTGCAAGGCAGAGCATGTAGGCATTAGCGGAACGGATGCAAAGAAAGCAGGAGAGACGGAATGCGCCACCTTTGAGGCGAGATAACGAGCGGAACGATTTGCAGCGGCTTGCCCGCCGGGTCAAGCCGATATCCATGCGTTTTATGCTGGGGAAACGAGCAGAATAAAAAAGGGCCTAGACAACCAGGAAAACAGCCTCAGCCCAAATATCGTTTTATGCGAAAAAGCATAGAACGATATTTTACATAAATTGTATTGTCGAATCCGGAGTCTGCATTCAGAGCTGCCCGGTATCTACTGCCCGTCTTCGGCAGATGGAGAGAAAGTCGTAGCGGAATCGACGATCTGCTTGACAGCTGCCTTGGCCGTGTCATCTTCCTTCGGGCATTTTATGCAGATCCACATCAGTTTTCCATCAATGATGCGGAGATAGTTATCGATATAAATATCGGTGGTTTCAGATGTAGCCTGAACATGGGTGAAAGGATGGCCGCCGACCCAGACGCCGGTCTTTACCGTATAGTCATAATCCTTTTCGCTGTATAGATCCAGGAGGTTCTGTACACATTCCTTCAGCGGTATGAGCGCATCCTGAAAGGAGATATTTATGCATGGATAAAGGGTCATGTCTCCATACAGGCTTGCTGCAAATTCGTAATCCATTCCCGTATAGCTGCTCATATAGGAAACGAGGGAATCGGGATTGAAGTAGGTTCCCTCAGGAAAGGTCATGCGGTAATCCGCCCATGGATTGGAAAATGTAGTGCCCTCGAGCCTCCCCTGCTGATAAGAAGGTGCAGGATTTCCCTGTGCTGCCGGCAGGCTGTTGGAAACCGTATCTGCATATATGGGAAAAGCAGCTGAAAGACACAGGAATGCAGCGGCTGTGAAAGAGTAGAGTAAACGATGTTTCATGGAAATCCTCCTGATACCATAGGTGTGAAATTCAACAGTTATTTTTGAAAGACCAAATAAGGTTTATTCTAACTCATATGAGAGGAAAAAGCAAAGAAAAAAAGAAGAGAATGTGAGAAAAAAGTAGTTGACTTTTAAAGAGAGACATAGTATATTATAACAAGTTGTGAAAACAACGTACAGGAAAGCAGGTTGTCCGCCTCACCTTGGCACGAGTCAGTGATCCCGGGTTCATAGTATGAAGTTATTCTGTAAAAGTCCGCTGCGGTGTATTTTTATGGGATGGCAGCATAAACAGGCGGCGGATAGAACTTTTCTATCTGCTTTTTTAATTCATTTAGTTTTTATTTATTTCACTTGTGGAGGTGCACGGCTATTAGCGAGTTAATGATCAACGAACAAATCAGGGATAAGGAAATACGACTGGTTGGTGAAAATGGGGAGCAGCTTGGAATCATGTCTGCGAAGGATGCTTACAAGATGGCGCAGGAAGCAGAGCTGGATTTGGTAAAAATCGCTCCTATGGCAAAACCGCCTGTATGCAAGATTATCGATTATGGTAAGTATTGCTATGAATTGGCGAGAAAAGAAAAAGAAGCTAAGAAGAAACAGAAGGTAATCGAGGTAAAAGAGGTCCGCCTGTCTCCGAATATCGACACGAACGATTTGAATACTAAGACGGGTGCTGCCAGAAAGTTTCTGGAGAAGGGCAATAAAGTCAAAGTTACCCTGCGTTTCAGAGGCCGTGAGATGGCTCACATGTCGAAGTCAAGATACATTCTGGATGATTTTGCAGAGAGTCTTTCCGACATTGCAGTGATCGATAAACCATCCAAAGTTGAAGGAAGAAGCATGGTCATGTTTTTAACTGCAAAACGTTAAAATAGACAATTATCAAGGAGGAAATTACAATGCCTAAATTAAAAACAAGCAGAGCTGCTGCAAAGCGTTTCAAAAAAACTGGAACAGGAAAATTAGTAAGAAATAAAGCTTACAAATCTCACATCTTAACTAAGAAATCTACAAAGAGGAAAAGAAATCTTAGAAAAGATATCGTTACGGATGCAACAAACGCAAAAGTAATGAAGCGGATTTTACCATATCTGTAGGTTTGAGATTAAGAAGGAGGAAATTGACCGATGGCAAGAATTAAAGGCGGATTAAACGCAAAGAAAAAACACAATAGAGTATTAAAGCTGGCTAAGGGTTACAGAGGAGCCCGTTCCAAACAGTATAGAGTAGCAAAACAGTCTGTAATGAGAGCACTTACAAGCGCATATGCAGGACGTAAGGAGAGAAAGAGACAGTTCAGACAGCTGTGGATCGCTCGTATCAATGCAGCAGCAAGAATCAATGGATTATCATACAGCAAGTTTATGTTCGGCTTAAAGCAGGCCGGCGTTGATTTAAACAGAAAAGTACTTTCTGACATGGCAATCAACGATGCAGAAGGTTTTGCAAAATTAGCTGAATTAGCTAAGAGCAAACTGGCTTAATTTAACATACACATACGATCCGGAAGGCGAATACGCCCTCCGGTTTTTTTGTATCATAGAGAAAGACTCTGCGATACAAAAAATATTGCGCTCGTTCCGGGCCGCAAAAAGCACAGAACGGTTCGTTTTGATAGTTGGGCCGGTGAACTGCCCTAACTTTTCCATTGATAAGCGGAAATATATGCACTCCTATATAACTTTAAGACTGGTAAATCATCATAGATATAAAACATGAAAGGGCGTTTTAATAATTGATCTGGCAAGTCCTCATTAACTTCTAATATAAAGCATTCTGTTAAACCGTCAGATGAAGTTTCATTGCCAAGAGCTATAACCAATGAAGATTCATCAATCACAGCTTTTTCATCTGTATCAAAAAAAGAAATTTCTAATTTTTTCATTTTGTCACCACCATATAATCCTGATATGTCAGCCGGTTAAACCGAAGTCTGACGAACGAATGACTGTTGTCAACGATTACATGGTATAATATCCGCACATCGGGCATTATACCTGTTCATGCCGGTTTTGCCGTTTGCCGCCAAAATCCGGGTGCTAAATTCCGCCAGAGGCATCGTATCTGCTATGCGGATATGGTACTATAAAAATGCAAGCAAATCAATGAAATAATGAAAATGGAGGAAACTTATGTTTACAATTGGGCGTTAGCCTGCTGGATAAGTGTTTGCATACCTGTAATGGAGCAGAAGATGTAAAACATTCGAAACTGACTGACGGCAGTAACATTTGTAAAGAAGCAAAAAAAGACCATATCCATCGGATACGGTCTTAGTCGTGCAGAAGAAGAGACTTGAACTCTCACGGTATTGCTACCACACGGACCTGAACCGTGCGCGTCTGCCAATTCCGCCACTTCTGCGTTTTGCTTGTTGTTTCTCTCAAGCACGTAGGTCATTATAAAATATAATTGTGTGTTTGTCAACATTATTTTCTAAATTTTTTCAAAAATTTTCCTGATTAAAAAAATTACAAAAAATTGTAAAAAACTCTTGCAAAAGTAAAATGCCTATGATATACTAACGGACGTCGAAAGCGAGAAGCAAACGACAGAAAACAAAAAGCGGGAGTGCTGGAATTGGCAGACAGGCAAGACTAAGGATCTTGTGGGTGTATGCTCGTGTGGGTTCAAGTCCCATCTCCCGCATTGGTACAAAAGTGTACAAAGGCGTATTCCAGAAGGAATGCGCCTATTTCAATTGTTATAATCAGCAGAATACGAGCAGAAAAGGAGAGAGGACAATGACAATAAGAATCGGGATTTTAGGGTATGGCAACCTGGGACGCGGAGTAGAATGTGCGGTAAAACAGAATAAGGATATGGAGCTGAAGGCTGTTTTTACGAGAAGAGATCCGAAAGATGTTAAGATTCTTACTGATACGGCTAAGGTATATCATGTGGATGATGCGGAGAAAATGACAGAAGACATTGATGTTATGATCCTGTGCGGAGGAAGCGCGACAGACCTTCCTGTTCAGACTCCTAAATATGCAGAGCTGTTCAACGTAGTGGACAGTTTTGACACTCATGCGAAGATACCGGATCACTTTAAAGTGGTCGATGCAGCAGCGAAGAAGGGTGGTCGTGTTGGAATAATTTCCGTAGGCTGGGATCCTGGTATGTTCTCATTAAACCGCGCTTATGCGGAGGCAGTGCTTCCGAACGGCGGCAACTATACATTCTGGGGCAAAGGCGTGAGCCAGGGCCATTCTGACGCAATCAGAAGAGTCGATGGCGTGAAAGATGCCAGACAGTATACGGTTCCTGTGGAAGCGGCTTTGGAGGCCGTAAGAAGCGGCAGCAATCCGGAACTTACGACGAGAGAGAAACATACGAGAGAATGCTTTGTCGTAGCCAAAGAAGGCGCGGATACGGAACGAATTGAACGTGAGATCAAAACCATGCCGAACTATTTTGCGGATTACGACACAACCGTTCATTTCATCAGTGAAGAAGAATTAAAGAAAAACCACAGCGGTATTCCCCACGGCGGCTTTGTGATCCGCAGCGGAAAAACAGGCTGGAATGAAGATAAGAAGCACGTAATCGAATATCGCCTGCAGCTGGAATCCAATCCGGAATTCACATCCAGCGTACTGGTGGCTTATGCCCGCGCCGCATACAGACTCTGTGCGGAGGGACAGTCCGGATGCAGGACCGTGCTGGATATTGCGCCGTCTTATCTGTCTTCAAAGACTGGAGAGGAATTGAGAAAAGAACTGCTGTAAATACTGCTTGGAGGACAAATATGCTTACATTAGAACACGTCTCTTTTGATGTCAAAGAGGACAGGGGAGAAAAGGGAATTATCAAGGATTTGAGCATGACCCTGGATGACGGGAAGTTTGTCGTAATTACCGGTCCAAACGGCGGCGGAAAATCTACGCTGGCAAAATTGATTGCCGGCATTGAGAGGCCGACGGGAGGAAAGATCTATTTCGACGGTACAGATATCACGGATATGAGTATTACAGACAGAGCCAATATGGGAATCAGCTTCGCCTTTCAGCAGCCGGTGCGGTTTAAAGGGGTGCAGGTGCTCGATTTGATTCGTCTGGCTGCAAAGCAGAATCTGACTGCGGCAGAAGCGTGCAGATATCTGTCGGAGGTAGGGCTTTGCGCGAAGGATTATATTAACCGTGAAGTCAATGCCAGCCTTTCCGGCGGCGAACTGAAACGGATAGAGATTGCTACCGTACTGGCAAGGGCCACGAAGCTTTCCGTATTTGACGAGCCGGAAGCAGGAATTGACCTGTGGAGCTTCCAGAATCTGATCCAGGTGTTTGAACGGATGAGAAAAGCAATTCAGGGCTCGATTCTGATCATTTCACATCAGGAGAGGATCCTTAATATTGCGGATGAAATCGTTGTGATTGCAGACGGACAGATCCTGAAACAGGGGCCGAAAGATGAAGTCCTTCCAGGACTTCTGGGAACGGCTTCTGCCGTTGATGTATGCAAGTTCTATCGGGAGGGCGAGTGATATGGATGAGATTCAAAAGACGCTTCTGGAAGAAGTAGCCGGCCTCATGAGGTGCCGGCAGGGGCATATAATATCCGCTCAAACGGACAGCTGTCAGGAAGAAATACGACGGCGAATATCGACATTGTCAGCAAGGATGACGGCAGCGGAATCGACATTAAAATAAAGCCTGGAACGAAGCATGAAAGCGTGCATATTCCTGTTGTGTTAAGCCAGAGCGGCCTTACGGAGCTGGTTTACAATGACTTTTATATTGGCGATAACGCGGACGTAGTGATCATAGCCGGATGCGGAATTCACAATGGAGGTGATTCCGATTCCAGACATGACGGAATCCATCGATTTTCGTAGGGAAAAACGCAAAGGTCAGGTATGTGGAGAAGCACTATGGAGACGGCGACGGGAGGGGAAAGAGGATTATGAATCCCCGTACGGAAGTAACCATGGAAGAGAACAGCGAACTGGAGATGGAAATGGTTCAGATCAAAGGAGTTGATTCCACAAAAAGAAGTACCCTGGCCAATCTGGCCGCCGGAGCGAAAATGACGGTGAGAGAACGTCTTCTGACTCATGGAAGCCAGGACGCGGTCAGTGAATTCGAAGTGAACTTAAACGGCGACGGTTCCAGCGCAAACATCATTTCACGTTCTGTAGCGAAGGAGGAGTCCACGCAGGTATTTATCTCCAAGCTCCACGGAAATGCGAAGTGCGCCGGCCATTCCGAATGCGATTCCATTATTATGGAATCGGCAAAGATCAGCGCCATTCCGGAGATTACGGCAAACAACCCGGATGCGGCTCTGATTCACGAAGCTGCAATCGGAAAGATCGCTGGAGAGCAGATCGTGAAGCTTATGACTCTGGGGCTTACGGAGGCAGAAGCAGAAGCGCAGATTGTCAGCGGATTTTTAAAATAATTGATAAGGATTAAATGATCGACGGAATTAATCGGCGGTGATGCCATATTCGCAGTGAGTACAGACTCGAGGCGGAGTATATGCATCACTGCCGTTTTTTTCATCCTCCGGTTGGGCGGCCGTACAGGAACATAAAGAGGGAAAAACCGGGCGGTACCGGTTGGTATACAGTATGGAATGGCAGAGGTGATTTTCGCATACTTATACAATAAGGACCGTATGTGGACGGTATTTCATGAACAGTCAAAAAAGAGAAAATTTACTGAATCTGTCGTTGGAGGCCGGATCAGAAGAACGGGAACGGTCGGAGGCGCTTGCCGTGGGCTATTTCCCCGAAGAGAGGCAGTGGGAACTGGTTGTGCGTTTTTCGGGAAATATAGATTTTTTGGAGGAACGGGGAATCGGGTGGAGAAACTGACGGGAGGCTATGCTATCCTGACCGTGCCGGAAAGTGAGATTGATTATTTAAGTACGCTGACGGAAATCGAATATATTGAAAAGCCAAAAGCTCTGTTTTACACGGTAAGCCAGGGGAAGGCGGTATCCTGCATTAATTCGGTCCAGCAGGGGCGGCTTGGATTAAGCGGACGCGGCGTTTTAGTGGCCGTTATCGATTCGGGAATTGACTATTATCACGATGATTTCCGCAATCCGGACGGAACCAGCAGAATTTTGGAACTCTGGGATCAGGGGCAGGACCGGGTGTATACAAAAGAAGAGATCGACGAGGCGCTTCTTGAAGGGAGCAGACAGCAGGCCCGGCAGGTGGTGCCTTCGGTGGACTCAGGCGGCCATGGAACAGCGGTGGCAGGAATAGCGGCCGGAAACGGCCGGTCGTCGTCTGGAACGGGAGGAAGCAGCCGGTATCGCGGCGTTGCCTGGGAGAGTGAGCTGCTTGTAGTGAAACTTGGAAGAAGAGGAGAAGGAGAATTCCCATGGACTACAAGCCTTATGAGGGCCCTTGATTTTGTGGTCCGAAGGGCTGTCTTTTACGGAAAGCCGGTGGCGGTAAACGTAAGCCTTGGGAATACATATGGTTCCCATGACGGAAGCAGCCTCCTGGAAACGTATATCAATACGATTTCCAATTTTGGAAGGAATGTAATCGTGATCGGAACAGGGAATGAAGGCGCTGCCGCCGGGCACGTAATGGGTATGCTGAGGGTCAGGCAGACGGAAGAAGTGGAGTTGATCGTAGGGCCATATGAGACGGGATTCGGGGTGCAGCTTTGGAAATCGTATGTGGATGAGTTTACGGTAACGCTCATGACACCTTCCGGGCAGAGAATCGGGCCTGTCAGAAAAAGCCTGGGTATGCAGGGAATGGAATATCTGGATACGAGAATTCTGATCTATTATGGTTTTCCCAGTCCATACAGCCAGGCGCAGGAGATTTACTTCGATTTTATACCTGAACGTGACTATGTGGAGAGCGGGAACTGGAAATTCATTTTGGAACCTCAGAATATAACCGTAGGAAGATATGATATGTGGCTTCCGTCGGCAGGAACTTTAAACCAGGCGACCCATTTTCTGCGGTCCGTACCGGATACGACGCTTACGATTCCGTCGGCAGCCGCCATGGCACTTACCGTGGGCGCGTACAACGCTTCTTTTCAGTCCTATTCCGATTTTTCCGGAAGGGGCTTTACAAGAGTGACAAATCAGGTGAAGCCGGACATTGCGGCTCCCGGAAACGAGATCGAAGCTCCCAGGAGCGGAGGGGGATACGGCATATTTACAGGAACGTCATTTGCAGCCCCATTTGTGACCGGAAGTGCAGCGCTTATGATGGAATGGGGAATCATCCAGGGGCATGACCCATATCTTTATGGCGAAAAGGTAAAGGCATTTCTGCAGCGGGGAGCAAGAAAACTTCCGGGATTTACAGAATGGCCGAATCCAATGATGGGATATGGTGCACTGTGTTTGAGAGACAGCATTCCCTATTAAAATCACAAAATTTCGGGAAATTGCTAATAATTATGAAAAAATAGTAAAAAAATGGTTAAATAAGAAAAAGCAGTATAAAAAAGCAAGAAAATATGATACAATATGCATAAGTTTCGGTTGTCGGCCCATATAATAGTAACAGGGCCTTTTCGGACCTTGTGGTCAGAAAGGACGGTGTCGGATTGAACATAAGAGAAACGGCAGAAATGTTAGAAGAACAGTATCTGAGTCCTTATGCCTCTCTCAGCAGAAATACGAAAGGGAGGGACAGACAGGAACCTCTCTGCGACATCCGGCCGGAATACCAGAGGGACAGGGACAGAATCCTGCACAGCAAGTCATTCAGGCGCCTGAAACACAAGACACAGGTGTTTCTGGACCCGGAAGGGGATCATTACCGTACCAGGCTTACACACACCCTGGAGGTATCCCAGATCGCCAGGACGATTGCAAAAGCGCTTCGCCTGAACGAAAGTCTGACGGAAGCCATTGCTCTCGGCCACGATCTTGGCCACACTCCGTTCGGCCATTCAGGAGAGAAGATCCTGAATGATATCTGCGAGGACGGTTTCGCCCATTATAAACAGAGCGTGCGCGTCGTGGAGCTTCTGGAAAAGGACGGGCGCGGCCTGAACCTGACGAAAGAGGTCAGAGACGGAATTTTAAATCACAGAACAAGCGGTCATCCATCTACCCTGGAGGGCGGCGTTGTCAGGCTTTCTGACAAGATTGCATATATTAACCACGACATCGATGATGCCATACGGGGAAAGATCATTACAGAAAAGGATCTGCCTTCCTGTTATACGGATGTTTTAGGACACAGCGTCCGGGAGAGGCTGAATACCATGATTCACGATATTATCGGGAACAGCCAGGATCACCCGTTTATCGCAATGTCACCGGGCATGGAGGAGACGATGCAGGGGCTGAGAACATGGATGTTTGACCATGTTTATAAAAATCCCAAGGCCAAGGCTGAGGAAGGTAAAGCCCAGAAGCTGATTGTAGCATTGTATCAACACTATATGGATCATGTGGAAGAACTCCCTCCTGAGTACCATTATCTGATGGAAGAGATGGGGGAGAAGAAAACACGCGTGGTCTGCGATTATATTGCAGGCATGAGCGACAGCTACGCAATTGATACGTTTGAAGAGCTGTTCGTGCCGAAGGCATGGAAAGTTTAAACGGCGGAGGAAGTCATGTATTATCCAGAAGAACTTGTAGAAGAAGTGAGAATGAGGAATGACATCGTGGACGTGATTTCTGGTTATGTAAGGCTTCAGAAGAAAGGAAGCAATTATTTTGGCCTCTGTCCGTTCCACAATGAAAAGTCACCGTCGTTTTCCGTTTCGCCGTCAAAGCAGATGTATTACTGTTTTGGCTGCGGAGCAGGGGGCAACGTGATTACATTTATTATGGAATATGAGAATTATACCTTCAGTGAAGCATTAAGGATGCTGGCCGACAGGGCGGGAATTGAACTGCCGAAAGACGATAATTCCAAAGAGGCGAGAGCCAGGGATGATCTGCGCCAGACGCTTCTGGAAATCAATAGCTGGCGGCTAATTATTTTTACTACCAGCTGAGGCAGCCTCAGGGTGAAGCGGCTACCGATATCTGGCGGACAGGCAGCTGAGCGAGGAGACGATGAAGCGGTTCGGCCTTGGATATGCGAATAAAACGAGCAACGACCTGTATCAGTATCTGAAATCAAAAGGTTACGACGACGCGGTTTTAAAGGAGACAGGCCTTGTCACCATAGAGGAACGTGGCGGCAGGGACAAGTTCTGGAACAGAGTCATGTTTCCGATTATGGATGTGAACAACCGGGTGATCGGCTTCGGCGGACGTGTCATGGGAGACGGTATGCCGAAATATCTGAACTCGCCTGAGACCAGGATTTTCGATAAAGGTAGAAATCTTTACGGCCTGAATTACGCCAGAACATCGAGAGAAAAACAGATTCTGGTCTGTGAAGGATATATGGATGTGATATCCATGCATCAGGCCGGTTTTACAAATGCTGTGGCTTCGCTTGGAACGGCGCTGACTTCTCAGCATGCAGTGCTTTTAAAGCGATATACGGACAGGGTGATCCTGACATATGACAGCGACGACGCCGGAATAAGGGCGGCTCTGCGGGCGATTCCGATTCTCAAGGAAGTGGGCATTTCTGCAAAGGTACTCAGTATGGAGCCGTATAAGGATCCTGATGAATTCATGAAGAATCTGGGGGCGGATGAGTTCAGAAAGCGGATTGAGGCCGCCAGAAACAGCTTTTATTTCGAGATCGATGTCATGAGAAAAAATTATGACAGGAATGACCCGGAACAGGAGACGGCGTTCCATAATGCGCTTGCGAGAAAACTTTTGGAATTTGAAGAGCCCCTGGAACGGGATAATTACATACAGGCAGCAGCAAGAGAGTACTTTATACGGTACGAAGATTTAAGACGGCTGGTCAACAGCCTCGGCAGCAGACTGGGAACAGGAGCAGGAGCGGCAGCTGCCGGAAAAGAGGAGGTAAAAACGAGGGAGCCGGGAGGCAGAAGGAAGGATAAGGAGGATGGCATCAGAAAGTCTCAGAGGCTGCTCCTTACATGGCTGATTGAAAATCCGGTACTCTTTGATAAAATAGAGGGGGTAATTACTGAGAATGATTTTTTGGAGCCGCTTTACCACAAGGTGGCCGCGATGGTGTTTGCAGGCCATGCAGCCGGAAATCTGAATCCGGCGGGCATTTTAAACCATTTTATTAACGATGAGGATGAATACAGGGAGGCAGCGGCATTATTCAATGCCAGCCTGAATGAATCTCTGGATAATGAAGAACAGAAGAAGGCTTTTTCGGAAACGGTCCTGAAGGTGAGAAAGAACAGCCTGGATCATTTGAGCAGAAATGTCAGGGACATCGCGGAGCTGCAGAAAATCATTGAGGCGCAGGCGGCGCTTAAAACACTGCATATTTCCCTGGATTAGAGGAAACACTATTAGGCAGCAGTGGAAGGGGTGGAATATATCATGGAAAGAGATACAGAATTAGAAGGAAAATTAAAAAGTCTTCTTGCTGAAGCGAAGAAAAAGAAAAATATTTTAGAGAGCCAGGAAGTCCTGGATTTCTTTAAAGATGACAACCTGGACAGTGAGAAAACGGATAAGATATATGATTTCCTGGAAAACAACGGGGTGGATATCCTGCGCCCGGACGAAGAAGATATCGATCCGGATCTGTTTCTGGAAGAAGAGCTGGAGGAGGAAGAGGATATCGATATTGAACATATCGACCTTTCCGTGCCGGAAGGCGTCAGCATGGAAGACCCTGTAAGGATGTATCTGAAAGAAATTGGAAAGGTTCCGCTTCTTTCTACGGAAGAGGAGATTGAACTGGCAAAGCGGGTGGAACTGGGGGATGAAGAAGCGAAACAGAGGCTGGCAGAAGCAAATCTAAGGCTGGTAGTCAGCATTGCAAAGCGTTATGTAGGCCGTGGAATGCAGTTTCTGGATCTGATTCAGGAGGGAAATCTTGGTCTGATTAAAGCGGTGGAAAAATTTGATTACACAAAGGGGTATAAGTTCAGCACATATGCAACATGGTGGATTCGTCAGGCAATTACGAGGTCGATTGCCGATCAGGCCAGAACGATCCGTATTCCGGTTCATATGGTAGAGACGATTAACCGTCTGATCCGCGTGTCCAGGCAGCTTCTTCAGGAGCTGGGCCGGGAACCGTCTTCCGAAGAGATCGCGCAGAGGATGGACCTGCCGGTGGAACGCGTAGGAGAAATTCTCAAGATATCTCAAGAACCGGTATCTTTGGAGACGCCGATCGGAGAGGAAGAGGACAGCCATCTGGGCGACTTTATTCAGGACGAGCACGTAGCAGTGCCGGCGGATGCAGCTACATTTACGCTGCTCCATGAACAGCTGATGGAAGTGCTGGATACGCTGACAGAGAGGGAACAGAAGGTGTTGAAGCTGCGTTTCGGACTGATTGACGGAAGGCCGAGAACGCTGGAGGAAGTGGGCAGGGAATTCAATGTCACACGTGAACGAATCCGGCAGATCGAGGCGAAGGCGCTGAGAAAACTGCGCCATCCAAGCCGCAGCAAAAAGCTGAAGGATTATCTGGATTAATTACAGAGGATAAGCGGGAAAACCGGAGCGGAGAACAGGATGAATTTATCATATCGTTTAAAAACAGTTGCTTCCTTCGTACCAGAAGGGAGCATTGTTGCTGATATCGGGACGGATCACGGTTATATCCCGATCTATCTGGCAGAACAGGGAAAAATTACCCATGCAGTAGCCATGGATGTGAGAACGGGGCCTCTCGAGAGGGCAGAAGAACATATACGTTCCCATGGTCTGAAGAACGTAATTGAAACGCGTCTGAGCGACGGCCTGAGAGAACTTCGGCCTGGCGAGGCCGATACGGCGGTTATTGCCGGAATGGGCGGAGAATTGATGATAAGAATTCTCTCAGAGGGGCGCCATATGTGGCCGACCGTGAAGAGATGGATTCTCTCCCCCCAGTCCGATCTACATAAGGTGAGAATTTATCTTAGGGAGAATGGATTTCCAATCGAAAAAGAGACGATGATTCTGGACGAGGGGAAGTACTATACCGTAATGGCGGCAGGCAGGAGGGCGGAGGCTCTCCGGAACTGTACGGGAGAAAAGACGATCTACGACTTTTATGGAAAATGTCTGATTCAGGACAGGAACCAGGTTCTTTCCGGGTATCTGGAATGGGAACGCGGCCAAAAAGAAAAATTGCTCGAAGAGCTCCAAAGCGGCGGTGCACAGATGACGGAAAGAGCGGTTCTGCGTATCCGAAGCCTGGAAGAAGAACTGAAGCGCATAAAGGAGGCACAGGATGAAATGCAGTGAAATTATAACCATTTTAGAGGAGCTGGCGCCGGTATCATGTGCATGCGAATGGGATAATCCCGGCCTGCTTGCAGGGCGCAGCGATAAGGAAGTAAAGAAAATCCTTGTGGCACTGGACGCCACGGATGAAGTAGTTGAGAAAGCGGCGGAGGAGAAAGTGGATTTGCTGCTTACACACCATCCGCTTCTTTTCCGCCCGGTAAAGAAGATCAACGATCAGGACTTTATTACAAGAAGGATCCTGAAGCTGATCAGGAACGACATTTCCTATTATGCCATGCATACGAACTTTGACAGCGCGCCGGGGTGTATGGCCGATCTGGCGGCCGGTCTGCTGGGGATGAAGGAGACGCAGCCTCTGGAGGAGATGGGCCTGATGAGGACGGCGGACGGAGAAGTGCCCTATGGCATAGGCAAATTTGGACTGCTTCCGGAGAAGATGACGGTAAGGGAAGCGGCAGAATATGTGAAGGAAAAGTTCGGGCTGAATTTTGTGACGGTTTATGGACTGGATGAGGGAAAAGGAAAGGCGGAGAAAATTGCCGTCTGCCCGGGATCCGGTGGAAGCGAAATCGAAGTCAGTCTGGCTAAGGGGGCGGAAATCCTGGTGACAGGAGATATCAGCCATCATCAGGGGATCGACGCGGCGGCCAGGAATATGGCTGTTATCGATGCAGGCCATTATGGACTGGAATATATATTTATTGGTTTTATGGCAGGGTATCTGAAGGAGCATTTAAAGGACGAAGCAGAGGTGACCGAAATGCCAGTTCATTTTCCTGTAAGTTTCGCATAGGCAGAGGGATTTAAATGGAACCGGGATAGCAGCAGGCAGGTGCAGCAAAGCTGACAATTGAGAAAAGGAGGATTTCTGACCGTATGATATCAGTAACGGTGAATGGAGAACCGAGGACGTATGAAGAAGGTGCCGCGCTTCTGGAAGCGGCAAGGGAATTTCAGGACAGATATGAAGATGATATTCTACTGGCATCCGTGGATGGAAAACTGCGTGAACTCTGGAAAAAAATGAAGGATGGTAGTAATATCACATTCCTTACGAAGCAGGATAAGCCTGGGGTCCAGACATATCAGAGGAGCACGATCCTGCTTTTGCTGAAAGCATTTCACGATGTGGCCGGATCGGAAAATATTGATAAGATCACTCTGGAATTTACGCTTGGGAGCGGCCTGTATGGAGAGGCGGCGGGAAAATTCGCACTGGATGAGTCAATGCTTCAGCAGGTGAAGCTGCGGATGGAAGAACTGGTCCAAAAGAAGATTCCGATCAAAAAGAGAAGTGTGAATACGGACGATGCGATTGCCCTGTTTAAGAAATATGGAATGCATGACAAGGAAAAACTCTTTAATTACCGCCGAGTTTCACGCGTCAACATCTACAGCCTGGAAGGATACGAGGATTATTTTTACGGTTATATGGTGCCGGATACGGGGTATTTAAAGAATTTTGACCTGATCCTCTATAAAAAGGGCTTTGTGCTCATGATTCCCATGTACGGATCTTCGGATGAACTGCCGAAATTTGAGCCTAAGGATAAACTCTTTTCGATTCTTAAGGAATCCGATGAGTGGGGAGAACGGATGGGCGTGGCTTATGTCGGGCGGCTGAACGAGGAGATCAGCAGAGGAAACAGCCGTGAGCTGATTCTGATTCAGGAGGCCCTTCAGGAGAAGAAAATTGCCGATATTGCAGGCAAAATCGTCTCCCAGCCCGATAAAAAGTTCGTGATGATTGCAGGACCGTCTTCGTCGGGCAAAACGACATTTTCCAAAAGGCTGTCCATCCAGCTGCGGGCGCAGGGCCTGACGCCTCACGCCATATCGGTGGATGACTACTTTGTGGACAGAGAAAACAGTCCGAGGGACGAAAATGGAAATTACAATTTTGAGGCTTTGGAATGTATTGACGTGGAGCAGCTTAATCAGGATATGAATGACCTTTTAAACGGCAGAACGGTGGAGATCCCGCGGTTTGACTTTAAAAAGGGAAAACGGGAATACAAGGGAGATTTCCTCACAATGGGGGAATCGGATATCCTGGTTATGGAGGGGATCCACTGTCTGAACGACAGACTTTCCTATGCCCTGTCAAAGGATAATAAATTCAAAATATACATCAGTGCGTTGAACCAGCTGAACATCGATGAGCACAACAGGATCCTACTACGGACGGACGCCTTTTAAGAAGGATTGTGAGAGACGCCAGAACGAGAGGAAACAGCGCGAAAGATACGATTCGGATGTGGACTTCCGTCAGAAAAGGCGAAGAATCCAATATCTTTCCGTTCCAGGAAGAGGCAGATGTCATGTTCAATTCGGCGCTCGTCTACGAAGCGGCTGTGCTGAAAATCTTTGCAGAACCGCTGCTGTTCCAGATCGAGAAAGGCTGTGAAGAATATGTAGAGGCCAAGCGTCTTCTCAAGTTCCTGGACTACTTCCTGGGTATCGACAGCGGCCTCATTCCTCAAAATTCCCTGATGCGGGAATTTATCGGGGGAAGCTGCTTCCAGGTATAAGCCGCAAGGTTAAGAGGCATTGGTAGAAATGAGAAATGACGGAAGAAAAGCGTGGTGACAAATTAATGGGACGATATATTGCAAAGAGGATACTGATTGCAGGCGCATCGCTGCTTGCTGTTTTATTCATTCTCTTTCTGCTTATGGACCTTCTTCCCGGTTCACCTTTTAATGATGAGAAACTGACGGCGGCCCAGCTGGAAATACTGAATGTGAGGTATGGACTGGACCGTCCGTTTTTTGTGAGATTTTTTACATATGCGGGACGCATGCTTAGGGGAGACCTGGGGATATCGTATTCTGTGGCTAAAAATATGCCGGTTGATGTTCTGCTGGCGGAACGCCTTCCTGTGTCTCTGAAAATCGGCGGTCTTTCCATTTTGACCGGCGGGGCGGCGGGGATTCTGCTTGGCATGGCGGCAGCCGTAAAGAAAAACAGGGCGGCTGATCTGATTGCGGGAGCCATAGCCGTGATCGGTGTCAGTCTCCCATCTTATGTGCTGGCGTTAGCGCTTTCCTATACCTTTGGATTTCGGCTGAAATGGTTTCCTCTGCTCTATAAGGCGGAGGCAGCCGGCTGGTCATCCGTTCTTCCGGCTCTGGCCTTGGGGGTGTTCATGATGGCTGCGGCAGCACGGGTCATGAGAGCTGAGATGATCGAAGTGCTGGAATCCGACTATATGATGTTTGCTGAGAACAGGGGGCTGCCGGGAGGCCGCCTGATTTTTGTACACGGAATGAGAAATGCGCTGATTCCTGTCATTGCCGTACTGGCACCGATGACGGCGGCAGTCATGACAGGTTCACTGGCGGTGGAGAAGATATTTTCCATTCCGGGAGCAGGCAGCCTGATGGTGACGGCTATTCAGGCAAATGATTATAATGTGGTGGCGGGCCTGGCTTTCGTATACAGTGCGGTCTACATTGCCGTTATGCTGGCTGCGGATCTCCTCTATGAACTTCTGGATCCAAGGATCAGGATTACAGGAGAAAGGCAGACAGGGAGAGGCAGAACATGATGAAAGGAAAGACGGAAGGCAAAGGCAGATTCAGAAGAAAATTAAATAGGAAAACAGCGGCCGGGCTGTGGATTCTAGCGGCTGTCCTGTGCCTGGCAGCGGCGGGACCGGCTGTGAGCGGGTATACGTTTGACGACCAGAGGATAGAAGAACAGAATTTGGCTCCCAGAATTCCGGGATTGGAACGGCTGGGGATATTTGACGGAACGGAGACGGTCGTGACATCGGAAGGACGAAAGCAGCGAAACCGATATGAGGAAAACGGCCTGGGTGATACGTATTACTGGTTTGGAAGCGATGTTCTGGGCCGCGATATTTTTACCAGAACATGGATGGGAACAGGAATATCGCTGCTGATCGCATTACTGGCTGTTGCAGCAGATATGGCGGCCGGAGTGGTCTATGGAATGGTCAGCGGTTATTTCGGCGGCCGCGTGGATTTTATCATGCAGCGCCTGACGGAAATTATAAGCGGAATTCCCAGCCTTGTGATCGCTACGCTGCTGATTCTCGTTCTCCGTCCGGGATTTCTGGCAATTGCCCTTTCCATAGCGGTTACCGGCTGGATTGGAATGAACCGCGTAGCGAGGGCTAAAGTGCTGGAGCTGAAGGAACGGGAGTACATCATAGCGGCCAGAACGCAGGGCGCCGGTCATCTACGCCTGCTTTTCAGAGAAATTCTTCCCAATATGACAGGTCCGATCCTGGTAACGACGTTTCTGTCCGTTCCGAATGCCATTTTTACAGAGGCTTTTCTGGCCTTTATAGGCCTCGGCATACCGGCGCCTTATGCTTCGCTGGGAACCTTGATCAGCGAGGGATTTCAGGTTTTTACCATCCATCCGTATATGATCGTTCCACCCGCTTTTGTATTGATTGCCGTTATGATGGGCTTTAATCTGACGGCGGACGGGCTCAGGGATATGGCGGACAGAAAGAACAGAGAAGGATAGGACAGCAGTAGAACAGCAGAAGGAGTAAGGCAGTTGGAAAAACAGTTTGACGAGAAATGGAAATTGAATAATCGGCTGAAAGAGGACGTGCTCCTGGCCGTACAGAATCTGACCGTTCGTTTTCCGTCGGGCGCCGGGGAGACAGAGGCGGTACGGAGTGCCGATTTCTTTGTGAAAAAGGGAGAGGCTGTTGCGATTGTGGGAGAATCCGGCTCTGGAAAGACATCCCTTATGCGGGCATGCATGGGCCTTTCCGGAACGGGAACTGTTGCAGAAGGAACGATACTTTTCGATTTCGGCCAAGATAAGGGCATGGAAGATATTCTTCATATGGGAAAGAAAGAACGGAGAAAGAGAGTCTATGGCCACAGAATTGTTATGCTGTTTCAGGATCCGGCTGTCTGTCTGAATCCGACCATGACCATTGGAAGCCAACTGACAGAAGGGCTCCGCCTTGGCAGAAAAATAGGTAAAAAAGCTGCATTGGAAGAGGCGGCGCATTTGGTGGAAGAGGCCGGTATGGATGGCAGCGGACGCATTCTGGCCTCTTATCCACACCAGCTGTCCGGCGGTATGAGGCAGAGAATCGCCATGCTTCTCGCCATGATTCCCAAACCGGACCTGCTCATATGTGACGAACTCTCATCATCTCTGGACTCCATGACAAGGCGGCAGGTCTTTGAACTGGTGGAGCAGGAGCGGAGAAAACGCGAAATGGCCGTCATTTATGTGACCCATGACCTGGATCTGGCAGCCAGAAACGCCGATTATGTAGAAGTCATGTACGACGGAAAAATTGTGGAAAGCGGCGCGCCGTCTCGTTTGTTTAAAAATCCAAAGCATGCGTATACGAAAAAACTTCTGGCCGCCGCAGGAGAAATCAGAGAGGCGCCAAAATTGAAACTGCGGGAAGCCGCATCGGGCAGTCCTCTTCTGGAGGTAGACGGCCTGCAGCAGTATTTCGGAGGAAAAAAAGGCGGTGGGGTGAAGGCTGTGGACGGCGTCAGTTTCCGCATTTGGCCGGGAGAGATATACGGGCTCGTAGGACAGTCCGGAGCGGGTAAATCGACGATAGGCCGTATTATCATGCATATCCATGAGCCGGTAAAGGGAACGATCCTGTTTGATGGAAAAGATTATTCCGGACGGCTTACCATGAATAAAAAGCGGGAGCTTTACAGCCAGGTTCAGATGATCTTTCAGGATCCGGCCGCCTGCCTGAATCCGGCGAGACGTATCATTGATATTGTGGCTCAGGCGCTGGACATCCTTCCCGGGAAAATGAATAACGAAGAGAGGGAGAGACGTGTCAGCCAAACGCTGGAAGCTGTGGGGCTTTCTGATGAAATCCTATACCGCTATCCACACCAGCTGTCCGGCGGCCAGCGCCAGAGGGTGGGGATTGCCAGGACGATCATAGGAAATCCCAGGCTTGTGATTGTAGATGAGGCAGTGAGCGCTCTGGACCCGCTGGTGCAGTTTCAGGTGGCAGGCCTATTAAAGGAGATACAGGAGCGGACGGGAATGGCCATGCTCTTTATTTCCCATGATTTGAATGTGGTCCGCCGAATATGCGGCCGAATCGGGGTCATGTGCAGCGGTAAGATCGTTGAGGAAGGGCGGACAGAGGAAATTTTTGAGCATCCGTCCCATGAATATACGAGAATGCTCCTGAATGCAGCTCATGGGTACGAACGGAAAAAGGAGCGGATGGAACCGTGATGGAACTGAGGAAGGAATCTGGAATGAGACAAAAAATGATTTCATTTTTAATAATGGTTTTATGCGGTATGTTTCTCGTTTCATGCCGGAAGCCGTCAGAGAGTGAGCCGGTTTTGAAGCTTTCGCTGGATGCGGAGGTTTCAACGCTGGATGCCCAGGCGGCGGTCGACAGCGCTTCTCTGGAGGTGATCGGGAGTATTATGGAAGGGCTATATGCCATAGACAAAGATGAAACTGCCGTTCCTGCCATGGCGGAGAGAGAAGAGGTATCTGACGACGGACTGGTACATACATTTTATCTGAAAGAAGCCTGCTGGTCAGATGGAAGCCCTGTTACAGCAGATGACTTCGTGTACGGCTTTCACAGAGCGGCGGATCCGGCGCTAGCGAATGAAAACGCATATCTTCTGGACATTGCAGGAATCGCCAACGCGAAAGCCGTTTCGAGGGGGGAACTGCCCTTACATGAACTTGGAATCCGGGCGGTAGACGAGAAGGTGCTGGAGATTACCCTGGACAGGCCTGTGCCGTATTTTCAATCGATGCTGGCGTTTCCGCTGTTTTTTCCGGCGAAGGAAGCGTTTGTTGAAGCATGCGGAAATGAATATGCAATGACGCCTGAACGGCTTCTTACCAACGGCCCTTTTATGATGGAACAATACAACCCGTCGGCAGTTTCATTTTCTCTTGTAAAAAATCCATATTATAAGGGGGAAGAAGGGAAGGTAGAAAAAATCCACTATCAGGTAATAAAAGACTCTCAGCAGGCGCTTCTGTCTTATCAGAACGGCGATCTGGATGTGGCTCCGTTAAACGGAGAACAGGCAGACCAGTTGAAAATCGATCCGGAATTTCATTCCTTCTTTCTCGGTTCCCTGTGGTATATTTCTCCTAACCAGAAGGCGAAAGGGCTGGAAAATGAAAAGATAAGGAAGGCGCTGGCCGTCAGCTTTGATAAAGAGGCGGTCACGGAGCGGATCATGAAAGACGGCTCAGTACCTGCCGGTTTTGCGGTGCCGAGAGGATTGGGAAAGGGGCCGGACGGTGCGGATATGCGGGATGACGGCACGGTTTATCTGGAGTACGACAGGACAGCTGCGGCAGAATACTGGAAACAGGCCAGAGAGGAGCTGGGATTGGGCGAAGGTGATACGATCTCTTATACACTGCTGGTAGAAGATACGGAAGCAGCCTCTCTCATCGCACAGTTTTTTCAGAATCAGGTCGAGAAAACGCTCCCTGGTATGATGATCCGTATCGAGAGGGTGCCGAAAAAGGTCAGGCTCTCCAGAATGAAGGATGGGGACTATGAACTGGGACTTGTGAGATGGGGAGGGGACTACGCGGACCCAACGGCATTTTTGGAAATGTGGACGACGGATTCCCCGTATAATTATGGCTCCTGGTCCGATGCAGAATATGATGCCATGATCCGGTATGCAAATAAAGGCTATCTTCACGGAGAAGAGGGAAAGCGGTGGAATACCTTAAAAGAGGCTGAGAAAATAGTTATGGAGCAGGCTGTGATTTTTCCTGTCTGCCAGAAGGCAAATGCGTATATGGTCAGAAAAACGGTAAAGGGAATGGAATTTCACCCTACAGGAATTAACAGGATTTTTCGAAAATGTGAAAAAATAGATTAATTGATTCTTCATGTCAGATAAGGTATAATAACCAAGTGAGCAATGAGACATGCAGAAAAAGAGGACTGGAATTGAGCATTGTGCTTGCACAAAATCAATACGGTCCTTTTTATTGAACAGAATTCCTGAGCCGGCTGCAGAAATGCGGAAAACTGGCTGCAGCCGGCTCAGGAATTCTGAAAGAAAATGAAAAAGGGCGGGATGCCTGCATAAAAGCAGAGATCAGTCCTTTTTTTCTACAGAAGGGATTTTTTATCCATTGTGTTAAAAAAATGTTAAAGAGCAGGGGGAAGAGGAGTTGTTTGCAGTCTTATATTTGATCTTTGTATTGTTGAATGGAAGCTGACGCCGGAAATACTGATATTGGGAATACCTGTTTCAGGCGCCGTCTACTGGTTCTGCTGCCGGTTTCTCGGATACCGCATGGACTACGACAGGGCCATTTTTAAAGTGATACCGCTGATTATGAAATATGCGGGGATTGCTGTCTGGGAAGTAGTGAAGGCAAACGTGGAAGTGATCAGGATTGTGCTCTCCCCCAGAATGAACATTGATCCCGTTATTTTTTATTTTAAGACGGACCTGAAGACGGCAGGAGCCAGAACGGCGCTGGCCAATACGATTACACTTACACCAGGTACGATTACCGTCTCCATTGTGGAGGACATGCTGTGCATTCACGCGTTGAAGAGAGAGATGGCGGAGAGCCTTCCCATCTGGCATATGATTCGTATCCTTCATCAGATCGAAGATACGGCGCTGAAGGCTTCAGGCTCCGGCGTGATAATAGAGAAGAAAGAGGAGGCAGGCGGAAAAGAATGAGCAGGGAAACATTTCATATGATTCTGATTATTATTATGACTATCATCAGCATCAACATGATTTTCTGTCTGATCCGGGCTGCGATGGGGCCCAGGTTTTCCGACAGGCTGGTGGCTGTCAATATGGTGAGCACCAAAACGGTACTTATGATCGCGCTCCTGATCAAATATTTTGAAGAAAGTTTTCTGGTGGATATCTGCCTGATCTACGCACTGATCAGTTTCCTGACCGTAGTCGCGCTGACCAGGCTTCTGGCGGAGAGCGGAAAAAAGAAAAAGACGGCAAAAGAGGATAAGCCGGTAATGAAAGAAGGAGGAGAAAACGTATGACATACTTAATCGGAAGCGTTTTAATGGTGCTTGGAACGTTTGTGCTGTGCGTGGCTACATTCGGCATATTCCGGTTCCGTTATGTGCTGAACCGTATGCACGTCGCGGCCAAGTGCGATACGCTGGGCTGCCTTCTCATCCTGACCGGACTGATGATATCAAACGGATGGAATATGGAGACGGGGAAAATTGCCCTTATTATTATTTTTGTCTGGCTGACAAGCCCTGTGGCTTCTCATATGATCGCAGAAGCGGAGATGGACAGCAATGAAGAGATCGAAAAGGAATGCGAGGTGATATACCGTGAAGATATTTGAGATTATACTGCTGGTATTTCTAATCATATGTGCGTTCTGCGTACTGAGAAGCAAAAACCTTTTCGTGGCTGCGATTATTTTTATGGCATACAGTCTGATTATGAGCATCATCTGGGCCCTCCTTCAGTCGCCTGACCTGGCGATCACGGAAGCAGCCGTAGGAGCGGGAATCACGGGGATACTGATCTTTGTGACACTGAAGAAAATTGGAGCGTTAAAGGGGGAGTAGTATGGATTCCGATAAGTACCGTCATTTTTACAGGACCTTTGTAAACTGGGTGGAAAACGGGGATCCCTTCGATCCGGAGGAATTTAAGGAAGATGGGATATATTTTGAAGAATCGAAGAAAAGGAGGACGGGCAAGCGTCTGAAACACCGTGCGGAAGGATACGTTGTCCTTCACGGCGTGCCTGTGTTTACACGGGTCTACAGGATAGCCACCAGGCTGATCTGCCTGGCCTGCATGTGCATGCTGCTGCTCGTCGTATCCCACCTTCCGGAATTCGGCAGGGCGGACAACCCGTCCAACAATGAGGTTGTAGAACGGTATCTTTCGAAGGGGCTTGATGAGACGGGGGCTACGAACATCGTAACAGGTGTCATCCTGGATTACAGGGCGTTCGATACCTTTGGAGAATCCGTAGTTCTGTTCCTTTCTGTTATCAGCGTTGTGACACTTTTGAGAACCGGTGAAAAAAAGGAAGACCGGGCAGGAAAAAAAGAAGAGCCGCTGTGCGGGGGCGGTGGGGACATGATTTTGAAACAGGTGTCTGTCATCTTGATCCCGTTCATCCTGCTCTTTGGCATCTATGTGATTCTGAACGGGCATCTTTCCCCGGGAGGAGGATTTTCAGGTGGAACAGTGATAGGAGCAGGCCTGATTTTATATGCCAATGCTTTTGGATATGAAAGGATACACCGCTTTTTCAGCTTCCGAACCTTTACATATATCAGCAGCGGCGCGCTGCTCATCTACGGTATTTCCAAAGGGTATTCCTTTTTCTGCGGCGGGAATCACCTGGAATCAGGGATTCCCCTGGGCAGGCCGGGAGCCATTTTCAGCGGCGGCCTGATTCTCATTCTGAATATCTGTGTCGGACTGGTGGTAGCCGGTACGGTATACTGCTTTTATTCTCTGTTCCGGGAAGGGGAGGTGTAGCCGTGAGAATAGAAATGCTTTTTACAAATTATTATGAATCGGCCTCTGTAATCCTGTTCAGCATCGGCTTTGCCATGCTGCTTCTGCAGAGAAATCTGATTAAAAAGGTCATGGGACTCAATATCATGGATACGTCCGTTTACCTTTTTCTGGCAGCAAAGGGATATATTGCAGGAAGGGGAGTGCCCATTGCCGTTCCTGGAGAACCTGCTTTGGCAGACAGGTTTGTCAATCCCCTGCCGGGCGGGCTTGTGCTCACCGGAATCGTAGTTTCGGTCAGCGTTTCGGCCATTTTGCTGGCTCTGATCCAGAAATTTTACAATTATTACGGCACGGTCAATCTGGATGACATGCTGTTCAAGGATTAAGGGGAGGTGCTGTCATGATTCATTTTGCAGACAACATTCCCTTTATCAGCCTGTTTCTGATGATGATCGGAGGCGTGGTGACGCCTTTGCTGAATAACGAAAAGCGGGCGAGACGGCTGCACATTGCTCTGATTGCGGCGGTGGGGATTCTGTCATTCGTCCTTCTGTACGAAACGATCAGCGGTTATTCTTTTACGTTCATCATGGGCCATTTTCCGGCCCCATGGGGGAATGAAGTGAGGGCGGGAGCGTTTGAAGCACTTATGGCCTCTGTATTTTCCATCGTCATGCTGCTTTCTGTCATAGGCAATCTGCGTTCGCTGAAAACGGATATCAGACCGGAGAAGGCGCCTCTGTATTACGTTATGATGAATCTGCTGTTCTGCTCGCTTCTGGCTCTGATCTATACCAACGATCTGTTTACCGCATATGTATTTATAGAAATCAACACGATTTCCGCATGCGCGATCGTGATGGCAAAGGAGAACGGGGAAACGATTCTGGCCACGATCCGGTACATGATCATGAGCCTTTTGGGCAGCGGCCTGATTCTCATTGCCATAGCCATCCTGTACAGCCAGACGGGCCATCTTTTAATGGTACCGATGAAGGCCTCGATCGAAACCATCGTATCCTCTGGGAGAGACGTGCTGCCGCTTAAAATGGGGCTGGCCATGATAACTGTGGGCCTGGCGGTGAAGAGCGCATTATATCCGTTCAGCTCCTGGCTGCCGGGAGCCCATGGAAGCGCCACGTCGGCGTCCAGCGCAGTCCTTTCCGGACTCGTTCTGAAGGGCTACATCATTCTTCTGCTCAAAATATTTTTCCGCGTATTCGGACTGGATACGGTAGTTCTCTTTCACATGGACGATGTACTCTTTGTTTTTGGGGCGTTTGCAATGGTCATGGCGTCTGTAAAGGCGCTGCAGCAGCAGACGATAAAGAGAGTAATTGCTTACTCGTCGATCTCTCAGATCGGCTACATATTCATGGGAATCGGTATGGGAAATATCGCAGGATATACGGCTGCAGCCTTTCACATCATTTCCCATGCGGCTACAAAGCCCATGCTGTTTACAGCGGCGGGAAGCCTGATGGATGCGAACGGCCATAAACCGGAAATCAGCAGCATGAGAGGAGTAGGAAGACAGAATCCTGCCGCAGGTCTCGGCATTATCGTGGGCGGTATGGCGATGATCGGCATTCCTTTTTTCTCAGGATTCATCTCCAAGATCACATTCGCAATGGCTTCGTTCGGTTCGGAAAAATCCATCGTCACCCTGGGAGCGCTGGCAGTCAGTACGGTTTTGAACGCCATGTATTACATCCCGCTCATGATGATTGTCTTTTCCGCAGGTGATGTGGGGACTGAGATCAATGAGCACGACCACGCGGTAAAAAAGCCGTTTTATCACGCTGGAATGCCCTTCTATGGGGCTATGGCCGTTTTTATAGCAGCCAATGTATTTCTGGGAACATGTTATGAGCCGATTATCCAGATTATCGGAGACGGCCTGCTTCAATTCGGATAGAGGAGGAATTATGGGAGATATTCTGTATTTGCTGCTTCCGGTCGTATTCCCGATAACGTCCGGAGCGCTGATCTGGGCCGTAAAACCGGGAAGGCGGGCGGTGCGCTGCCTTTCGTTCCTCGCATTTGGAACGGAAATCTTATTTGTGGCGCTGGCCGGAATGGCAGCCTTTGGAAAGACGGCCGGAATCTGGCAGCTGTGCCAGGGTCTGGAGATTCGCCTCCGCCTGGACGGGCTGGGTCTTTTAATGGCTGTTCTCGTTCCATCGGTCTGGCTGCTGGCGGCCGTATTTTCATTCGAATACATGCTCCATGAAGAGGAAGAGTACCGGTTGTTCGGATGTTTTCTCATGTCATCCGGTGCGCTGATCGGGGTGGCCTGTGCGGCAAATTTCGTAACGCTGTATACATTTTTTGAGCTGATGACCTTAGCCAGTGTTCCCCTTGTATTTCATTCCAGAAAAAAACAGGCGATCAGGGCGGGTATGGTCTACCTGGCCTATTCCATGTTCGGAGCCTCCCTTGCGCTGGGATCCTTCTTTTTCCTGAGCCACTATACATCGGATATGAACTTCGCTCTGGGCGGCGTGCTGGAGGCGGAAAAAGCGGCGGGCCACGAAAACTTTCTTCATGTGCTGGCGTTTCTGTCCATCGCAGGATTTGGAGCAAAGGCGGGCCTTATGCCTCTTCATCCGTGGCTTCCCACGGCACATCCGGTGGCACCGGCTCCCGGAAGCGCCGTGCTTTCCGGGCTGATTACGAAGGCGGGAATCGTAGCGGTCATCCGCATGGCGTATTACATCTTCGGGGTAGAATTCCTGGCGGGAAGCTGGGTACAGACAGTTCTGCTTTCCATGGCTCTCATAACGGTTTTTATGGGGTCCATGCTGGCATATAAGGAGAAAAAACTGAAAAAACGCCTGGCCTATTCTTCCGTCAGCCAGCTTTCCTACGCCTTGTTCGGTATTTTTCTGCTGTCGCCGGAAGGACTTTACGGGGCTTTGCTTCAGGTTGTATTCCATGCATTGACAAAGAATACGCTGTTTCTCTGCGCTGGCGCTGTGATCTATAAGACGGGGAAGAAGTGGGTCTATGACCTCAGAGGAATCGGTAAAGAGATGCCGGTTGTCATGTGGTGCTTTACCCTGGCCGCTGTTTCGCTTGTGGGAATTCCGCCTGCCGGCGGCTTTCTTGCGAAATGGCATCTGGCCGTTGGAGCGCTTGAGGGCTCTTACGGTGTAATTTCTTATCTCGGTCCGGCCGTCCTTCTTATCAGCGCGCTTTTGACGGCAGGATATCTGTTCCCGATTTTTATTGAGGGATTTTTCCCTGGAAATGACTATGACTACGGCAGCCTGAAAAGTGCAGAGCCGACGCTGCTTATGAAGGTGCCTCTGATCGTGATGAGCAGCGCCCTGTTCCTCATAGGAATGTTCGGAACGCCTCTGTTCACCGCACTGAGGGAAACAGCCGCGTCTATGATCGTATAGAAAGGAGAGAAGATATGAGAGAAATCTGGCTGCTTGTGCCGATCATTCTTCCGATTCTGACAGGGATGGTCATTCTTCTCATCCGCCCGAAAAAGAGAGGCGTTCTCTGGTGGATTACAGGAACAGGCGTTACCCTGACTTCAGCCGCCATTTTCCTGCTGGCGCTTTATCCGCCGGTTGGCCGTCTGGTGCTCTTTTCCTTTGGAAACAAAATGGTGTTTTCCCTTGGAGCAGACGGGCTTTCCCGGGTATTTGCGGCGATGATCGCTTTTTTATGGCCTCTGACGACCATGTATTCCTTTGAATATATGAAGCACGAAGGCCGGGAAAATAAATTTTTCTGCTGTTTTTCCATTACATATGGAGTGGTAACCGGCATTGCCTTTGCAGGAAGCCTCATTACCATGTATTTTTTCTATGAGCTGATGACTTTTATCACCCTTCCCATGGTAATGCATTCCATGGATAAAAAGGCCGTCTATGCAGGCAAGAAATATCTGCCTTTTCCATGACAGGGGCGGCGCTGGCGTTTGTCAGCCTGATCGCGATCTATCACTATTCCACTACAATGGAATTCGTCTGGGGCGGAGTGCTGGAGAGCGGGATTTCGGGAACAGAAGCGACTCATATGTATGCCGCTTTTCTGCTGGCCTTTTTTGGCTTCGGTGTAAAAGCAGCCATTATTCCATTTGAAAGCTGGCTTCCGACGGCTTCTGTGGCGCCGACGCCGGTGTCGGCCCTGCTTCATGCGGTAGCCGTTGTAAAGGGCGGCGTGTTCGCTATCATGCGGCTGATATACTGGATATTCGGCCCTGATTTCCTCTATGGAAGCTGGGCTCAGGCCATCGTAATCGGCGTGGCGGGGGCAACGATTATATATGGATCGGGAAGAGCGTTTTTTACCCAGCATCTGAAGAGGAGACTGGCATATTCCACGGTCAGCCAGCTTTCCTATATCCTGCTGGGCATTACGCTTATGACGCCGGCCGGTCTGTCAGCCGGCCTGACCCACATGATTTTTCACGCATTTATGAAAATCACGCTGTTCTTCTGCGCAGGGGCGGTGCTTTATAAGACGGAGCAGGAATACGTTTACCAGATGAAGGGGGCAGGGAAATCCATGCCTGTCATATTTTTCTGCTTTTCCGTCATGGGGCTGGCACTGGTGGGGGTTCCGCCTTTGGGAGGCTTCATCAGTAAATGCCGGATCGGAATAGCGGCGGCCGGGTCGGGAGTCCTGATTGGGAATCTTGGTGTATGCGCGCTGATCCTTTCGGCGCTTCTCACCCTGTTTTACATGGCGACGGTGATCGCTGCGGCGTGGTTTCCGGAGAAGGGAAAAGAAGAGAAGATATGGGATGAAAAACATGATCCGAACTGGATGATGAAACTGCCCGTCATTACGATCACAGCCGTCTGTGTTCTTCTGGCGCTCAATGCCGGAAAAATGACGGCAGTTTTCGACAGAATTGCATCCGGAATGCTTTGAAAAACATCAGTATATCCCAATACAGTATAAAATGGGAGGCTGCGAACCAGCGTTAGCTAGGTTTGCAGCCTCCCATTTTTTATTTTCCAGGAAAGACCTTGTTCTTATATAGGGAAGAGCGTCTTATAAAATCTTTGCCGTCCTCCCTTCATGAACGGAATTGGACCGATCAAAAAATTACTTTCTGGAAACTGCCTTCTCTGCGGCAGCAGCAACTGCGTCTGCATCCAGACCGTATTTTTTCAGAAGATCGGCGTATGGGCCGGATTCTCCATGGCGGTCCTGCATTCCAATCATCTCTGTTGGAACGGCACAGCCGGCTTTTGCCAGAACCTCGGCAACAGCTCCGCCAAGTCCGCCGATAACGCTGTGTTCTTCAGCGGTGACGATTGCGCCCGTTTCCCTGGCGCATTTTTCGATTAATTCTGCGTCGATCGGCTTAATGCAGTACATGTCCACAACTCTTGCATGGATTCCTTTCGCTGCAAGAGCTTCGGCGGCAGCGATCGCTGTGCTTACCATAAGGCCGCATGCGATAATGGTTACGTCAGTACCTTCTCTTACAACCATGCCTTTGCCGATTTCAAATTCTGCTCCTTCCGGATGACAGTCAGGCGCTGCATCTCTGGAAAGGCGGATATACATAGGGGCGTCTACTTCGATGGCTGTCTTAACCATCCAGTCTGTAATCCCGGCATCGGAAGCTACCATAACAGTAACTCCTGGAAGGGTTCTCATCAGGGCGATGTCTTCTAATGCATGGTGGGTAGCGCCGTCGAAAGCGTCGGACAGACCGCCGTAGCCGCCCATCATCTTGATATTCAGTCCGGAGTAAGACATGAAAGTTCTTGCAGCAAGGGAACCGAGAGTAGTAAGGAATACGGCGAATGTATTCACAAACGGAATCTTGCCGCTCTTAGCCATACCAGCAGCCATGCCCATCATTGCATACTCAGAAATACCGCAGTTGTAAAAACGGTCCGGGAATTCCTTTCCGAAAACTGCAGATTTTGTAGAACCGGATACGTCTGCATCCAACACAACAATGTTTTCATTGGTTGCACCGTATTTTGTAATTGTCTCTCCATATACGTCGCGAATCGCTTTAGCCATTACTGTGCACCTCCTAATTCTTTCATCGCTGCTTCGTAGTGTTCGTCCTTAATCGGAGCTCCATGCCATGTGTTTTTGCCTTCCATGAAGGAAACGCCCTTGCCTTTGACGGTTTTTGCCAGGATAATGCTCGGGACACCCTTGACAGACTTTGCAGCAGCAATAGCAGCGCTGATCGCCGCACAGTCGTGTCCGTCACATACAACCGTATTGTAGCCGAAAGCTTTGAACTTTAAAGCGATGTCACCCATAGGCATGATTTCATCAGAAGTACCGTCAAGCTGTACGCCGTTCCAGTCGAGGATCGTAATCAGCCTGTCGGCTTTGAACTTGGAAGCGTTCATGCAAGTCTCCCATACGACACCTTCGTTGATTTCACCATCGCCTAAGATCGCATATGTATAGGCGTCAATACCGTCATGCATGTCAGAAAGGGCAATACCAAGAGCAAATGGATAGCCTGCGCCTAAAGGACCGGTAGAAGCTTCTACACCAGGCGTTTCCTTAGAACATGGATGTCCCTGAAGGCGGCTGTTGATCTGGCGGAGAGTCTTCATCTCTTCTTCCGGGAAGAATCCTTTTTCTGCAAGATTTAAATACAGCATGGGAGCTGCATGTCCCTTGCACAGAATGATTTTGTCCCGGCTTCTGTCATCGATATTTTCCGGGGTCACATTTGCCTCGTTAAAGTATAGTGTGGTTAGAATCTCACAAACGGAGAGAGAGCCACCTGGATGTCCTGTCTGGATGCCATGCAATGTCTCGATCAGATTTTTTCTGAACTTGAGACAAAGAGCATCCAACTCCTGTTTCTTTTCGTTGGTCATTTCGAAAATCTCCTTTCAATAAAAAATTATATAGTGTGGTCAAAAAAATATAAGAACGCCTTTTTGCGAGCGTTTTCCGTATGTATGGTTACCTGGGATACGATCTCGGATTCGGAACGCTGAAGCAGAGCATTAATAATGGAAACATGCTCTTCGATAACAGGAGAATTGGTGTCAATATTAAAGAGAATATTCCGGATTCTTGTCTCATGGTCCTGAACGATCCGAAATGTGTTCTCGATAAACAGGTTGTTGATATAAGGCACCACGGACGAGTGCAGCTCCAGGTCCAGGTTATTGTAGTAAATTTCCTGTTCATGGCTGCTCATGTGATCAGGGGGATTCAGAAGCCTCCATCTCATATCCAGAAGCTTTTCATCCTCGATCTTTCCGCAGGCCCGCTTGAAAAGCTGTGGCTCCAGCATGATCCTGGTATCAAAAATCTGTTCCAGAAGATGAAAGGTAACAGGGGCTACGAGAATACTCTTTCGGGGATGGATCTCAATGAACCCTTCGTGATGGAGGGTCTGAAAGGCTTCCCGAATAGGAGTGCGGCTGACAGACAGCTTTTCCTGAAATACCTTTTCGGAAAGCTCTTCTGAGGGCTTCAACTTACCAGAAACAATCTGCTCTTTAATTATATCATAAGCATAATCCGTTTTCGACATGATGTAATATCCTTCTTCTGTTTAATTGGAAAGAGTGTAATATATCACAGATATAAAGCAATCCATATACCAAGTAATCTTAAAATGAATCCTCTATAAGTATAGCGATTGATGGAGATAAAATCAATAAAAATATAAAAAAAAACATGAAAAAAAGTGAGATTTTAATGCGATAAAAATTTTTGAAAATGACAATATTCGTCAATATGCACAAAAAAATACGAAAATATAGTGAAAAATTGACAATTGTGGGGGGGGGGGATTATGATATATTAGATACATAAATATTACAGATATGACGAAAGTACTACGGCAAAAGTGGCATGTTAGAAAGGCGATTTTATGGAAAAAAATTATCCGGAAATCAGATTAGGACTGGTAATGAGCAGCAGAAACAATTTTTCTGAACAATTATCCGCCGATTCCGCAGCTGATTTGAAACAATTTACGGCAAATGAAAAGATGGATGTTTCCGTTTGCCCGATTCTTGTGGAAAGGGAAAATAATATCTCTGATATATTAGACTTCCTGAGAAGAGAGAAATGCAATGCATTGGCAGTTGTATTGGGGAATTTTGGAGCGGAGACGCCGGAGACAATCCTGGCGGAACGTTTTGACGGCCCGGTGATGTTTGCAGGGGTAACAGAAGAATGCGATGAACGGATGTATGATTCCAGGAGGGATTCCTACTGTGGTATGCTTAACTGTTCCTATAATCTGGGGATTCGGGGGCAGAAGGCATATATTCCCAGATATCCGGTGGGAACATGCGAAGGTATCGTAAAGGCGATGAAAAAATTCCTTCCGGTGGCAAGAGCCGTCGTAGGGCTGAAGGCTTTAAAAATTATCTCATTCGGGCCGAGACCAGACGATTTTGTCGCATGTAATGCACCGATTAACGGGCTATACCGGCTGGGAGTGGCAATTCAGGAGAACTCCGAGCTGGATCTGCTGCTGGCATTTAACCGCCATGAAGGAGATAAGAGGATTCCGGCTGTTGCAGAGGATATGGCCAGGGAATTGGGCAGCGATAAGTATAAAGAGACTCTTCCTGCTATGGCCCAGTATGAACTGACCCTTTTAGACTGGATGGAAGAAAACAAGGGAGACAGAAAATATGTGGTATTTGCAAATAAATGCTGGCCGGCATTTCAGCAGGCGTTCCGCTTCCTCCCTTGTTATGTGCACGGCCGACTGGCAGGAAAGGGGATTCCGGTAGCCTGTGAGACCGATATTTACGGGGCATTATCAGAGTTTATAGGCCTGTGCGCCGGAGAAAAACCGGTTACGCTGATGGATATTAATAACGCCGTTCCCGATGACATTTATAAAAAGGTGCAGGAAGATGGTTACCCATATCGTCAGGGAGAACTATTTATGGCGTTCCACTGCGGAAACACAAATTCCTGTTATCTGATCCGGCCTGAGCTTAAATATAAACTGAACAGAAAAGACCCATATGCGCCTGAAACAGGAAAGGAGTTAAACAGAGGGACATTAGAGGGGCGGATGATACCAGGGCCGTCTTCGGTTTTCCGCCTTCATGGAGCTCCTGACGGAAGCCTGCTGTCCTATGTGGTAAGTGGAGAAATCCTCCCTGTAGAAGTAAATACTTATGGAAATTACGGTTTGATTGGGGTAAGAGAGATGGAACGGTTTTACCGGTATGTGCTGCTGGATAAACACTTTCCACATCATGCGGCAATTACATTTGAGGATTGCTCAGAAGCGGTTTATGACATATTTGAATATCTGGATATTCCCTATATCGGGTATAACCAGCCAGCCAGTATTCATTATGCAAAGGAAAATCCATTTTATAAGGATGTGTAAAAGGGAGTCTTTCGCATATGAGAAATAAAAAAATTACTTATGGAGGTAAAAAATGAAAAAAGTATTAGCAACGTTACTTGCAGTGGGGCTTGCAGCATCTTGCGTGGGATGTGGGGGCTCACCAAAGACGGAGACAACGGCTGCTCCGGCAGCAACAGAGGCTGCGAAGGAGACAGAAGCAGCAGAGGAGAAGGGAACGGATACTACAGAAGCGGCAGCCAGCGGAGATGTGATCACTCTTTCCATCTGTGACAGCCAGCCGGCCAGCTCCTTATTGGGACAGGCCATCGGAACCTCTTTTGCAGACGCCCTGGCAGATTTATCCGGAGGAACCATGCAGGTTCAGTATTACCCGGCGGCGCAGCTTGGCAACGGAACGACATGCATGCAGATGGTTCAGTTAGGTACTCTTGATATGTACCGCTGTGATGCATCCGCATTATATGACTATGGCATCGCCAGCATGGCAGTCCCATCCCTTCCTTACATTTTCAGAGACAGACAGCATGCGATCGAAGTAGCGCATAGTGAAATCGGCGATAAGCTTCTTCAGGACATTACAGATTCCGGGACTGGCTTTGTAGGCGTAGGCTGGCTGGTTGATACGCCACGCGCGTTCTTTACGGCGAAGAAGGAAATTAAGACGTTAGCAGACTTAAAGGGGCTGAAGATGAGAAGCGTGGAAGCGAACCTGTACCTGGATTATAAGGCGGCACTTGGCATGAATCCGACACCTTTGGCATTCTCTGAAGTTTATACTTCTCTGTCTACAGGCGTTATCGATGCAGCTGCAAATACGCTGGATTCTTTCGTTTCCAACAAGCTGTACGAAGTATGTAAGTACTTTGTAATGAACAATGGTATGATTCCGGCTTATCCGGTTGTTATTTCTGAAAAGACATGGGCTAAGCTGAATGACGAGCAGAAGGGCTGGGTATTGGAAGCATGGCAGACGGCAGGCGATTATTTTGCTAAGGAAGGCGATGCTTTAATGGAAGATCAGATCGCTTTTTGTGAAGAACATGGCGTAACTTTCTGTTACCCGGAAGACGAAGACGCATGGAAAGAAGCTTGTAAGAACGTTACCGCTGAGTACGGCGAAGGCTTTGAAGATATGATCGCAGAGATTGAAAAAGTAGGTCAGTAGTTACAGTAGTCTGACGGTTTTGACAAATCATGATCAGACGGCCGGAAGGGATGCTGCAATGCTGAAATCGATTGCAGATTCAGTCATGGGGCATCCCCCGGTTTTAAGTACCCCCGAAACGCAGCCGTATTTGCGCTGCGTCAGATTCTAAAGGAATGGGTGATTAAAGGTGAAAACAATTCAGAAAATATATGACATCATTTTTAAACTGGTAGAAGGAGTTGCCGTTGTTTTCATGTGGGGCATGGTATGCATTGTGGCATACAGTGTATTTATGCGCTATGTGCTGCATAATGCACCGCGATGGGGAGATGAACTGGCGCTTCTGTGTATGGTATGGTTCGGATTTTTAAGTGCGGCCGTTGCGTTAAAAGAGGACCGCCATATCCGCATCAATTTTTGGGGAATGTTCCTTTCTAAGAAAATGCACAAGGGTCTGGAGCTGATCGTACATGGAATCGGCCTTGTAGCTCTTTTAGTGTTCTTTAAATACAGTGTACATCTGGTTGGTCTTGCAGGAATGACAAAAATGACAGGTTCCCGTCTGCCCCTTTCTTATTTATATATGGCAGAGCCGGTAGGAATCGGGATGCTCATTGTAGCGATGATAGGAAGGATAGGTGATATAATTGCAAATCGATAGTGTAGCAGTCGCTTTATTATTGGGGATTTTCTTCGGTCTGCTCTTAGCGGGAGTACATATTTTCCTGGCAGTTATGGCTGCGTCCCTTGTTACGTGTTTTTATATCGGAGTAGATTTACAGACGATGACTATGCAGGTTATTAAGGGGATGAATGTGTATTCTCTGATGGCAGTTCCTTTCTTTATTCTTGCTGGTGAGGTAATGGGCGCCGGAGGAATTACAGACCGGCTGGTCGGGCTTTCCAAAAGCTTGGTAGGATGGATTCGAGGAAGCTTGGCACACGTGAATATCGTTGCCAGCTTATTTTTTGGCTCAATTTCCGGTTCTTCTGCCGCAGATACGGCTTCGATCGGCTCTATGATGATTCCTATGATGGAAAGAGACGGATATGACACAGACTTTTCCACCTGCGTTACAATGGCAAGTTCTGTAGAAGGCATGCTGATTCCGCCAAGCCACAACATGGTACTGTTTGCTCTGGCGGCAGGCAACGTATCGATTGCAAGGCTTTTCATGGCAGGCATTGTACCAGGCTTCGTGCTGGCATTTGTCCTTTGCGTGTACAGCTATATTGTAGCGATTAAGAGAAATTATCCAAAGGGAGAAAAATTCAACCTGAAGGTGGCCTTCCAGTGCTTTGTAAAAGCTCTCCCGGGGCTGGGAACGGTGCTTATTGTGGTAGTAGGCGTTCTTGGCGGCATCTTTACTGCAACGGAAGCTGCGGCATTTGCAGTCGTATATGCATTGATTGTGGGTATTTTCATTTACAGGGAAATCAAGCTCAGGGATATCCCGAAGATATTTGCAAAAGCCTTAAAGACAAGTGCGATTATTCTGATTCTCATCGGACTTTCCAACTGCTTCAGCTGGCTGGTTACCTATATGAATGTGGCGACCTATGTGACGGAACTTATTATGTCCATAACCAATAACACGGTTGTGATTCTTCTTATGATAAACGTTTTCCTTCTGATCTGCGGAATGGTAATGGATATGGCGGCTATTATTCTGATCGTTACACCGATCCTTCTTCCGATCGTTACCAATCTTGGGATGGAGCCATGCCACTTCTGTGCTATGCTCATTTTAAATCTGGGTATCGGACTGATTACACCGCCGGTAGGAAATACCTTGTTTATCGGAAGCGCCATTTCCGGACGTACCGTAGGACAGCTTTCTAAAGCGATGATTCCGTTTTACATCATGATGGGAATTGCGCTGGTTTTGATTACTTATATTCCTCAGATTTCCACATTCCTGCCAAATCTGTTAGGAACGTGATGAATCCGATTCGAATAAGAACATGATAGGGAAGGGGATGGAGCTGTGAACTTATTAATTATTGGAGGAACCGGTGTTATCAGCAGGGAAATTGTAAACCAGGCTGTAAAAGCGGGCCATAAGGTTACAATCTTTAACCGTGGCAGCAAAAAGTGTGAGGTACCGCCAGAAGTGACTGTAATAAATGGGGATCGGAATGACAAAGGGGATTTTAAGGCAAAAATGGCGTCTGCTGCCGCAGATACGGTGATCGACATGACCTGTTTTGATCGAGAGGCTGCCGAACAGACTGTGGAGGTATTTGGAAATCAGGTGAAGCAGATTATTGTCACCTCCAGCATTGCCGCTTATGACAGGCCGTACAAGAGCTATCCGATCCGGGAAGACGAGGAATGCCTGGATACAAAGAGGGAATTCACCTATGGATTCCAGAAGGCAGAGGCAGAGCGGTATCTTGTGTCCCGGATGGGAAAAGTAAATGCGGCAATTACCATTATCCGTCCTTCTCTGACGTTTGGCCCCGGGGCTGCGAACTTCGGCATTCTTCGCCAGAATCGAAATGTGGTGAGAAGGATACGGGAAGGAAAGCCGGTGGTGATGATTGGGGAAGGTGTGATTCCCTGGAGTTTTACCTTTGTACAGGATTTGGCAGAGGGATTCCTTTTAAGCTGCGGCAATGAAAAAACGTATAATGACTGTTTCCACGTTACGAATACGGAGATTGTAATGTGGGAGGATCTGTACAAGGCTGTAGGAGAAGCTGTGGGAAGAGAGCCGAAATTCGTATATGTGCCAACAGTGCTTCTGCGGGAGATGCTTCCTTCCGTATGTGCTCATCTGAATTTTGAAAAAGTACATTTTTCTGTGTTCTCGATGGATAAATTTAAAAAGGCGGTTCCGGAATATGAGCCGAAGGTAAGGCTTGTGGACGGAGTGAAGGAGCTTGTGGACTGGTGGGAAGAAACAGATTTCCCGTATGATGAAGAAAGGGACAGGCTAGAGGACGAAATTTGCAGGTGTTATCAGGAATTCAGAGATAAGCTGGTAAAGCTCATCTGAAAAATGGAGGATAGAAGTGAGAGGAGATTTTGATCCGAAAGCTCCGGTAATTATTGGCTGTGACCATGGCGGAGTGCGGTTGAAGAAAAGTATTGAGAAATATTTAGATGAGCAGGGAATTGCATATCAGGATATCGGAACAGATACGGAAGAGGTCGTCCGCTATCCATACTATGCAAAGGAAGTGGCAGAGAGGATTTTAAGCGGAGAGTTCCAGAGAGGCATTTTGATATGCAGCACAGGCGTCGGGATGTCGATGATGGCAAATCGATATCCTGGAATCAGGGCCAGCCTGGTGGAGAACTGTTATGCGGCGAGAACGGCGAGGGAACATACGGATGCCAATGTCCTCTGCCTGGGCGGTAAGATTCTCGGTGATTTCCTGGCCCTAGAGATACTGGATGAATGGCTGAATGCCAGATTTATCGGAGGCCGCCATAATATCAGTCTGGATTTAATAGAAGAATTTGAAAAAAAATGATGAAGGAGGCAGAAGATGTCGAAAATTCGTGTTGGTATTTTATCGTTTTCTGACGGCAGGGCAAGCGTCCATGAAGATCTATCCGGATATATTGCAGACTGTTCGTTAAGGATTCGGACAGCTTTGGAAAAGACGGGAGAGGTCATTATATGCGGGAGTGACCGTACCGTTTCCGGAAACGGTCAGGCAAGGGAATATGCCCTGGAATTAAAGGCAGAGCTGCCGGATGCGGTCATATTTAATGTACCTGTATTTGCATTTCCGAATTTTTCGCTGATTGCGGCCAGCGTACTGAAGCTACCGGTGCTTGTGATATCCAATGTTAACGGAGGACTACCCGGACTTGGCGGTCTGCAGGCAGCCAGCAGCCTGATGCGGCAGTGCGGCTATTATTGCGAAAAGGTATGGGGAGATATTGAGGACCAAAATGTGCTGGCGCGGTGCATGCATTTTCTGCGGGCAGCTCACGCGGTTACAGATATGGCCGGGCAGACCTTTGGACTGATTGGCGGACGGAGTATCGGCATGGGTTCGGGGACTGCTTCTGCCGACCGGTGGCAGCAGGTGTTCGGTGTGGATATCGACCATATGGATCAATCGGAAATTTTAAGAAGGGCGGAACTGGTTCCGGAAGACAAGGTAGAACGGGCGGCACAATGGCTGAAAGACAGAGTGAGCATCGCTTACGATTCCGATAAGCTGACGGAGGAATCCCTAAGACAGCAGATCCGTCATTATTATGCGACAAAAGACATTTGTGAGGAAAAGGACTATGCTTTTGTGGGAGTGAAATGCCATTATGAATTAAGCGCATATTACTGTACGCAATGTCTGGCTGCCGCATTTTTCAATGACCCCTATGATTGGGACGGACCGAAGGAAACAAGGGTATTTACATGTGAAGCGGACGCTGAGGGCGGACTTACTATGCAGGTGATGAAGGAGATTTCCGGTCTGCCGGTGATTTTCTCCGATTTCCGTTATTACAGCAAGAAGAAAAATCTATTTTATTTCTGTAATTGCGGCGCAATGGCAACCTGGTATGCAGGACAGAGCAGCGTGCCGGAGGAAAATTTAAAGAAGGTTACGTTAAAGCCGATTATCCCTAAGTATGCCGGAAAAGGCTGTCATGTGGAATATATTGCGGCAGGCGGACAGATGACATTTGGGAGGATTACCCATACAGACGGTAAATTTGTGTTTTCCGTATTTACGGGGCAGGCAAAGGAAATGCCGGAAAGCATGCTGAAGGCAACGTGTGAACAGTGGCCTCATATGTTTGTAGAGCCGGATGTCTCTTATGAGAAGGTGATTGAGTCTTATGACTGCAACCACATTCATGGAGTTCTGGGGAATTATGTGGAAGAGATCCGCTACTTCTGCGAGATGAAGGGAATTGAATTTAACTACATACATGAATGAACGGTCTGCGATTATGATGTATGTACGGAAGCAGCTCAGGCGTGGAGAATAAAAAGAATATGAAGAAGAGAAACATACAGCTGATTTTATTTTCGGAGACAAAGATGCGGGAGGATGTCTATCAAGCCCGCAGAGAGATCCAGGAGCGGGAGCTTAAAAAGCATTTGGATAGGCTCTCAGAGATATTTGATGTAGATTATGTAGATAAATGTGAAATCAGAAGTAAGCGGCAGGGGCTTGAAATTGCAAAGAAGGTCAACAAAGGCGCAGGGCCGGTTATCCTATACATTCCTATTTTTATAAATCCTTCTATTGTGGCCCATACGGCAAAGGCAATCAATAAGCCGATGGCCCTGGTGGGAAACCAGGCCAAGGACAGTTTGAGCCAGCTGGGATTTCTGGCGGCGGCAGGAGCTATGGACCAGATCGGCGTGGAGTATAAACGAATTCCATATGACGGCGGTGAAGAAGAGGCGGTCAGGGAGCTGACTTCCTGGGCCAACGCTGCAAACGCTATCGAGGAGCTGAACGGACAGACCTCGGATGTATCGGAGGAAGAAGCCTGGGGATCAGCACAGGAACAGCGGATCTGGCTCTGTGGGAAAAGATCTTCGGAGTCGATATCGAGCACATCGACCAGTTCGAAATTGTAAACAGGGGAGCCGGGATTTTGGATGAGGCAATCGATGGCTGCGTCCGTTTTATTGAAGAGAAATACGGCAGGGTCGAGTATGACGAGAGCAGGAATTTTTCCAGAGAACATTTGAAAAAAATGGCGGCCAGTTATCTGGCGACCAGGAGCATTATCGATGCATACGAACTGGATTTTATCGGTATCAAATGTCAGACAGAACTGAGCAACCACTATTGCCTTCAGTGCCTGAACGTTCAGATGATGAATGACCCTTATGACGCAGACGGAAGAAAATGTCCGGTGGCATGCAGCTGCGAGGCGGATGCAGACGGCGCGTTGTCCATGCAGATACTGAAGTTAATATCAGGCGGCAGGCCTACGGCTCTGCAGGATATCGCTCAGATTACGCCTGAGCGCTTTGTGTTGGCAAACTGCGGTTCCATGGCTTCTTACTTTGCGGCTTTATCAGAGAATTCGGAGGAAAATTTGAAGGAAGTTCACCTTATGCCCCATGGCTTTGGGATGGCAGGAGGCGCTGCAACGCAGTTGTATGCGGGGCAGGGACGTTTACATATATGCGTCTGTTCAGAAAGAACGACCAGTATGAAATGGCTTTCTTTACAGGAAATACGGTGAAGGAGGACAGGGAAAAGATTAAGGAATACTCTCCTTACAGGCCGACATCCTTTGTAGAGCACCACGTAGACTTAAATGAATTTATGAAAGTGTACAGCTCAAATCACATTCATTGTGTGGAGGGCGATTATACCGCCGACCTGGAAGAGTTCTGCAGGATGAAAGGAATCAGGTATTATCATCTGTAAAAATCTATACCCCGAACCATATGCGGGCTGTTGTGAGTGCCATGCGCCAGTAATTTTTTAGGAGGACAAAGGCGCAAAGCAATTTCTATCAGCTGCATTTGGTTCGGGGATTTCCGGTTTTACAGGGTAATCGGAAGACGATAGAGGCATAATAGGAAAAAAAGAATTGTAAAAGAGAAGGGGATATATTAAAATGTAACGTAAGATGATAGAAGAAACGCGGAAAAGACAGGGGGAGAAACATGGGGGACTACAGGATAGCATGGGCCGTTTTCTGGCCGTTTGCGGCGGCTGTGATCAGCTATATCATAGGAAAATATGACAAGGCCTGGAGAAATCATTTCGCCTCGGCGGCTATGGTAATGGAGTTTACATGGCTGCTGTTTCTCTATCCTCATGGAAGCACGGCAGAATTTACGTGGGCCGGATTCTGCGAAGGCGGAATTTATCTGAAAGCGGACGGATTCCGCTGGCTCTATGGGATGATCGCAGCATTTATGTGGATGATGACGACCCTGTTTTCTGAGGAGTATTTCAGGCATTACAGAAACAGGAACAGGTACTACTTTTTTATGCTGATGACATGCGCAGCTACGATCGGCGTGTTCCTGAGCAGCAATCTGTTTACTACCTTCCTGTTTTTTGAGATTATGAGCATGACATCTTTTGTGATGGTCATACATGAAGAAACTAAGATGGCTAAAAAAGCCGCAGGAACGTATCTGGCAATCGCCGTGATCGGAGGTCTGAGCGCTCTGTTTGGACTCTTTATGATATATGCAAAAATCGGAACGCTGGATATGGGGCAGATCGGAATGCTGGCGGATAAAATCGGAAGAGGACCTCTTTTCTATACCGCCGGAATTCTGATTCTCGTGGGATTTGGGGCAAAGGCCGGCATGTACCCGCTGCACGTGTGGCTCCCCAATGCCCATCCGGTAGCTCCGGCTCCCGCAAGCGCCCTTCTGTCAGGAATTCTGACGAAGGCCGGCATGTTCGGTGTTCTCGTTATCAGCAGTACCATGTTCTTTCATGACGTCCAGTGGGGGCGGATGATTCTGGTGCTGGGAACCATAACGATGGTGCTGGGAGCTGTTTTGGCTGTATTTACCATGGATTTGAAACGAACGCTGGCATGCTCATCCATGTCCCAGATCGGTTTTATCCTGGTGGGCGTGGGGATGCAGGGCCTTCTGGGAGAACACAATGCGCTGGCGGTGAGAGGAACCCTTCTGCATATGGTGAATCATTCTCTGATCAAGCTGGTGCTGTTTATGGCAGCAGGCTGTATCTATATGAACCTTCACAAGCTGAATTTAAATGACATCAGAGGATACGGCAGGGGAAAACCCTTTCTGACAGCCGTATTCGCCATGGGGACGCTGGGGATTATGGGTATTCCGCTGTGGAACGGATACGTCAGCAAGACGCTGCTTCACGAGAGTATTGTGGAATATATTGCAATGGCGGGGGAGCGCGGATGGAATACGGCGCCCTACCACGTGCTGGAATGGCTGTTCCTGACGGCAGGCGGGCTTACGGTAGCTTATATGACGAAGCTGTTTATCGCCATATTTATTGAAAAGCCGGCAGGCGGGCAGGAATGCGGCAGGGAAAAGGCCGCTTACATCAATATGGAAAGCAGGATTGCCCTCGGCTTGTCAGCGGCCTTGCTTCCTGCCCTGGGAATGCTGCCCGGTCTGACGATGGACAGGATTGCCGATCTTGGACAGGGATTTATGGGCGGAATAAGCCCGGAACACCAGGTGGCCTATTTTTCAGCGGTAAATCTGAAGGGCGCCGTGATCAGCATGGTGATCGGCAGCATCGTATATATCGTAGTGATCCGCGGCATGCTGATGGAACGGGCAGAAGATGGGACCATGATATATGTGGAACGATGGCCTGCGCGACTTGATCTGGAGGAAACCGTCTACCGCCCGGTAGTTCTGAGATTTTTGCCGTTCTGGGGAGCATTTTTTGCCCGCGTTGTCAACGCGCTGTGTGAAGGTGGACTGACGATTATTCTCAAACGGAAAGAGCGGATGAGAACGGTGCGGCCGAAGGAGGATACGGGATTTTTCGAAGGGACACAGGCGGTGAAAATCCTCACATGGTGCGGTCTACCATGGAATACAGCTTCCTGACGTTTGGTCTGGGCCTCGTTCTGATGATCGCATATGTCCTCTTTTTCTGAGCCTGTCTGGACAAAAAAAGAATTTCATGATATAATGCCCGAAGGTTTGAAAGAACCGTTTGAGTAAGACAGATGGTCGCTGCCGCAGAGGCCGAAAGGCTGCGGGAGAGGAAAGTCCGGGCTTCACAGGGCAGGATGCCAGATAACGTCTGGCGGAGGCGACTCCAGGGATAGTGCAACAGAAATAAACCGCACAGCGTAAGCTGTGTAAGGGTGGAAAGGCAGTGTAAGAGACTACCGCCCGACTGGTAACAGGCGGGGCATATGTAAACCCCATTTGAAGCAAGGCCGAACAGGGAGCACAGGGCGGCCCGTCCGCTCCGGGTAGGCTGCTTGAGGCCGGCGGTGACGCCGGTCCTAGATAGATGACCATCCAACGACATAACCCGGCTTATCGTCTTACTCGAACATTATAAGGATTGAATAAGAAGAAGTGTGCAGAGGCATGCTTCTTTTTTTGGAAAAATTTAAAAACGGCTGCCGCGATAGTATGACCAATGGAGGAGGATTTCATCTGCCGCTCTTTTCCTTGAAATTGTTTACTTTATTGTCGAAACATGGTAAAATTATCAGTAAAATCCGGAGTAATTATCAGGGAGGAAAATGAGTATGAAATGTATACAGTGCGGTGCGGATCTGGAAGACGACAGCTTATTCTGTCCGAATTGCGGAGCAAAATGTGAAAAGGAGCCGGAACCACAGGGGCAGGCGTTCAGCCAGTATGGGGGAACCCAGCAGAGTATGGTGTTCTGTCCAAACTGTGGCCAGCAGGTAACAGCGGATACCGTATTTTGTCCGAACTGCGGGCAGCAGATCGGAGCGGCGGTTTTGCCTGCGGCAGGCGGTAAGAAAAAGTGGCTGATACCGGCGGCAATAGCGTCGTGCTTATAGCGGCAGTTGGAATCGGCGGACTGATAATCGGAGCATTTTCCGGTTCAGGATCGAAAAAAGCCAACAGGGAAAAGCTGGCTTACATAAAGGATGACGGTCTCTACTACACAAATCTCAAGAAGCTGAAAAAAGATCCTGTGGAGTTTACGGATGAGTTGGCAGAAGACAGCCGGGACTACAGCTTTTCTGGGATTATGATACCAACGAACGTACTTGAATTTTCGAAGGACGGAAAATACTGCTATTATCCGGACCGGATCGACTCTGGCGGCGCTTTCCGCCTGATGAAAAAAAAGATCGGGAGCAAAAAGGACAGCGAAAAAATCGACAGCGACGTGAAGTCTTTTAAGGTAGAAGAATCAGGAATGGTCATTTATCAGAAAAAGAATGACGCTCTTTACGCCTGGGACGGAAAAGAAAAGATCAAACTGGATTCCGATGTGGCATACTATAAAGTTGCGAAGGAAGGCGGGGCCGTCATATGGGAGATACAGGATGGAGAGGAGTATAAACTTTATTATCAGAAACCGGGAAAAAAGGGTGAAAAGAAGAAACTCGAAAGCGGTGTATCGGAGATACTGGATACGAATGACGACTTCAGCAGAATCATTATTTTAAAGAATGACGCCGTTTATCTGATTGAAAAGCAGGGAGAGAAGGTTAAGCTGGCAGGCGATATTCTCGATGTCAAGGGGATGAATGCAGATGATTTGACCTTTTACTATACAGCGGAAGCAGACCAGATCATGACTGCGGCTGACTATGTGGCCGATGATGTCGGTCAGGACACATATGATTCTTATCGGTATGACAGCTTGCGGAAAGATCTGCGGGAGAGGGAAATCCAGGACGGCACGAAGGAGCTGTACTATTTTAATGGCAAAGAAAAACAGCTGATCAGCAACAGGGTAAAGCAGATCAATTTCAGCGGACAGGGCGTGATGATTTACGGACAGCCGGAAGAAGAGGATATACCTAAGCTGCGCCTGTCGGAAATCTATACGGCCGGAGACGTGGAGAGTTATGTCAGGGAAGCTCAGGACGATCTGGAATTATACCTTATAGCAGGCGGGGAGAGCAAGGCTCTGAATGCAGATTCTCTTCAGAGGTTCAAAAACGATAAGGATAATAAGCTGATCTATGCTCTGGAAGGCTTAAATGACGAAGAAGAACGGGATCTCGTCACCATCAATTATGGAAAAGGCAAATTCGGAGAAATAAAGACGATTGACGAAGATGTGGAAAATTTGGAAGATCTGTTCAACGGTTCCATATATTATTATAAGGATCTGACCGCTATGGGTATTCGGGAGATCTATACCGCGATGGGGAAATGGTGATCTCGGACGTGGCCTGCGGTTCTGTGACTGCGGTTCCGGACAGTGATAAAGTCGTATGTATTACAGACGGAAGTATGGATAAGTACAGAGGCACGTTGACGATGGTCGGAGGAAAAAAGGCGGAGAATATAACGGATGATGTGACATTTTATGATGTTATCGGAGAAAAATCTATTCTAATGCTGACAGATTACAATTTAGACAGAAGCAGAGGGGATTTGAAATATTTCGGAGGAAAAGAGCTTAAAATGGTAGATTCCGACGTATCCGGTTTTTTCAGCATTGGCAATGCCAAAGAATGCCCGTAGCGTGGTATAGGAGGTAAGGGAAATGAGATGTCCAAGATGCGGAAGCGAGGTATCAGAAAACGCAAAATTTTGTCCAAAATGTGGAAATGTTATGAAAATTACGTGCCCGTCCTGCGGAAGGATTCATCCGGCAGGAACGAAGTTCTGCAGCGGGTGCGGAACGACGCTGCAGTCTGATTCGGAAACAGGCGGACAGGGAATAAACGGTTCGCAGTTTCAGAAACAGGGAGGCGTGAATCCGCCTCCAAGAAGAGGGAAAACAGGGCTCGTTATTTTTCTGGTCATATTTGGAATATGCATGGTCGGCGCAGTGGGCACAGGTGCGTATTTTTTCCTTCGTCCCCAGCCCAAAACGGTAATGGTGGGATCGAGGGAGAAAAAGGAAGAGATAAAAGAAACGGAGAAACAGACAGAGAAGGCAAAAACAGCGGCGGAGGAAACGTCATCGATGGGTATGGAATCCCTTCCGTCGACGGAACCTAATGTCCCCACTACACCGGCGTATATCCCGCCTACAACTGCATATGTGCCGCCTACAACTGCTTATGTTCCTCCTGCTAACCAGCCGACTTTTTCCGGCAATATCCCACAGACGGCTCCTGCCGTGCAGAGCAGCGATTATGTAATGCCGTACAGTTCCAGCAGATATCTGACATCGGCAGATTTCGCGGGATTTACGAAAGACCAGCTCCGGCTTGCCAGGAATGAAATCTATGCACGTCACGGAAGGACGTTCAGCGATCAGGACCTTCAGAATTATTTTAACAGTAAAACATGGTATTATGGAACGGTGGCACCCGAGAATTTCAATGCCAACGTACTGAATGATTATGAGAAAAAGAACCTTCTGTTAATCAAAGATATAGAAAAGCTGTTTAATTAAATGTTTTAGGAAGGATTGGCGAGTGGCGATCATAGGGCGGCAGGAATTTTTTGTGTTATTCGGGGCATGATAAAATAAAAATAAATGAGGAATATCAAATGGATGAGCGTATTACAATCAGAAATGAGACGGAAGCCGATTACAAGACGGTGGAGGAAATAACAAGAAAAGCATTTTGGAATTTATATATTCCCGGATGTATCGAACATTATCTGGTTCATATCATGAGGCCGCATAAAGATTTTATACCGGAACTGGATCTGGTCATTGAACGGAATCAGAAGGTTGTCGGAAATATCATGTATACAAAAGCAAAGTTAGTGGATGAATCGGGCTATGAAAAAGAGATACTGACCTTTGGACCTGTCAGCATTTTGCCGGAATATCAGCGGAAGGGATATGGCAAAGAACTGATGGAATATTCTTTTAGAATAGCAATCGAGCTTGGCTATGATACGATCGTAATTTTCGGCGACCCGAATAATTATATCAGCCGCGGTTTTAAGAGCTGTAAAAAGTATAATGTATGCCTTGAAAATGGGACATTTCCAACGGCTATGATGGTAAAAGAGCTGAAAGCAGGGGCATTGGACGGAAGAAAATGGGTTTACCGTGACAGTCCTGTATTTGATGTGGATGAACAGGAGGCTCAGTTGTTTGACGGGCAATTCGAAAAGCTGGAGAAAAAGTACCAGACGAGTCAGGAAGGATTCTATATATACAGCCATTCCAATGTACAGGAACATGGGATGGAATAAGCGGGTGCAATTAAAAAAGAGGATGTTGTAAAAAGTCGAATTAGCTATGCTACTGATACCAGTTCCGTTCCGGGCAGTGGCCCAAGTCACTACATCTGGTATCAGTGACAATGCTCTATTCCTTTTTACAGCACCCTCTTTTCATTACATGGGAAAGAACGTCTAGAAAGTTTATTTTCCGTATTTTTCCTCGCAGTAGAGGCAGCGGTAAACTTCGTTTTTTTCATCTGCAAGATAGAAAATATGAGGAAGTTCCTGCTCAATAGAAGTAATACAGCGCGGATTTTTGCAGTGGATCACATTGGTGATACGATTTGGAAGCTTCAGCTGCCTTTTTTCCACGATCGTATTGTTGCGGATGATATTAACCGTGATATTATGATCGATGTATCCAAGAGCGTCCAGATCCAAGGTGTCCAGACTGCCTTCGATTTTGATAATATCCTTGCGGCCCATCTTGTTGCTTTTTGCATTCTTAATAATGGCAATCTGACATTCCAGATGTTCAAGGCCGAGATTGCGGTAAATCTCCATGCTCTTTCCTGCCTGGATATGATCCAGGACAACGCCTTCGCTTAATCCGCTGATATTCAACATGATTTTCCCTCCTCCAGTAAAGTCATGATAAGTGCCATTCTGACGTACACACCGTACTGTGCCTGCTTAAAGTATGCAGCCCTTGGGTCTGAATCAACCTGTACGGAAATTTCATTGACTCTTGGAAGGGGGTGAAGGATGTACATATCATCTTTGGCCAGTTTCATTTTATCTTTTGTCAGAATATAGGAATCCTTTAAACGGATATAGTCTTCTTCGTTAAAGAAACGTTCCTTCTGCACACGAGTCATGTAAAGGATGTCCAGTTCAGGAAGCGCGGCATCCAGATTATCGACTTCAAGGAAATCCACATTGTTTGCGACTAATACATCTTCTCTTACATAGCTGGGAACACGCAGCTCCTGAGGTGAGATGAGGACGAAGCGGATTCCGGTATATCTTACGAGTGCATTAATGAGGGAGTGTACGGTACGTCCGAACTTTAAGTCTCCACACAGGCCAATTGTCAGATGGTCCAGACGGCCCTTTAATGAGCGGATCGTCAGAAGATCGGTCAGCGTCTGTGTCGGATGCTGGTGGCCGCCGTCCCCTGCATTGATGACCGGAATCTGGGAAAATTGGGAAGCTACCCTGGGAGCACCCTCCTTCGGATGGCGCATAGCGCAGATATCTGCATAGCAGGATACGACACGGATGGTATCCGCAACGCTTTCGCCCTTTGCAGCGGAGCTGGCGTCCGCAGAAGCGAATCCGAGTATGCTGCCTCCTAAGTTGAGCATGGCGGCTTCAAAGCTTAAACGCGTTCTTGTACTGGGCTCATAGAAAAGCGACGCCAGTTTTTTGCCCTCACAGGCATGTGCATATTTTTCGCGGTGTGTTTCGATATCATTGGCCAAATCAAGCAGATCGTTGATTTCATCCACGGTTAAATCCAGTGGGTTCAGTAAATGTCTCATAATATCCTCCTTATAAGTATCTTCAGAGATCGTCTTCCGGCCAAAATCAAGGCAGAAGAAGCTACAGGATCCGTACAAAAGAAAAGCCATCTCCTCTCACAGTGGAACAATAATACCTCTGTGAAAAGTGATGGCACATATTCAAAATTGATCGGTTTACTTCGGAACATACGAAATCCTCCCTGACATTTTTTCCATTATAGTCTATATGTCGGAAAATGTCTACCGGTTTTTCAATTTTCTTTATCTCTAATTTTTAATACCATCTGCCAGGCATAAATGATTACGGGAATAACGATCGTGCAGAAGAGAGAGGCCATGAGCAGCCGAGGCGTATTGGGGCTTCCTGTAAATGCCAGGATCAGAGTTGCGAGATAGAGCAGCGCAATGAGTACGACGGCTGTCAGTGCCAGAATTCTTTTTCCATTCATAATCTGCTTAGTCCTTTCTATATAAAAAATACTGCAGTTCCAACGGCGCCTATAAAATATCGTAAGAAGATTGTACTATACTTTTTAAAAACTGTATAGTAAAATAAGTAGAAAAGCGCTGCTGTTTACAGGCGTCATTTCGTTTCCTGCGCATTGTAAAGCATGATGCGGGGCACGGAGTGAACAGGAAAAAAGCAGAATCCTTGCTGAAAGGAGGGGCTTTATGAGATGGAACAGGCGAAGAGCGGTGATCCTTTTACTGGCTCTTTTTATAATATTTCCAACGTGCCGTGCCAGAGCCGACAGTAGTGATGAGGCGAAGGAAAAACCGTATCACGGCTGGTATACGGATATTAAAACAGGTAAGCGGTATTATTATGATAAGAATGGAGAACTGCATTACGGGTGGCTCCGCTACACGGGAGACTGGTATTATTTTACAGTTCTGGGAAACATGGTAAACGATGGTTACCGAAGCATAGACGGAGAACAGTATTTCTTTTATAATACAGGGCAGTTGGCAGCCGGCACGTATGTAGGGCTTCATTATATGAATGAGAATGGCGTCCATGTGGACGAGCATGATATACGACTCATAGGAAATGGCGATGTCACCATGTATGACAGAGATATGATCACGGATGCCCTGTACTACGTGCCGCAGAAGTGGGTAACCAGATTTGTGAAGGAAGACTGGGAGTTGATGTATTATACGAAAAAGGCGTATCTGGAGGCGCCTGATACGAACCTTGGAATCTATTATGTATATCACAAGCTGGATCCTACATATAAGAAGCTGAAATTTACAAAGCCTGATGATCTGGTCAGAGGATTCGGAGAATATATCGGCTATACGCTGGGACTGTACAGAGAGGGAAATGAGGATATGGCTGTTATGTGGGGGGATGAGATGACGGTAGCAGAGATGGCTGATATCCCGAATTATTATGAAGACGACCCGGCTTTTTACTTCGGCATCCTGTGCAAGCTTTACTGGGATTCGGAGACGACGAAAGAGCTGGAAGAGGCGGCCCCTGATACGTATGCCGTCTTGAAGGATCTCCTTCAGTAATGCGCCGTGCTGCCGTAACACATGGCAGTAACACGTCATCTCACAGCACAAAAAGTCAGGAAAAAGTATCTGTGATCCGTTAAGATCAGTACATACGGAAGGGGCGAGAGGATGGATTGGATTGCAGGTATTCAGTATTCTGTGCGGGTTTACGCTGGGAGAATACGTTCGGAACAGAAGGCTGTCGCTTGCAGGAAGTGAAATAGTAAACTCCGGTCAGAAAATCATTGATATTGCATTAAAGTATGGTTATGACACGCCGGAAAGCTTCGGCAGGGCATTTACCCGCTTCCACGGGATATCGCCTTCGCAGGTAAAGAATAAAAATGCAGGTTTAAAATCCTTTTCACGACTTTCTGTAAAACTTATCTTAAGCGGAGGAAATACGATGGATTACAGAATCGAAACGAAGAAATCAGTCCAACTGATTATGAGAAAGAAAAAAGTTTCCGGAAGTCAGGAGCTTACGGCTGCAGAGATAGCGGAATTCTGGCGGCAGTGCAGCATGGACGGTACGATTGAGTCGTTGTGTAAGTACATTTCTGAGGACAATATTTTCGGCGGCTGCGTTGTAGGAGCCAGCTTCGGAACGGATGCGTCAGAGGAAGCGTATCCGTATGCAATTGGTGTGGTGTATAACGGCGCACCTATAAAAGAGGAAAACCTCGTTGTAGAGGAAATCCCGGCGCATACCTATGTTGTGTTCCGATGTGCAGGAAAGATGCCGGAGGCGTTCCAGCGGCTGTATCAGCAGATTTCCAGCGAATTTTTCCCGTCAAGCGAGTATCAGCCCTGCGGCGGAACTGATTTCGAAGCATATCCGTCGACAGACATATCGTCTCCGGAGTACTGCTGTGAAATATGGGTAGCGGTTGAGAAAAAATGAGAAGAATTAAGAGAAAGAGGAGGAGCCTGCCTATTCGGCAAGCTCCTCCCATTTTTTATACAGATTTTCCAGCTGTTCGGCAATCGCCTGCTTTTCCAGGTTCAGTTCAGCCAGTCGGACATGGTCCGTATAGACGTCTTCCTGTACGAGAAGAAGGTCGATTTCGCCGTCACGGTCCTCCAGCATGAGAATCTCTTCTTCCGTCCTCTTCAGCTCGTTCTGGCGTTTTCGGATACGCGCCTGCTCCTCTTTCTGAGCCTTCCAGTCCAACTTTGTATCAGTTGCCGCATTTGCTTCCTCTTTTTCATCGGTAGGAGAGAGGTATATGCGCTCCATCAATTCTTTCTTTTCCAGATAATAATCATAGTTTCCTATATAGTTAATCAGTTTCCGGCCGGTCAGATCCAGAATTCTGGTAGCGGTCCGGTTGATAAAGTATCGGTCGTGGGATACGTACAGCACGGTTCCAGTGTAATTAACGAGAGCATCCTCCAGAATCTCTTTGGAGGTGATGTCCAGGTGGTTGGTCGGCTCATCGAGAATCAGGAAATTGGCTTCTGACAACATAAGCTTGGCAAGGGAGACGCGGCCTCGTTCACCGCCGCTTAAATCGGAGATGCGTTTGAATACGTCGTCCCCTGTAAAGAGAAATGCAGCCAGTATATTGCGGACCTGAGTGTTATCCATGTTCGGATATGTATCCTGAAGCTCGTCAAAGAGCGTTTTTTCCATGTGAAGAACCTGATGCTCCTGATCATAATAACCGATGTGAACACGGGACCCCAAGGTGATTTCGCCGGTATCAGGCTCCATAAGTTCATTGATAATCTTAAGGATTGTAGTTTTACCCGTACCATTCGCGCCGATGACGGCAACCCGTTCTCCCCGCTGGACATCCATGTCAACATGGGAAAAAAGCGTCTGATTACCAAAGGATTTGCTCAGATTGCGCACCGTGAGAACGTCATTTCCGCTGGTGATATTTGGCTCCAGGCGAATGCGCATCTCGTCGTTGACTTCTGCCGGCTTGTCCAGCAGTTCGATTTTATCCAGCATTTTTTCCCGGCTTTCCGCCCGTTTAATGGATTTTTCCCTGTTGAATGACTTTAATTTTGCGATCACTTCCTGCTGATGTCGAATTTCCTGCTGCTGATTCATCCAGGCTTTAATCTGAGCGTCGCGGATCATGGAGCGCTTTTGGCGGTAATCGTCATAATTGCCGGAGAAGACTGTGGAGTGACCGTTGTCCAGTTCCACAATTTTGCTTACCACCCGGTTTAGAAAATAGCGGTCATGGGCGACGATGATGACGGCTCCCGGATAATTTAGAAGATATGTTTCCAGCCACGTAATCGATTCCATGTCCAGATGGTTGGTCGGCTCGTCCAGCATAATGATGTCCGGACGGGTCAGCAGAAGTTTGCCGAGAGATACACGTGTCTTCTGACCTCCGGAAAGCATGGAGATGGATTTTGAAAAATCATTCTCTGAAAAGCCCAGGCCTTTGAGGACGCCGGTTACTTCGCTTTTCCATGCATATCCGTTCTGGAGCTCGAACTCATGATTCAGCCTGCTGTATTGGGAGAGAAGCTCCTCCAGCTGATCGCCTTCTGCATGTTTCATTTCCGTCTCCAGGGAGCGGATTCGCGCCTCCATTTCGATGACAGGACGCTTTACTTCCAGCATTTCGTCAAAAATGGAACGGGAACTGGACAGGTCCTGGTGCTGGGCGAGATAACCCATGGTCTTTCCTTTTGCGAGGACGGCTTCCCCTTCATCGGCAGAAAGCTCACCGATAATAATTTTTAACAGGGTGGATTTGCCGGCTCCGTTAATTCCGACAATCGCCGCCTTTTCATGATCCTCTATATGGAAAGAGACTTTCGACAGCACCTGATTGCCGCTGAAAGCCTTACTGATGTTGCTGCATGATAATATCATGGAGAATTCCTCCTGTTCATTTACGTAAAAGTCAGGTTAAGTATAATATAGGTTGTGTATTTTTTCAAGGATACAAATTGTTTGACATTTATTTGACATATAGCTATAATAGAATGTAGCAAAGTATTTTTAGTATTTCTAGGCAGGAGGGCGATTGTTGTGGCAGAAAAAGATATTTCAAAGGCAGTCATTTCCAGGCTTCCAAGGTATTACCGTTATTTAGGAGAACTTATGGAAGACGGAGTGGAAAGGATTTCCTCGAATGAGCTTAGTCTCAAGATGAAGGTAACAGCGTCCCAGATACGTCAGGATCTTAATAATTTCGGTGGCTTTGGACAGCAGGGATATGGTTATAATGTCAAATACCTGTATACGGAAATCGCAAAAATCCTGGGAATAGACAGACAGCATAACTTAATTATTATCGGTGCAGGAAATCTGGGACAGGCGATTGCCAATTATGCAAATTTTGAAAAACGTGGTTTTGTGATAAAAGGAATGTTCGACATTAATCCGCGCCTGATCGGACTGGTGGTACGTGGAATCGAAATCCGCGGCGTGGATGATCTGGACCATTTTATTGTAGAAAATAACGTTCAGATGGCTGCGCTTACCATTCCTAAGACGAAAGCGCCGGAGATCGCAGACAGGCTGGTAAAGGCAGGAATCAAGGCAATCTGGAATTTCGCTCATGTAGATCTGGTCGTTCCGGACGATGTCGTCGTAGAGAATGTTCATCTTTCCGAAAGCCTGATGAGGCTTTCTTACCGCGTATGCAGCCTTCAGGATCAGCAGAAGGAAAAAGAGGAAAATAAGAAGGCATGATAGCAGGTGTCGGGACCGATATGGTCGAAATCAGCAGGATCAGGAAGGCGTGTGAGAGGCAGTCTTTCCTGGAACGCGTTTATACAGAAGAAGAACGCCGGCAGGCCGGGGATAACTATTCCCGGCTGGCCGGCAGTTTTGCTGTCAAAGAGGCGGTTTCGAAAGTGTTTGGAACAGGTTTCCGGTCTTTTTCCCCATGCGATATCGAGGTGTTGCGGGATGAGAAAGGGAAACCGTATGTAAGACTGTATGGCGGGGCAGACGAATGTTTTCGATCCATGGGGATGATCAGAATAGAGGTATCCATAACGAATACAAAAGAATACGCCATGGCCTTTGCCGTAGGGGAACGGGCAGAGACGAAAATATAAAGAAAACAGGAGGAGCGTATGAAGTATCTTGTAAGCAGCAGACAGATGAAGGAGATTGACAGATATACGATTGAAGAAATCGGTATTCCCTCTCTTGTGCTTATGGAGAGGGCGGCCATGAAGGTGGCAGAGGAGGCTGAGAAGCTCTCTAACCTGTCCGACGAGATACTTTCCGTATGCGGTACGGGCAACAACGGAGCAGATGGTGTTGCAGCCGCGCGGATGCTGAAGCAAAAAGGATACCGCGTGTCTGTCCTGCTGGCCGGAAACAGGGAACGCGGTACAAAGGAGCTGAGATTGCAGCTGGACATAGCGGAAAAGCTGGATGTACCTGTCATGGAATTCGGTGAATTCCTTCCTGGAAAATGTGATATTCTGATCGATGCGGTGTTCGGCGTAGGACTTGGGAGACCGATTGAGGGAAAATATAAAGAACTGATTGAGGTGCTTAAGAACCTTTCTCCAAAGAAAACAATCGCTGTCGATATTCCTTCCGGAATCCATGGGGACAGTGGAGCCGTGATGGGCTGTGCTCTGCCGGCTGACGTGACGGTGACATTCGGATATGAGAAACTGGGAACGGCCCTCTATCCTGGCAGGGATTACAGCGGAAAGGTGATTGTGGCTGACATCGGTTTTCCGGAAAAGAGCAGGGAGCATATAGGAGCGGCTGCATTTGCAATGGAGAAAGGAGATTTGGCAGAAATACCGCGCCGTCCTTCTTATTCCAACAAGGGAACCTTTGGAAAAGTACTGATTGTTGCAGGCGCAAAGAACATGGGAGGGGCGGCTTATCTTTCCGCACTGGCAGCATACAGGGCGGGCGCAGGACTGGTGAAGGTACTGACGGCTGAGGAAAACCGACTTGTTATTCAGGAAAAGCTGCCGGAGGCTGTTGTAATTACATATAATACCGGCATTATTATGGAAAATCCGGAAGAAAGGAACCGCTTTTCCATTCTGGTGGAACGGGAGTGCCGGCAGGCGGACGCCGTTGTTCTGGGACCCGGCCTCAGCCAGGCGCACTATGTCAAAACAGTAGTGGAAAATGTCCTCAGCTTCGTCTGTTCCCCTGTTATACTGGATGCGGACGGCCTGAATACAATCGCCGAATACCCGGAACTGACAGGGTATTATACGGAAAATGTCATCATTACGCCTCATCTTGGCGAAATGGCAAGGCTTACTGGAAAGACGGTATCGGAGATACGGGAAAACCTGCTGGAAACGGCTGTCAATTACGCAGGGAAGTTCGGAATTACCTGTGTTTTAAAGGACGCAGCCACTGTAGTAGCCGATAAGGAAGGAAAGATATCCGTGAATAAAAGCGGCTGCAGTGCCATGGCAAAGGGCGGTTCCGGCGATGTTCTGACCGGTATGATTGCAGCACTGATTGCTCAGGGAATGGAAGAATCGGCAGCAGCCCGTATGGGCGTCTATCTTCACGGCCTGTGCGGGGAGAGAGCGGCTGCGAAGGCAGGAGCGTATGGAGTTCTGGCGCATGAAATTGCAGATGAAGCAGGAAATGTATTGAAGAAACTGGGCTAGTTGTGGTATGATTTCAGATAACTGTTCAGGACGGCGGGAATGTGAGTGCAAAAACGAGAGCCAAGCTTGTATACTGGCAGGTTTTTGTGCTCACATTTCCATTGGGGACCCATATGCTTTTTGCATGACCGTAAGCCATTTGGGAACATGCATCGTGCTGAACCGACATGCTTTTATTTTATAAAAAAGTTATATCATCCGGGAGGAATGAAGCAGATATGGAAATTTCAAATATAGATACAGAGGCACTTTCATACAGGATAAAACGATATGAAAGGGGCTACCTGACGGTAGATCTGGACGCTGTGGTAGGAAACATGAAATCCATGGCGGAAAATCTGGAAGACGGCGTAGGAATGATCGGAATTGTAAAGGCTGACGGATATGGCCACGGAGCGGTTAAAATAGCCCAGACGATCAGTCCCTATGTGGAGTTTATGGCGGTAGCAACGGCTGATGAAGCCATTATTTTAAGACGTCATGGGATTGATAAACCGATTCTGGTCCTCGGAGTGACGGGAGAGAACCGATTCTCAGAACTGCTGGAATATGATATACGTCCAACCATTTTCCAATATGAAAAAGCTGAGAAATTGTCAAAAACAGCAGTGAGCATGGGGAAGAAGGGGAAAATTCATCTGGCGGTCGATACGGGAATGAGCCGTATCGGTATGATGCCCGACAGTAAATCCCTCGAAATGGTCCGGAAGATGAGCCGCCTTCCCGGAGTTGAACTGGAGGGCATATTTACGCATTTTTCCAGGGCGGATGAGACAGATAAAGGATGTACAAACGAACAGTATGTCAAATTCTCTTCGTTTATATCGGAGCTGGAAGAGAGTGGAATTCATATACCTGTGCGCCACTGTGCCAACAGCGCCGGAATCATTGATTTAAAGAGTATGAATATGGATATGGTACGCGCCGGAATCTCCATCTACGGCCTGTATCCGTCGGATGAAGTAGTTAAAAAACTGGTTCCCCTTCAGCCGGTTATGGGCTGGAAGAGCTTTGTGAGCTATGTGAAAACGGTGCCGGAGGGAACGCCGGTAAGCTACGGAGGCACCTTTGTTACGGAAAAGGAGACGATAGTCGCTACGGTGCCGATCGGATATGCCGACGGATATCTGCGCAGCCTGTCCGGCGTCGGAAGCGTTCTGATTCACGGGCAGCGGGCACCGATTCTTGGCCGGATATGCATGGACCAGATGATGGCCGATGTAAGCGCAATTGAAGATGTAAAAGAAGGGGACTGCGTCACCCTGATCGGTAAGGACGGGAATGAGGAGATTACGGTGGAAGAGCTGGCTGAACTAAGCGGCGGATTTCATTATGAAATACTCTGTACCGTGGGAAAACGGATTCCGAGAGTCTATTATACGGACGGAAAACCGGTCGATGCAAAGGATTATTTCTTTGAATAGTTTTAAAGATTAGGAAAAACACAGGTCACAGGTCACTGTCATATGATAAATAAGGCGCACGTAACCGGGCGGTCTTCGAACAGGACCGCGTCGGAAAAATGTGCTGGCAGAATATGGCGAAAGCAGTCGGATTTTTTGTGAATAGGCGCTCTTTGCAGGGGCAATACTAAAAGAAGGAATTCGATTGACGGAGTGTGAGACAGTGATAATCAGACGCGGAGATATTTATTATGCAGATTTAAGACCTGTGGTAGGTTCAGAACAGGGCGGAGTGAGGCCTGTGCTTATTATACAGAACGACATTGGAAACAAGCACAGCCCGACAGTCATTTGTGCGGCGATTACGTCCAGGATGAATAAGGCAAAGCTTCCGACTCATGTCGAACTGGATACGAAAAAATGTGCCATGGTGAAGGACTCTGTCATTCTTCTTGAACAGCTGCGCACCATTGATAAACAAAGGCTGAAGGAAAAAATATGCCATATTGATGATGAACTTCAGGAGAAAGTGGACTGTGCATTAATGATCAGCCTTGATCTTACTACATAGTCCGGAGGCAGAAATGAAAAAAAGGCTTTTAATGCCGGTTAAGAAAAGAAAAAGACTCAGAAGCATATTCCGTATGGTTTCTGGGTCTTTTTGCGCAGCACAGAAAGTCCGCACAAACGGAAACGATTGACGAAAAAAGACAAATCTGCTATATTTCTAATATACTACAGAGACAAAGGGGTGCTGCAGGTATCTGCGGCACTCCTTCAAGTTGTAAAGGTAAATCCAAAGGAGTAAAATTATATCATGGACAGTGAGTATTCGGGGATAAAAATACTGATTTTCCTCATTTTCGTTCTGCTGGAGGCATGCTTTTATGGTTTCGGGGCAGCCATTCAGAACGTAAACACATCGGAACTGGAAGAAGAGATGGAAAGCGGAAGCAAAAAGGCAAGAGAGCTCCTTCGTATTGTAAACAGGCCAACCAGGTTCGTTAATGCAATCCAGGTGCTTACCAATCTTGCTGCCATGGCCGTGGGAGCCTATCTGCTGGAAGGCACGCTTCCTGGAGTGCCTTTTCCTTCTGCCGTATTAAAGGGGCTGGAGGGAATTATCTGCATTATTCTGATTGTAAGCTTCGGAATCGTGATCCCGAAAAGATGCGCAGCCAAGAACCCAAAGGCATGGGGATATGCAGTGATCAAGCCGGTGCTGGCCGCTGCTGGCCTGCTTCGGCCGGTGGTGTGGATTGTAACAGGATCTGCTGGGTATGCCTGAAGCTCGTAGGGATCGATATGTCGGCCAGTCAGGAGAATGTGACGGAAGAAGACATCATGTCCATGGTGAACGAAGGGCATGAACAGGGCGTTCTGGAGGCCAGCGAAGCGGAGATGATCACGAATATCTTTGAACTGGATGACAAGAAAGCGGAAGAAATCATGACCCACAGAAAAAATGTGGTGGCGCTGGACGGAACGATGTCTCTTAAGGACGCCGTACATTTTATTCTGGAAGAAGGTTATAATTCCCGTTTTCCCGTCTACGGAGAAGATATTGACGATATAATCGGTATTCTGCATATGAGGGATGCTCTCGTATTTTCTGAAAAGCAGAAATATGCAGACATGCCTTTGAGGGATGTGCCGGGGCTTCTGAGAGAGGCTCATTTCATACCGGAAAGCCGTAATATTAACACGCTGTTCAAGGAGATGCAGTCTCAGAAGATCCATATGGAAATCGTGATTGACGAATACGGTCAGACGGCCGGAATCGTAACGATGGAAGATATTCTGGAGGAAATCGTAGGAAATATTCTGGATGAATACGATGAAGAGGAAGAATTTATAAGGCCTCTGGAAGACGGCTCTTATATCATAAACGGTATGGCATCTCTGGACGAACTGGGAGACACACTGGAGATTACCTTCGACGAGGAGGATGAGGAAGGATATGAGACGGTCAATGGATTTCTGATTTCAAAACTGGACCGGATTCCGGGAGAGGACGAGAAGCCGGAGATTATTTACGGAGGATACCGCTTTAAGGTGCTTAAGGTGGAAAACAAGATGATCAGCATCGTGAAAGTAATAAAGGAAGCGTCTGATTAATACTTGCCATTGGCAGAAAATGATGATAGAATACAAAAGATGTACATTTATGGATGAAAAAAGAGGAAAGAAAAGGAGAGGAATACGTTATGTCAGGACATTCCAAGTTTGCCAATATTAAACATAAGAAAGAGAGAAATGATGCAGCGAAGGGCAAAGTCTTCACCGTCATTGGAAGAGAAATTGCAGTTGCAGTCAAGGAAGGCGGACCAGATCCTGCAAACAACAGCAAGCTGCGCGATGTGATCGCGAAAGCAAAAGCCAACAACATGCCGAACGACACGATAGACAGAGGCATTAAGAAAGCGGCTGGAGATGCCAATTCCGTTAACTATGAAGTAATCACATATGAAGGATACGGTCCGAGCGGCGTTGCGATTATCGTGGACACTCTGACTGACAATAAAAACCGTACGGCCGCAAATGTGAGAAGTGCGTTTACAAAGGGCGGCGGCAATGTAGGAACACCTGGTTGTGTATCCTATATGTTTGATAAAAAAGGCCAGATTATTATAGACAAGGAAGAATGCGACATGGATCCGGACGAGCTGATGATGGTGGCTCTCGATGCAGGCGCAGAGGACTTTTCAGAAGAAGAGGACAGCTATGAAGTGCTGACGGCACCGGAAGATTTCAGTGCTGTACGCGAAGCCTTGGAAGCAGCCGGTATTCCGATGGCTGAGGCAGACGTAACCATGATTCCTCAGACATGGGCAGAGCTTACTTCGGAAGAAGATATCAAGAAGATCAACAGAATTCTGGACCTTCTGGATGAGGATGACGACGTTCAGGCTACTTACCATAACTGGGACGAGGAATAATCCGTCGGAAATAACAGAATACACATAATCAGGGGAGTGCTGCAGGTTTCTGCAGCACTCCCTGTAAATTGTAAACGAGTTTATACTTGAAGATGGGGAAAATGAGATGAAAGACATGAAACGGAAATTTTTCGAAGCGGTGGATGCAGACGCTTCTTATCGCTTTGCAAAAAAAATGGAAACCTACAGGACGAATCCTGTTCTTGGCTTTCGAACAGCAGGTTCAGAGGCGGAACGGATGACGGGGGAGATGATCCGTGAAGAGATGGAACGGATCGGGCTTGCCGACATCCATAAGGATGAAATACATCTGGATTCCTGGGAATTTAAAAAGGCCGTAATGCGATATGAAGACCATACGGGAAGGGTGTTTGAATTTCAGCTGGGAGCCTATCAGACGGATTTCCATACGGAAGGCTTTCAGGAGTTCCCCGTAGTTTACCTGGGAAAGGGAACGGCAGAGGAGTACAAAGGCCGTGATGTGAAAGGGAAAATTGTACTTGTGGATATCAACCAGAGAGAGGAATGGTGGATTAACTTTCCCGTTTACCAGGCGCATTTAAAAGGAGCGGCGGCTCTTGTGGCGGTACAGGAAAACGGGTACGGAGAAATTGATGATACCTCCCTGAATGCCCAGGATATTGCCGGGCCGGCAGACGCTCCGGCATTCTCCATGTCCAGAGCGGATGCCAATGTTCTGAAGACCGCCCTGAAAGAGGAAGAGGAGATCGTGGTATTGTTTGATGCGGAATCATCTGTCAGAAAGGATCAGCTTTCCTATAACGTCTGGGGTATTATCCCAGGGGAGGAAGAAGACAATAAAATACTTTTGACAGCCCACTATGATTCTTACTACAGCGGATTCCAGGATGACAACTGTGCAGTTGCCATGATGCTGGGAATCGCCGAGGCCTTTCTGAAAATCGGATACAGACCGGAAAAAACGCTCATATTCTGCGCTATGGCCGCGGAAGAATGGGGGATTGTGGATTCCAAGTACGACTGGTCCACCGGCGCCTGGCAGCAGATGTTTAAAATCAGCCTCAGTGGCAGGGGGAAGTCATGGCAAATCTGAATTTTGAACTTCCGGCCCATGTACATGGAAAGAAGGGGGCTGTCAGAGGAACATATGAATATTACGGATTTCTGAAGGCATTTCTGGAGAATCTGCCGGATGAACTGGACGTCAAAAGGATATATCCGGAAGGCATCGAAGTGAGGGAACCGGTAGAAACATGGTCGGATGATTTCTCCATTGCAATTTCCGGAGTTCCGTCTATGGTGAACGAATTCAGTGCAGGGAGTTTTATGGAAACCCACTATCATTCCCAGTTTGACAACGACAGCTATTATGATAAAGACGTATATCTCTTTAACCACAAACTGTTCGGCCTCCTTGTCATGGCCTTTGACGAGCTCTCCGTTGCACCTGTAAATCTGAAACGCTTGTTCCAGGCGGTCAGAAGGAGTGTGAAGCCGGTGACTGGCAAGGAAGATCAGGAAGGTCTGCGGCGTCTGATGGACCGGCTGGATGAGGCGGAGATAATGGGAGACCGACTGTACCGCCGCGTAACTGCAGTTAACAGAAGGGAAGAGCAGATCAGCAGAGGCGAACGGATGAATCTTCAGCGCCGTCTGCTGCGCCTCTTCCGAAAAGGACAGGATTCCTTTGTGAGGCTGGATTGGAAAGATTCTGTTCTGTTTCCGCAGGAGGCCGTGCAGAACAATCTGCGATACCTGCAAAAAGCAGAGGAATGTCTGAAACAGATGGACGGAGAAGGAGCATTGAAAGCTATTTATCAGATCGATAATAATTCCTATGCGTTCCAGTTTGACGAAGAAGTATTTCTGCACTTTACGGAATACGTCCTGACTCAGGAAAAAGACAGGCTGCAGTGGGGAGCCGGAAGAATTGTCCATCACGAGAATCTGTTCGGCGTGGTTGCCGGACTCAGAAACAAGGTGAAACACGGGCAGACCGATTTTACAGAAGAAAGAAACATTCTGAAAGCGGTAGAAGAAAAACAGCAAATATGTTATGATGATGACATCCGATATATGGTACAGGCAGTAGACGTCATGATTGACGAAATGAAAAAGGCTTAAAAGAGGTGTAATAATGGAAAGCCAGAAGTTGTACCGGGTGCAGAAAGAGGACCTGCCGAAGCTCAGGGAGCTTTTGACGCAGTGCTTTGCCGAAGATCCCCTGTATCTGAGCCTGATTCCTGATGAAGAGACAAGGAAACGGCTGCTCCCGGAATTATTCGAATGCGATTTGACGGAATTTTTCGAAATCTGCAAGATTTACGCGGACAGTCCAAAACTGAACGGTATCTTGGTCGTATCGGACGGCTCAGAGGAATATAATCCGGTTCAGTATTTTCTCACTGAGGCAAAAGCTTCCCTGAAGACGGATGAATATCTGATTAAAGAAGACAGAAGCTTTAAGACGTTTTGGAATTTTGTAATCGGACGTGATTATCTAAATTCCAGCTGGACGGACCAGCTTCATAGGGAGGAACGGCTTCATATCATTTATCTGGCTGTCAGGCCGTCCATGCAGCATCATGGAATATCTGCGTATTTGATGAATGAAGCGATCGCATATGCGGAGAATAAGAAAATGATGATTTCCCTGGAAACCCATAATGAAAAAAATGTAACGCTTTACCAGCATTTTGGATTTAAAATATTCGGAATTGTGGAGAAACACTTCCGGCTGAAACAGTATTGTATGGTAAGAGAGCTATAGAGAGGCGAAAGGAGAAGGCGAATGAAAAAAGAACAGGTTATTGCGAAGATGAAAGAAGAGGGGCTTGTAGCCGTTGTGCGTGCGGAGAGCAAGGAGAAAGGCGAACGGGTGATCGACGCCATTGTGGAAGGCGGCATCCATTTTATAGAAATCACCATGACTGTCCCTAAAGCGATGGAGATTATTGAAGCGATGGTTGACAAATACAGCAGCAGGCCGGAAATTGTCATCGGCGCCGGTACGGTTCTGGATGGGGAGACGGCCAGAATGGCGATTCTGGCAGGAGCGTCCTATATCGTCGGACCGGGATTTAATCTGGATATGGTTAAGACATGCAACCGCTATCGTATTCCTGTCATACCTGGCGTAATGACGCCTACAGAGGCAGTCACTGCCATGGAAGCCGGCTGTGATATCCTGAAAATATTCCCGGGCAACGTGCTGGGGCCTGGCGCGATCAGCTCATTCCGCGGACCCCTTCCCCAGGGAGAGTTCATGCCTACGGGAGGCGTGGACGTGGATAACGTAGAGAAATGGATGAAGGCAGGCGCCTGTGCAGTCGGTACGGGCAGCAGCCTGACGAAAGGCGCCAAAACCGGCGACTACGCGGCAGTTACCGCGAAGGCCAGGGAATTCGTAGAGGTCGTTAAAAAAGCGAGAGGCCAGTAATTCCGGCGCATTCGAAAGGAAAACAACACATGCTCAGGGGGTGCAGCCAAAAGCAGCTGCAGCCCCTGATTGTTACGAGCACTTAACGGTCGTCTTATGACCGTTTACGTGCGATACATGCAAAGCACTTAGCGAGGTATTGTCGAGCTTAGTGGTTTGTATTGTTACGAGACTTAACGGCCGTCTTATGGCCGTTTACGTGCGATACATGCAAAGCACTTAGCGAATAATCCATGCCGTCCGGGCAGAAATTGAGAAGAAGTTGAGAGGAGTATAGGACATGGCGAAAATCGTAACTATGGGAGAAATCATGATGAGGCTTTCAACACCGAATCATGAGAGGTTCATACAGGCGGATGAATTTGAGGTGAATTACGGCGGTGGAGAGGCGAATGTGGCGGTATCCCTGGCAAATTACGGCCACGAGACGGATTATGTAACAGCTGTTCCCGGCAATCCTATTGGAGAATGCGCCGTGGCCGCTCTCAGAAAATATCATGTAGGGACAAGCCATATTGCCAGATGGGGCGAACGGCTGGGGATTTATTTTCTGGAAAGCGGAACGGCTATGAGGCCGTCCAACGTCATCTATGACAGGGCCGGTTCCTCCATTTCAGAGGCTCCTGCGGAGCTTTTTGATTTTGATCAGATTTTTGAGGGAGCGGACTGGTTTCACTTTACAGGAATTACGCCGGCCCTTGGGGAAAGAGCGGCTGAACTGACAAAAAAGGCACTTCAGGCGGCAAAAGCCCATCAGGTTACGGTTTCCGTAGATCTAAACTACAGAAAAAAACTGTGGTCTCCAAAAGAGGCGCAGAACGTTATGACAGACCTCATGCAGTATGTGGATGTCTGTATTGGAAACGAGGAAGATGCAGAAAAGGTTCTTGGATTTACACCGGAGGGAAGCGATGCTGCTGCGGCCCGCCTGGAACTTGACGGTTACCATACTATGTTTGAAAGAATGAAAGAGCGGTTTGGCTTCCGATACGTAGTGAGTTCTTTGAGGGAAAGCTACTCGGCGTCCCACAACGGTTGGTCCGCCTGTATATTGGACGGAAAGACTGGGGATTTTTATTACTCGACGAAATATACGATACATCCGATTGTAGACCGCGTCGGAGGCGGAGACGCCTTTGCGGCAGGGATTATCAGCGGACTGGCGGAAGGGATGGATATCCGGGGGACGCTGGAGTTCGCGGTAGCTGCTTCGGCATTAAAGCATACGATACATGGAGACTTTAATCTGGTAAGCAGGGAAGAGGTAGAAAAATTGGCGGGTGGAGACGGTTCCGGACGGGTGGACCGTTAGCAGTGAAAGCAGGAAGCCGGAAGATACGGCAGATGTAAGGAACACGGAAGACAAGGAAGGTAAGTAAGATGAACAGGAATGAGTTTATACAGGGCATGCGCCACGGAATCCCCATTTGTCTGGGGTATTTTTCTGTGTCGGCGGCTTTCGGAATGATGGCAGTATTATCAGGGATTCCCCTTTGGGTCGTTGTCATGATTTCACTGACGAATTTAACGAGCGCAGGACAGTTCGCCGGTGTGAATCTGATGCTGGCCGGGGGAACTTATCTGGAGCTGATAGTCAGCATGATTGTAATCAATATCAGATATTTTCTCATGTCATTGTCGCTGTCGCAGAAGGTAAATGAAAAAATGACATATCCCAAGAGGCTTGGAATCTCCTTCGGCATTACAGATGAGATATTTGCCGTTGCCATTCAGCACCCTGGTATGGTCACTGCTTCCTATATGGCCGGTCTGATCCTGCTTCCCGTCATTGGATGGACGGGCGGCACCTCGTGGGAGGCGCCGTTACAAGCATACTTCCGGAAAGTGTGTCCTCAGCCCTTGGAATTGCCCTGTACGGCATGTTTATCGCGATTATTATACCGGCGGCCAGATATCAAAAGGCGGTACTGTTCACCGTGATGATTTCAGTGGCAATGAGCGTGTGCTTTACATATCTTCCCCTGTTATCAGCTCTTTCCGGAGGCTGGGGAATTATCGTAATTACGGTAGCCGCCAGTGCGGTGGCCGCCCTGCTGTTTCCTTTGAAAACGCAGGAGCATCAGGAGGAAGAAGAATGAGTCTGACTTATATTTTAATCTGTGTTGCAATTATGGCCGGGACCACGTACCTGATCCGGGTCCTTCCAATGGTGATATTTAAGAAAAAAATAAAAAATATATTTATACAGTCCTTTTTGTTTTATGTACCGTATGCTGTGCTGTCAGCCATGACATTTCCGGCTATTTTTTCAGCAACCGGGTCCAAAATTTCCGCAGCAGCAGGCTGCGCCGTTGCGGTTGTGCTGGCTTATTTCAACAGAGGTCTGCTGACGGTCGCTGTAGGTGCGTCTCTGGCGGCCTGGATTGTACAGGCGGTCGGTTTATGATAAAGCAGGCAGCAAATGGAAAACAGAAATAGATGATAAAATTGAAACAGGAGGTGAAATAATGAAGCTCTGCATTGAAACAGCTCCATGCAAAGTCTGATTCCGGGACGAGGCTGCATGGAGACATGACGGGATGTTCCCGCCGTCAATCGTCCGGCCGGCTTTGCATTTTCAGTAAAATCCGAACTATGGAAATGAATGAAAAGGAGCAAAGTCATGATCGAATTATTAAATAAAACAGAAAAAATGTTTGGCGGGCTGGGCAGCTTCTTGCTGCTGTGGATTACACAGTCATTTTCGGCTTTTGGAAGCGCTATGACCAGCTTTGCCTTTGTGATATGGTCTTATGAAAAACAGGGTTCTGCCCTTACGACAGCCCTTCTTTCCATCTGTTCCTATGCGCCCTATGTGATACTGAGTATCTTTGCAGGCGCTTTGAGCGACAGATGGAACAAGAAAATTACCATGCTGATTTGTGACAGCTTTGCAGCTGTTACGACGGTGTTTGTATTTGTGCTCCTTCGGATGGGCGTGCTGGAAATCTGGCATCTCTATATTCTGAATGGACTGAACGGCCTTATGAATACGGTGCAGCAGCCTTCTTCCGATGTGGCGGTCAGCCTTTTAGTTCCTAAGAAATATTATCACAGAATCAGCGGAATGCGGGCGTTTTCAAATTCCCTGGTCACCGTACTGACGCCTATTTGCGCCGCGGCCATCCTGTCGTTTGCGGGAATCGAAGCCGTTATTTTCTTTGATTTGTTTACATTTTCTGCGGCCTTCCTTTCTCTGGCATTTCTGATCCGTATTCCATCAGGCGGGGGAGAGGAGAGGGAGCCGGTTATGAAGGCAGTCCGGTCTGGTTTGGAATACTTGAGAAATAACAGGGGGATACTGGACCTGATTCTGTTTCTTGCAGCAGTCAATTTCATCGCGTCGATGTATGAGGCGGCGCTTCCGGCCATGCTGCTGTCACGGGAAGAAGGAGGCCGGACGGCTCTGGGGCTGGTGAACATGTGCGCAGGCCTGGCAAATGTGGCAGGAAGCATCCTGGTATCGTTCAGCCAACCGCCGAAAAGCCGGATAAAGGTGATCTGCAACGGTCTGCTGTTTTCTATGGGTACAGAGAATTTTTTCCTGGCATTTGGAAAAAGTATTCCCGTATGGTGTTCCGGAGCGTTTTTAGGATGGCTGTTTATACCATTTATGAATGCCAGCATGGATGTGGTATTTCGGGAAACCATCCCCGTGTCCATGCAGGGACGCGTTTATTCCGCAAGAAATACGCTGCAGTTTTTTACGATTCCTCTGGGATATTTTATGGGAGGTTTTCTGACGGACTGTCTGTTTGAACCGATGATGAGGCGGATGGAACCTGGAAGTTTCATGGTCCGCATATTTGGGGAGGGAAAAGGTTCCGGAGCTGCGGTACTGTTTTTCTTCCTGGCCTGTACAGGCGTACTGGTCTGCCTGATTTTCCGAAGAGACAGGCATATTTGGAATCTGGAAAAGAAGAGATAAAGGAGGTTATATGGAGCAGATTGGGAAAAAGAAGCTTTTGATTCGACTGTTTCTGTCCACACTGACGCTGAGCGCATTTACTTTTGGCGGCGGATACGTAATTATTACGCTTATGAAGCGAAAGTTCGTGGATGATTATCACTGGATTGATGAGGCGGAAATGCTGGATTTAGTGGCAATCGCTCAGTCTGCTCCAGGTCCTATTGCCGTAAACGGAGCGATCGTAATCGGGTATAAGGTGGCCGGTGCAGCAGGACTTCTCGTTTCAGTTCTCGGTACGGTTCTGCCGCCGTTTTTTATCCTGTCCGCCATATCCGCCTGCTATGCCGCGTTCCGTTCCAATGAAATTGTCGGAATGGTACTGGCCGGAATGCAGGCCGGAGTCGGTGCGGTGATTGCATCCGTCGTCTATGATATGGGGAAAGGCGTTATAAAGGAAAAAGACGTTTTTAACGATATAATCATGGCAGCGGCGTTCATTCTGACCTGTTTTCTGAACGTGAACGTGATCGTTATTATTTTATCCTGCGGGGTGATCGGCGCCCTCAGAACGAAGATTTCAGGAAGGCCGAAAAAGACGAAGGGAGGCGCCGCATGATCTATCTCCAGCTTTTTTTCAGTTTTCTCCAGATCGGGGCATTCAGCTTCGGAGGCGGTTATGCCGCCATGCCCCTGATACAGAATCAGGTTGTGGATATCCACGGCTGGCTGAGTATGGGAGAATTTACGGATCTGGTTACGATTTCGCAGATGACTCCGGGGCCGATCGCTATTAATTCGGCTACCTTCGTCGGTCTGAAAATAGCAGGATTGAAGGGTGCGGCAGCGGCTACCTTCGGCTGTATTCTGCCGTCCTGCATTCTCGTCTCGGCTATTGCATGGCTTTATTTCAAATACAGGAATTTAGGCCTGCTTCAGGGTATTTTAAAGTCCTTGCGTCCAGCAGTAGTCGCAATGATCGCAGGAGCGGGCATTACAATTATCGCAGCTACATTTTTTGGAACGGCAGGAGCCGTATCCATGGATCATTTCCATCTGAGGGAAGCATGTATTTTTGCAGCAGCTTTCCTTCTCCTTCGTTGGAAAAATGCGAATCCCATAACGGTTATGATCCTGTGCGGAGCCGCCGAAACGGCGCTCTGCCTGATTTTCCCGTGACGGATTCAGGCGGAGTGCACGGGCCTTTCGATTATGAGCAGGAAAACCGCAGCGTAGAGGAAAAGATCGAAAAGGCAATGGCTTCGTTTGATTTTGCAGGTACAGGCTACACCTACGATACCTCCCCCGGCCGAATCATTTACTTCTATCACGATGCAGAACGTTTCTGGAAATACATCAGACCAGTCGCTCCCGCAAAGATATTGAGGTGAGCGACCACCACAGAAAAAAATAAGGAATTCAGTAACTTGGCCACCGCCTGGAACTCAATTCCTTATTTTTTTTAATTATTGAACCATTTTTCAGCTTCATGACTCTTATATACAGGTGCACCAAAAAAGAAAGGAGATTTGCGATGGATGAGACGGAGATTGAGATCGTAAGAAAGATGCAGCAGGGAGATGAAAGCGCCTTTGCCTGGCTGTTTGACAGATATCAGTCTAAAGCATTCCGCGCAGCCTATCTGATATCATGTAATGTGGCCGACAGTGAGGATATTGTACAGGAGGCCTTTGTCAAATGCTATTTATACAGAGAGAAGCTCAAGGATGCAAAACGATTTGAAGGATGGCTGTTTCAGATTCTTACCAGGACTGCATGGCGCCACATAAAGAAGGGTGCAAGGGAACAGCCGGTAGAAGAGCTGTGGGGAGCTGATGCCAAAAGCGGTGAAAAAGAACTGCTGGATGGAATCGTGGAAGAGGAAAGCAACCGCAGGCTTTACGAGGCCATAAAGGAACTGGATGTAAAACAGCGTACAGCTGTTGTCCTTTATTACTTCAACCAGTTTTCGACGAAAGAGACGGCAGTGGTGATGGGCTGCATGGAAGGAACGGTGAAGTCAAGGCTTTACAATGCCAGAAAAAATCTTAAAGAAAGGCTTTTGCAGCCGGAAGAGGAGGAGAGATATGAGAGAAGAACCGTTTGACAGACAAATCAGGGAAACCCTCATCGAAGAGGCGCAGAAGGTTTCTTTAAGCAGGCAGAGACAGGAGAAGATCATGGCGGAGATATCTGCCGTGAAACAGGAGAAAGGAAGGGGCAATATTATGAGATTTCAGTCAGGAAAGAAGATAATAATAGCAGCGGCCGCTATGTGTGTGTTTGCAGCATTTGGAGTAATGGCGGCAGGTAAAATCGTCGGTATGAGGACCAGTGTACAAAACGATAAGCCGAATTATACAGAATTTTCACAGGTGGCAGGTGCAGAAGGAATATTGGGATTTAAGCCGGACGCAGTAGAGACTTATTCCAACGGACTGGCCTTTCAGAAAGGATTTCTGGCGGACGTACAGGGGTATGATGATGCCGGTAATGTCGTTCAAGTAAAACCGGAGCTCTCTCTGGAATATAAAAAAGGCGGCAGCAGAGTGACCATGTCCGCTATGAAGCCGTTCGAGGATAATCAGAATAACAGAGAACGGGCGGTGCGTACGGAGGAATACAAAGGTTTTACGATCTATTACTATGAGGACAGATACCTGTTTGTATCGGCGGACTATGAACCGGATGAAAACATGAAGAAAGAAGAAGCGGCGGGTAGACTCTTTATCTCCTACGGCCTTCCGGATCATGAGGACGGAACGCCGGCCGATCCGCAGGAAACGATTATGTACAGCGTAACATGGGATAACGGTGGAGCTGAGTATCTGCTGCTTTCCAGCGGGGATGTGCCGATTACAGGAGATTCTCTCATTGGAATGGCAAAAGAAACCATCGATGCGGGTCTGAACAGGTAAAGATTCCCAAAATTTATTTGTGCAAAATGACGAATCTTACGATTTAAAGCGTTAAACTTCAAAAATTTAATGAAATGAAATTGACGAAGGGAAAAAGTTGTAGTATGATAATCATCAATTCGTAAAGAAAATATCTGCAGACTCTGCAGATAAAAAAGGGAGAGATGATTAGATTATGAGAAAATCCAGAAAATTAGCGGCGCTTGTGCTGGCTGGCCTGATGGCAGCATCCATGACGGCATGCGGAGGAAACAAAGCGGAAACTTCAGCAGAAACAACAGCTACTGAGACAGAAGCAGCCGGCCCGGCAGAGAGCACAGAAGCAAAAGAGGCGGAAGAAACGAGTGAAAAAGCAGAGGCAGCGGATGGAAAGACCTACAAGATCGGGGTTCTTCAGCTTGTGCAGCATGCGGCACTTGACAAGGCAAATGAAGGCTTTTTTGCAGCACTTGACGAGGCTGGAATCAAGTATGAGAAAGATTACCAGAATGCTTCCGGAGACCAGTCCACATGCCAGACAATGGCGGAAAAACTGGTAAATGAAGGAAACGATCTGATCTTTGCAATTGCTACACCGGCAGCTCAGGCGGTTGCAGGTGCTACCTCGGATATTCCGATTCTGCTGAGCGCTGTTACGGATCCGGCAGCTTCAGAGCTGGTTGAAAGCAACGAGAAGCCAAACTGCAACGTATCCGGTACATCGGACCTGACACCTGTTAAGGATCAGATCGATATGATTCCGAAGATTCTTCCAGAAGCTAAAACGGTCGGCCTTCTTTACTGTAATGCAGAATCCAATTCTCAGCTTCAGGTTGAGATTGCCAAGGAAGCATGTGAGGCAGCAGGACTGGAATACAAAGAATATACCATTTCGAATTCCAATGAACTTCAGACCGTCGTGGAATCCATGGTAGGAAATGTAGACGTGATTTATGCACCGACAGACAATATGATCGCAGCAGGTATGTCTACTGTTTCCATGGTTGCAAACGAGAATAAGATCCCTACCGTAGTAGGCGAGGGAGGCATGGTTGATGAAGGCGGCCTCGTTACATATGGGATTGATTACTATCAGCTGGGATATATGGCTGGCGAACAGGCAATCGACATCCTTGTAAACGGCGCAGATATTACCACAATGCCTATCGGCTATCTGGATGCATCAAAGTGTGAACTGAAGATCAATGAAGAGACAGAAAAAACACTGGGAATTGATTTATCCGTATTAAAATAAGTATTGCAGAGAATGACATAAAAGCCACGAGGGCTTATATGACAGGAAGCAGATTGGAAGGCCGGAGCGGCATCAGCCGTGTTTGGCCTGTAGAATCTGCTTCTTATCTTGCTTTTTAGGAAATAATCTGTCGGAGTAAAGTGATAAAGTAAAGACTTGTAATCGGCCGGACAGTGGAACTGGCGTTTCAGAAGTTTAAAGACAAAATGAGGAAGGTATCTGGAGGAAGGAAATATGCAGGGATGGCTTGTTTCCCTTCAGGGCGCCGTAGGACAGGGCGTTTTGTGGGGGCTGATGGTATTAGGCGTATATATAACATTCCGTTTGATGGACATTGCAGATTTAACTGTTGACGGAAGTTTTGCACTGGGCGGCTGCGTCTGTGCGGTAATGGTTGTGAATAAGAACATGGACCCGACGCTGGCCCTTGGTGTAGCGCTTATTGCCGGAGTTCTCGCCGGAGCGGTTACGGGAATCCTGCATACGGTTTTTGAAATTCCGGCGATTCTGGCCGGTATTCTGACGCAAATTGCGCTCTGGTCAATTAATCTGAGGATTATGGGACGAAAGAGCAATATCCCCTTGCCTAAGGCGAATACATTGATCAGCAGTTTTTCCAAATCCGCCGGCGTGACACAGGCACAGGCTTCTATGGTAATCGGCATTATAATTGCGGTTATTATAATCATATTTCTTTACTGGTTCTTCGGAACAGAGATCGGCTGTACTCTGCGCGCCACGGGAAATAATGAAAATATGATCCGTGCCCTTGGAGTCGATACGAGAATGACAAAGCTGATGGCGCTCATGATCAGCAACGGCCTTGTAGGCCTTTCAGGGGCTCTTGTCTGTCAGAGCCAGAAATATGCGGATATCAACATGGGAACGGGCGCAATCGTCATCGGCCTGGCGGCAATTGTCATCGGTGAAGTGCTGTTCGGAAGGCTTCGTTCCTTTGGCAGTAAACTGACATCCCTTGTGGCTGGTTCCGTTATTTACTTTATCATCCGTGCCGTAGTGATTCGTCTCGGTCTGGATGCCAACGACATGAAGCTCATTTCCGCGATTATGGTTGCCGTCGCTCTCAGTATACCGGTTACCATGGCGAGGTACCGTCAAAAACGGTCATATTCGGAAGGAGGAGAGGAATAATGCTTACTCTGACTAATGTAAGAAAGACGTTCAACCGCGGAACGATTAATGAGAAAAAGGCGTTAAACGGCATTCATCTTCATCTGAACCCTGGAGATTTCGTAACGATCATCGGAGGAAACGGTGCGGGAAAGTCCACAATGCTGAATATGATAGCAGGCGTATATCCGATCGACAGCGGTAAAATCGTAATCGACGGCCACAATATTTCCAGAGAACCTGAGTTTAAGCGGGCTAAGTATATCGGACGCGTATTTCAGGATCCGATGATGGGTACGGCTGCAGGAATGGAAATCGAGGAAAACCTTGGTCTGGCTATGAGAAGAGGAAAGAGAAGAGGCCTTTCATGGCAGATTGCCAAAGAGGAAAGAGGTTATTACAAGCAGCAGCTTTCCCTTCTGGACTTGGGTCTGGAAGACCGTATGAAGAGCAAGGTAGGCCTTCTGTCCGGCGGACAGAGGCAGGCGCTGACCCTTCTGATGGCTACCATGCAGAAACCAAAGCTCCTTCTGCTGGATGAACATACGGCGGCCCTTGACCCGAAAACGGCGGCAAAAGTTCTTGAGATCACAAGAAAGATCGTAAATGAGCAGGAACTGACCGCTATGATGGTCACCCACAATATGAGAGATGCCATTGAGATCGGCAACCGCCTGATCATGATGCATGAAGGGCGTATAATCTACGATGTAGCCGGCGAAGAAAAGAAGAATCTGGAGGTCGAGGACCTGCTGGAGAAGTTCGAAGCGGCCAGTGGAGAGGAGTTCGCCAACGACAGGATGATGCTCGCGAAATAAGAGATTAAAAAGCGCTTGAAAAACAGAATACAGTGTGATAGACTATATTTCACGTTTCAATACCGGGGAGGTGTCAGGGATCATGGCACCTTCCTTTACTATTGCAGCGTCCGCCTGAATATGATTAGAATGAACAGACCGGCTGCTTCATTTTAAATAGAATGAAAAATGTAGAGAAACTGGGAAAGAGAGAAAAGATAAATGAGTCTGCTGACATTATTTACTCTGGCTGTAGGCCTTTCTATGGACGCATTTGCAGTATCCGTATGCAAGGGGCTTGCCATGCAAAAGATCACCTTGGGAAAATCCATTATTGTCGGACTATGGTTCGGCGGATTTCAGGCTGGAATGCCTTTGATCGGATATCTGCTGGGAATACAGTTCAGGGGAGCGATTTCCGCTATCGATCATTGGATCGCATTTATTCTCCTTGGAATTATCGGCGTCAACATGATCAGAGAGGCATTGACGGAAGACGAGTGCGAATGCTGCGGCGAAGAAGACGCGACTCTGGAACCGAGGGAAATGTTTATGCTGGCTGTAGCTACCAGTATCGATGCCCTGGCTGTCGGCATTACTTTTGCCTTTCTGGATGTTGAGATCGCTCCGGCTGTTTCATTTATCGGAATCACTACGTTTTTCCTGTCCATAGCCGGTGTAAAGGCGGGAAATGTATTTGGCGCAAGGTATCAGTCCAGGGCGGAACTGGCAGGAGGAACAATCCTGGTATTTCTGGGAATCAAGATCCTGCTGGAACATACAGGCATTTTGTAATGGGAACATATTTCTATGAAAAAGCTGAAACACTACAATGAGACGTAAAATCGATACGGATACCAGTCAACTAAAAACAGGCCGCCAGCACTGAGCTGACGGCCTGTTGAATATTTGTGAACACGTATATTTATCCTGCATGCTGTAATGCCGCAATGCTGCAGTACATCGATACATCTCCGATCAGTTTCCACATTCAATACTGATCTCATTGAACTTCTCCAGAATTTCATCGATCTGCATGGCTGACTTTGCCGTCTCATCTTTATCCATAACGACCGTTCCCTGATGCATCATCAGCAGGCGGTTTCCGTATTCCACCGCATAGCGAAGGTTGTGAGTAACCATAATGGTGGTAAGCTTTTTCTCCTTGACAATTTTATCCGTCAGAACCATGATGGTTTCAGCTGTTTTCGGATCGAGGGCAGCCGTATGTTCATCCAGTATCAGAAACTCAATGGGCGTCATGGTAGACATGAGAAGAGCCATAGCCTGGCGCTGACCTCCGGAAAGAACACCTACTTTTACGTGAATTTTGTCTTCCAGCCCCAGTCCAAGCGTCCTTAACTGGTCTTTGTAGTAGTCAATCCGTTTTTTATCTGTTCCCGGAAGGAGATTAAACGGTTTTCCCTTATTGTCCGCTAAGGACATATTTTCCAGGATCGTCATATTGGGACATGTTCCCATGGCCGGATTCTGATAAACGCGGCCGATGCGGCGCTGGCGCTTGAATTCAGGCATTTTCGTAATATCGGTTCCGTTGATGGATATACGGCCGCTGTCAAGAGGAATGCTGCCGCAGACAATATTCAGCAGGGAGGTTTTGCCGGAACCGTTGCTTCCAACCACAGAGACGAATTCATCGTCTCCGACAGTGAGGCAGAAATCCTGAAACAGACACATTTCATTTACAGTTCCCGCATTATAGTATTTATTGATGTTGGTTAATTCAAGCATGGTTCTTTACCCTCCTTTTATTGCTGTTGCTGATCACCAGGATGACAAGCAGGAGTACGGCTGTAATGAGCTTTAAATCAAAGGCTTCCAGCCCGAAGGAGATGGCAAAGGAGATACATGCCTTATAGAGGATAGAGCCTACAATTACAGCAGTTGTCGCCTTTACAAAGCTCATGTGGCGGAACAGCTGTGTTCCGATAATAACGTTAGCCAGGCCGATGACAATCGTTCCGGTTCCCATGGATATTTCAAAGCCGACTTTCTGCTGGCAGTAGAGGCAGCCGCCAAGAGCGGCAAAACCGTTTGCGATAGCCAGGCCGATAATCTTTACTTTTCCTCTGTCCATGGCAAGGGAGGTAACGAGCGTATCGTTGTCGCCAACCGCCCGGAGAAGAAAGCCGGAACGGGTTTTCAGGTACAGGTCCAAAAGAATTTTGCATATGATCACGACGATCAGAAGGATGGCGGCGATCGTAAACGGAGCCATGGATTCCGGGATGGCAGCATTTAAAAAGGAGTTGTCAAATATCGTTTCCTGACTGAAGATCGGTACGTTGGACCTTCCGCCTGCAATGCGCAGGTTAATGGAATAGAGTGCAGTCATAACAATGATTCCTGAAAGAAGATCACGTACTTTTAGCTTCACGTGTATAAAACCGGTTACACAGCCGGCTGCCGCACCTGCAAGGAAGGAGAGCGGGAGAGTGAGCACAGGCGGAACTCCTGCAATAATCAGGGTTGCGGTAAGGGCGGCACCCATAGGAAAGGTACCGTCTACCGACAAATCCGGAAAGTCCAGGATTTTGTATGTTATATATACGCCCAGCGCCATCACGGCGTAAACCAGGCCTTCTTCAAGAATACCAAGAAAAATCTGCATTGTTATGCCTCCAGTTCCCTTTTTATAAGAAGGGGTTATAATCGTTCCGACTTATTATCAATTTTCGGAAATTGTATCAAACAGTTCTTTTGCAGAAGAAGTCAGATCTTCCGGGAACGTAATTCCCAGGTCTTCAGCAACCTTTGTATTTCCGTAAAAAGCGGCTTCTTTAATGATTTCATAGTTCATTTCACTCGCTTTCGCCTCGCCCTTTAATACTTTCGCAGCCATTTTTCCGGTCTGCTTTCCAAGATCGATGTAGTCCAGCCCCATAGCGGCGAGGCAGCCAATTTTTACCTGTTCAATTTCGCTTCCGAATACAGGGATTTTCTTTTTGGATGCCTTGTTGAGGATCAGCGGGAGAGAAGAGACAACCGTATTGTCGGTTAAATTGGTCAGGCAGTCAACTTTTTCCAGAAGTCTGTCGGCTACAAGCGGGATATCAGCAGATGCCGTAACGCCGCCTTCTTCAATTTCAAATCCGTATTCGGGAGCCAGTGCCTTATATTCTTCGATTGCGGACAAAGAATTCACTTCGCTGGTGGTATACATGATTCCTATGGTCTTTGCTTCAGGAAGAATTGCACGGATCATTTCCAGCTGCTGCTGCACAGGGAGCTTATCGCTTGTACCGGTCATTTCGCCTACGGATGAACCGTCTTCATTGGCAAGCTCTGCAGCTACAGGATCCGTTACTGCAGTATAGATAACAGGTATGTTGTTTTTCTTTCCTACCGCATATGCGCTCTGAGCGGAAACTGTAGCAATACCGCAAATCAGATCGACCTTTTTAGCTGCAAAGTTGTTGGAAATCTGTGCTGCAATACCAGGATCAGCCTGTGCATTTTCATAGATTACAGTCAGGTTTTCGTTCTCTTTGATGCCCTCCTCAGCCAGGCCGGCCAGGAATCCTTCACGGCAGTTATCAAGTGAGCCGTGGACGGCAAACTGCTCAATTCCGATTGTATAATTTCCGGCAGCAGTTTCTGTTTCTGCAGCGCTCTCGGATGATTCCGATATCTCTTCCGATGCGTTCTCAGAGGTTTCAGCCGAAGTTTCAGCTGCTTTCGTCGTTTCTGTTTTTGCATTGGAACCGCAGCCTGCCATCATGGAAGCTGCCATAGCGGTAATTAGTAATGCTGCAATTGATTTTTTCATAATAAATATCCTCCTTAAAATAAATGTTTTTTATTCAGATTTTTATTTCAAAGGACAAATCCTTATTGAAATAAAAAAAAGCCCCAGGCATAAATATCTTATGCTTGAGACGAATAACCTATCCGCGGTGCCACTCAAATTGACTGAAAGTCCACTCTTCATATACTGACATATATGCCGCACAAGTAACGGTTGCGGAAGCCGTCAGTCCATACTGGAAAGAAATCGCTCTCTCGTTCAGGACCGCCCTCAAAAGTCCATTCGGTTCCCGGCGCCATACCGCATTTCCACCACCTGCGGCTCTCTGTAATCTTGCCTGAAAACTTACTTCTCTTTTTCAACGGTTTATTGTATTCTTAGGCCTTATCATAATACAATGGAAGCCATTTGTCAACAGAAAAAATACAACTGGAAGAATGAAAGGAAATATGATAAAATATAAAACAGCACCAAATTCAATACGAAAAGTATAATGAAGGGGAAACTATGGATACACGTAAAGAAATGGCGCCGGAGGGGCAGGAAGATCAGAAGAAGCCTGATGGACCTCTGGAGGATAATGGCCTGGATGAGGGACAGGCAGAAGCAGGCCAGGAGGGAGCTGCAGGGGAAGCATACGAATCAAATATGGAAGAAATGCCGGAAGGGGAATCTGAGGAATGGGAAGAAGAGGATGATGGCGAAGAAAGTTATGGCAGGCCGAACATAGCTGTCCGCTTTTTCTGCATCGTTTTTAAATATCTGAAGATTATTTTCAGACCGCTGTTTAAACTTTTGGGATTTTTGTTCCGCTCACTGTTTATTCTTTGTGTAGTGGTACTGGTAGCAGTGATCGGAATCGGTGCATATAAGGTTTATCCGCTGTATACGGAGTATAAGAAGGAAGCAGTGCAGATGGTGGCAGACAGTTCTCTGGATACGTTCCGCCTTCAGGAATCCAGCTTTATCTATGACAGACAGGGAAACGTCATTGCAAAGCTGACGAAGGATGAAGATTCGGATTACCTGCCGTATGACACGATACCGGAAAATGCAGTAAATGCATTTGTGGCCATTGAGGACAGAACGTTCTGGGATAACTCCGGGTACGATCTTCGCGGCATTATCCGTGTTGCGTTGAATTATTTTAAAACGGACGGTGAGGAAGTACATGGAGCGAGCACCATTACTCAGCAGCTGGCGAGAAACCGCTTCCTTACAAGGGAAGTTCAATCGAACGAAAAGCTAAGGAAATCCTCATTTCCATGGAGCTTACGAAAAAATATACGAAAGAACAGATTATAGAGTTTTATATCAATGACATCAGCTATGCGAATACATATTATGGGCTTCAGTCAGCCGCCAGAGGATATTTTGGAAAGAATGCCTCTGAGCTCACTTTGAGCCAGATCGCATACTTATGTGCGATTCCAAACTCACCCAGTTTTTATAATCCGTACCGCCATCCTGAGAATGCCTGAAACGGCGTGATAAGATTCTGGGGGATATGAGAGATCTGGGCTATATTACGGAAGAGCAGTACGATACGGCCATGAAGGAAGAAATCGTAATTCAGAAGGCAGAATATGAATTCCGGAATTATGAGACGACGTATGCGATTGACTGTGCGGTGCGGTTCCTGATGAGAAAGGACGGCTTTGAATTCCGCTATGGCTTCCGTTCCTATGATGAATATAATGACTATAAGAGCGCATACGATGAGGCGTATTCTGTGGCCAAAGAGGAACTTTATACAGGAGGATACCGTGTTTATACATCGCTGGATCCGGAGAAGCAGCTGATCCTCCAGCAGTCGATCGACAATGTTCTGACCTTTGACGGGAATGTAGGAGAAAACGGAATCTACGAGCTTCAGGGCGCCGCTACGGTGGTCGATAACAGGGACGGCAAAGTCGTGGCGATTGTCGGAGGCAGAGGGCAGGAAGCAGATACGTATAACCTGAACCGGGCGTTCCAGGCTTCCGCCAGCCGGGCAGCAGCATTAAGCCGATTATCGTTTATGCGCCTGCGCTGGACAACGGATATACGCCGGAGACGCCTGTCAGGAATATCAACATCGACGCAGCAAAGGAAAAGGGCGCTGATGTAGAGAAACTGCCGGGAGATACGATGGAGCTGCGTCAGGCCGTAGAACAGAGCAAGAATGGAGTCGCATGGTCTGTATACCACAATATTACACCGGAAGTCGGGATGGGGTATCTGACGAAGATGCGGTTTGACAATATTGTTCCTGATGATTATTATATGGCAACTTCTCTGGGCGGTTTTACATATGGAGTAACGACAGAGGAGATGGCCGGTGCATATGCCGCTCTGGCCAATAACGGTATCTACAAGGAACCTACCTGCATCATGATGATGAAGGACAATACAGGCGAAAACATTTACAGAGAGAGTGAAGAAGTTCAGGTATACGGCCAATATGCTGCGTCTACCATGGTGGATATCCTCAAAGGCGTTATCTCAAAGGGAACGGCCCGCAGCATGGGGTGGAGAAGCCCGGTGGAGGCGGCTGGAAAGACGGGAACGACGAATAACAGCAAAGACGGATGGTTCTGCGGAATTACTCCTTACTACAGCATGGCCGTATGGGTTGGATATGATCAGCCGAGAAGGCTGTCTAATCTGTGGGGAGCCACTTACCCGGCTTCGATCTGGAAGAGCGCGATGAGCGCATTTGTAGAAGGGCTGGAACCGGCAGAATTCGGACAGCCGATTGAGCAGGCAGCAGTACTGACCGGCCAGTCAGAGGCATACGTGGCAGGCGACGGCAACTACCTTCCGGGAAGAGATGCGTCGGAAGAGCTTTCTCCTGGATATACGGTAGGAAATTACCGCCAGGACCATACGCTGGCTGACCAGGCTCAGGCTTGTATCGACCAGATGGCGGGAGCCGATGAGGGAACGCGCCAGATGCTTTCGAATCAGGCTCAGGGATTGATCGATCAGATATATGGAACGACGCTTAGAAATAAGATGAAGGGTGCGCTGAAAGCGGCTATGAACTGAATATAGTATGTAAGCATTCATTCAGACTGCAGAAAAGGTCCGCGGCTATTGCCGCGGACCTTTTCTGCAGTCTGCTATTCTTTTGATCCAATCAGGACACACATACAGTCTGATTTAAATCGGTTATTTTGCACAAATAATGATCTAATTTTTATAAAATATGATGATTATGATAAAGTACTTGCAGATGATACAAACTTGTGATATAGTTAACTTGTAAAACAAGTAAACAAGAAAACAAACTGTGAAAATTGAATGGGGGAGTGATGATGGACATGAAGGACATTTCCAGCCAGGAACGTCTGGAACAACTGGGGTATAAGCAGGAACTGGAACGGTACCTGACAACTGGAACGAATGTAGTAATGTCAGTAGCAAATGTAGCACCGATCATGGCGGTTTTCGTATTAGCCTATCAACAGTAGCTTTGGGTGGAACAGGCAGTGCATGGAGCGGTATTATTGTCAGTATTATCGTGGTGTTCAACGCTTTGGTACTTGGGGAACTGGCAGCGCGTTATCCTGTATCAGGAGGTCTTTACTCTTATATTAAATACCTGTTGCCAGCACCAATCGCTATGATTGCAGTATGTCTTACTTTGCTGCAGGCAGTAACCTTTACACCGGGAATTGCACTTGGAATCGGTACGTATGTTCAGTTGCTTTTTCCCCAGATTCCGCAGACTCCACTGATGACCAGTATTATTTCAGCTATTGTACTGGTATTTGCGGTAGCCCTGGCGATCAAAGATATTGGTACCAGTTCTAAAGTCAGCCTGGTTCTGCTGGCCATACAGGGAGTGATCGTTTGTATCTATATCGGCGCGAACTTTCTGCAGCCGCAGCGTTCTATGGGAGAGATTCTGACAAATCCTGTTGTGCTGGACGGCACAGGTACACTGGTGCCGGTCGGAATTGGTACAATCCTGCTTGCTGCAGGGAGTTGTCAGGGAGTAATTAACGGCTATGATGCCTCTCTTGGCTTCGCGGAAGAAACAAAGGGTAGAAGTATCAACGTGGCAAAAGCAGTTATTATTTCAGCTGTATGTGCCTGTGCCTTCATACTGGTTCCGATTATCTCTTCCATGATTGCAGCTCCTGACATAGCGGAATATCTGAGAGCCCCGTCTCCCTATCTTTATACGGCAAATGCGACTCTCGGCAGTTTTGGGAGTGTGATTATTTCTCTGGGAATTATAGTGGCTTCCTTTATCGGTCTTGTAGCTCTCAACGCTTATATGGCAAGAGTCCTGTATACAACAGGACGAGATGAGCTTTGGGGGAACAGCATCAACCGCTTTATTACAAAAGTGTCTCCGAAGAGCAGAAGTCCTTGGGTTGCCAGCCTGATTATTGCAGTAGTTTCTATGGTATTAATATTTGCCTCGTCTCTTGTAGATCTGATTACATTTGTGGGGGTACTAGTTGCGCTCGTATATGTATTGATCGCGGTCGGCGTGTTTTTAGATCGAAAAAAGGATCCGGATGGTTACCGTCCATTTAAGATGCCGCTTTATCCATTACCGGCAATTGTGGTAATTATTTCTCTTACAGCAGTTATTTGTATGCAAAATTTAAGAGATATTGGATTGAGTGCTGTTGTCTGCATTATAGCGTTAGCATATTATTTTATTTTTATAAGGCCAAAAAAAAAAAGGAAAACTAAATAAATAATATTATAAAATAAGGAGGAATCTTGTATGAATATTTTAATCACAGGCGGAAGAGGTTATCTTGGACGTTATATTGTGCAGAAGCTTCTGGATCAGGGGCATACGGTGATTAACTATTGCCGTGATATGCAACTACCGAATGAGGAGCCAAGAAATATTTTTGTATTTGGTGAATTATCCGATATCCCAAGGCTAATTCAAACAATCGAAAAATATCATGTAGACCGTATTATCAACACGGCGGCCCAGTCTCACCCGGACTGGAGTCTGGAAGTACCGTATGCAACAGTGGATGCGAATGTGATGGGAATGATGGGCGTTTTGGAGGCTGCCCGCCTGACAGGGGTAAAGAGAGTCGTCTTGTTCAGTTCTGAATGTGCATATGGAAATTCAGATGGTTCTCCGATGGCAGAAAATCATCCTCTTTGCCCGACAACTCCATATGGGGTGACAAAGGCTGCGAATGAAATGATGGGCCGTGCATACAACAAATGCTTTGGAATGGATATTATTTCCCTGCGCGTTGGTCAGGTATATGGTCCTGGTCAGGTTATGCAGGAATATATCAGGGATGCGGCTAAGGCAGCGATAGATGGTGAAACCTATGATCTGGAGAATGGTGGAGATCAGAAGATCCAGCTGGTACATGTAACAGATGCAGCGGAGGGCGTTGTACTGGCCTGCATGTCTGAAAAGAAGAATGATCTTGCCGTTTATAATATTACGAGTGGCTATCAGCCGACATTTTATGAGGTACTGGACATCTTAAAAGAACTCATTCCGGGAGCTCGGTTTAACGTTGGAGGCGGAGATTACGGCGGGGATTATAATGGTATTTTTGTTATTGAAGCAGCGAAGAGGGATCTTGGTTATATTCCGAAAGTAAGCCTTAGAGCTGGTCTGGAAGAGTACGTGAAGTACTTACAGGAACATCCGTGGTAATTTTTTTATACCTGATTGCACCGCCCGGGCAGTGTAATCAGGTATTTATATGAAATGAGGAAAATAGATCAATATGGAGGTGCTTATATGCGTACACGTTTAATGGAAGAAATGACCTGGAAAGAGGTCGAAGAAGCGATTCAGAGCAATACAGGAGTGTTGCTGCCGATTGGAGCAACGGAACAACATGGATATCATCTGCCGATCAGTACAGACGTTATTCTGCCGAAAAGAATGGGATTAAGCATAGCGGAAGAAACAAATTTATTGGTAGCACCGCCAATTGCTTATGGTTTTCGGTCACGTCCAGGTTCAGGAGGAGGTCAGACTTTTCCGGCTACAACGTCGTTGAGAGGTACTACATTAATTGCTCTTATTACTGATATTTTAAGAGAATTCGTACGAAGCGGATTCCGAAAAATTGTACTGTTGAACTGGCATATGGAAAATTCAGGATTTGTATATGAAGCAGCTTTTCTTGTATGTGAAGAGATGAAGGAAAAGTATCCGGATTTAAAGATACTGGTATTTGAAAGTGCATTTGATACGCTGAAAGAAGAGAGCATGGAGAAAATATTTGAAGGACAGTTCCCGACATGGGCGATTGAACATGCCTCTATTTTTGAAACCTCATTAATGATGTATATAGTGCCTGAACTGGTCCAGTTTGACAAAGCTGTGAATGACTGTGCAGAAGATTATCCCTATTACGATGTACTGCCGATTCAATCCCGATATGTGCCCCAGTCAGGCACCTTGTGGAAGGCCCGAATGGCCTCTCGGGAAAAAGGAGAACTGGCATGGAAAGAGGTACACCAGATGCTGGTAAGGAACATTAATAAGGAGTTCGTTTGATGGAAGACGATTAATGTGAAATACATTTCTTATAACTAACGGCAGCAAACAAGAGGAGGAAACAATATGGCAATGCTTGTATTCAGTGTGGGAGAAAATCAGGAAATTCATGTACGGCCCAAGGCTGTATTTTGTATTGGAGATTCTGGCCGGACAGCGGAAGGACGTGAGGCACATCTGACTGAGCTGGAGAAGAATGGAATTAAGCGGATGTGTAAAGGGGATCCGCCTATGGAATTTTTTCCGGTTTCTCCTATTCTTTTAACACAGGAAAAATCAATTGATGTGTTAGGGGAGCATACGACCGGAGAAGTGGAGTATGTACTGTTTTATTGGAAAAATGAGTTATATATTACGTTAGGATCTGACCATGCAGACAGGATATTAGAGGCAATACACAGCAGTTTTTCTAAGCAGATCTGTGCAAAACCAGTTGCTGATGTTGCATGGAAATATAGTGACATATCATCTCATTGGGATCGTATTTGCCTGGAACTCAAAGTAATTAAAGATGGAAGTGAATGTTTCGCTCAGATTGGAGCAGTAGCCTTTTTGAGCAGCATAGATGTGATAATTGATGAAATAAAAAAGAGAGGGCTTCCTCATGAAGATGGGTGTTTTTACTTCAGCGGTACGATTTTACTGGAAAACAGTATGTTCCATTTTGGAGAAGCATGTTTGCTGCGAATGACAGATCCTGTTTTGAACAGAGAAATCGAGTGGGAATATAAAGTCAACATAATGAAGTCTGAGGTTCAGTACACTTGCATTTAAGTAAAACTGGAATTCCTATGTAACAAAAATAAAATCCAGACTGAAGCCAGAGCCGGCCGAATGTCTGGATTTTTGCATTAAAAAAACAGGGGCATCGCTTCTGACATGAAATCAAAATGAGAGGTATATCTACCAGAATCTTATGCCGTAAAGAAGTTTCCTACGTAAATCTCCTGCGTACTACCTGAACACGGATCAGAGAATCTCGGATTACGCTTTTTGAAAAGGCTACGGGCTCGTTTTCCGCACTGTAATGTAACTCTTCCAGATAGACAAAACTGGTATCAGAGGAAAAATTCATAGCCTCTTCAACTTCAGCGGTCGGGACGATCGAACTGATTTCCAAGGCACTGTAGCTGATTGGCTGTTTGAAATATAGATCAGACAAATCGAAAATATTAACGGAATCCTGTCCAAGTTCTTCATGCTTTGGAATTCTATACCATTGGTTTTCAGGAATATATTCCTTATTAAAAATAACAGGGCTGCCATCAGCCGTGTATATTTTTTTGAGAAGGTAGCCTGGAGTTTCTTCTGAAAGATCCATTCGTTTTAATATGGAACCCTTCAACTGAACAGGCTCTAAGGAAACAGAAAGAAGACCGGGCTTATGTCCACTGTTTTCGATCAGCTGCCAATAACCTTGTGCCTCGTCAATCCGCATCCTCAAATTGAGACAGATACTATTGACCACGGTTTCGCTGCCATGGCGTTTGCTGATTAAACCGTCATTTTCCAAAAGCTGCAAAGCACTTCGGATTGTCGGACGGCTTACGGAAAATGTGCTGGCCAGAGTATCTTCTGATGGAAGGCGTCCATCCTGTACAAGTTCGCCTGATTTTAAGGCTTCCAATATAGCATTGCGCACATTAATATAGAGAGGCGTCTGCTTTTTAATAAATCTTTTCAAAATAATTCCATCCTTATTATAATTTGTAATAATTATATAACTTGTTTTACAAGAAGTCAACCAAATAAGATTAAAGGAGATTACATTGAAAAACAGATTGCCATTTCCGCTTTCCTGATTTCTAAACTCCAGCCCCAACTACCGCTGCAGACGGGCCAGATCCTCGTAGAATCCGGGATAGGAGATATTTACGCAGTCAGCGTCCAGAATCTCTGTTTCCCCGTCGGCCAGGATGCCTGCAACAGCAAATGTCATGGCAATCCGATGGTCGAGGCGGCTGTCGATTACGGCTCCGTGAAGAGGCTTACCGCCGTGTATGATCATTCCGTCCTCTGTCTCTACTACGTCCGCACCCATGGCGGAAAGATTTTTGACCATGACTTCAATCCGGTTGGATTCCTTTACTTTCAGTTCCGCTGCATCACGGATCACAGTCGTCCCATCCGCAAAGCAGGCAGCGGCAGCAATGATAGGAAGCTCGTCGATCAGGGTGGGAATAATGGCTCCCTCAATCACGGTTCCGTGGAGTGACGATGACTTTACGAGAAGGTCGGCTGCCGGTTCCCCTGGGCCGGACCGTTCGTTGAGGAAGGAAATATCTCCGCCCATGTCTTTGAAAACGCGAAGAACGCCGTCCCTTGTGGGATTGGTCCCTGTATTTTTAATCAGTATTTCTGAATTCGGAACGAGGAGGCCTGCAGCCAGAAAGAAAGCGGCAGAGGAGATATCCCCCGGAACCTCAATCTGCTGACCGTATAATTCTTCTGCTGGATGGATAACAGCAGTAGTGCCTTCCGTCCTCACATCCGCACCGAAGGAAGAGAGCATGAGTTCCGTGTGATTCCTTGAAAGATACGGTTCTGTAACTCTCGTCTCACCGTCGGCATAAAGACCTGCAAGAAGAACAGCAGATTTTACCTGAGCCGAAGCGACGGGAGACTGGTAGTGAATTCCGTGAAGACTGCTTCCCTGAATGGAAAGAGGGGCGCAGCCAGTGCCATTTATGCTGGTGATTTTAGCCCCCATAGTGGCCAGTGGGTCCATAATCCGTTTCATCGGCCTTTTCTGTATGGAAGCGTCGCCGGTCAGAATCACGTCGAAATCCTGGGCGGAAAGGATACCGGAAATCAGGCGGATAGTCGTTCCACTGTTTCCGCAGTCCATAATGGTGCCAGGCGACGGTTTCTGCAGTCCACGGAGGCCCTTTCCACGGACGGTGATACAGCCGCCGGAATTTTCAATTTCAATGCCCATTCTCTGAAAACAGGAGATCGTAGAGAGGCAGTCGGCTCCCTGAAGAAAGTTCGTAATTTCTGTCGTACCTCTGGCAATGGAACCGAACATCACGCCGCGGTGTGATATGGACTTATCGCCTGGTATGGAGAGCTCTCCCTTTAAATTGGAACTTTTATGAAATTTCATAAATACTCCTTTTCATCTATCTTATCTTTTATCTTATACCTTCATCTATCTTACATCTTCATCAATTCGTATTTGTACCGGGTCAGCTGTTCCCAGGCGGCTTCCATAGAAGCTTCGTCGTAGAAGGCGATCCGCAGAGCGCCTTCTCCATGTTCACGGCTGTGGTTGATTCCGATATTCTTCATGCTGATGCCTTTTGCGGCGAGTATGACGGAAAGGGTGGAGATCGAACCGACCTCGTCCACGATATCCACGGAAAATGCATATTCCGGTTCGATTGCGCCACGGCTCACATCCGATATGGAATTACGATATGTACGGGAACTGTCGAAAAGCCGGTACACAGCTTCGGAATTCCTTGCTTTCAGCTGATCCAGCACGATATTTAAGGAATGAATGTACTTTTCCAGAATATCCATAATATTAGCTGTATTCGTCATGCAGATCTGTTCCCACATTTCCGGGGAAGCAGAAGCGATTCTTGTGATATCCTTGAAACCTCCTGCTGCAATCTGTTTCATGATTTCCTCGCTGCTGTCGGAGTCTCTGACCAGGTTGACGAGGCTGGAAGCAACGATATGAGGCAGATGGCTGATCGCGGCAACGGCAAAATCATGCTCATGATAATCAATCACCTTAGGAATAGATCCGAGAGCCTCAGCTACGGCTACAAGGCGGCTGATCTGATCTTCTGTGGATCTGGAAGACGGGGTGATCATGTAGTATGCGTTTTCCAGAAGGTGATCCGTAGAATTTTCGTAGCCGGTCTTTTCGGAACCGGCCATGGGATGGCCTCCGATAAACCATTCTTCCATGGACAGGGAAACGACAGCTTCATGGATGGCTGTTTTCGTACTGCCCACGTCGGTTACGATGGTGTGCGGCTTTAGAAAAGGTTTCAGCTGAGAGAGGTAACCGGCATTATATTCCACGGGAGTGCATAGAAAGATCATGGAACATGCGCCGAACCTCTCATCAACACCGTCCAGTATATCATCGACAATTCCGTCTTTCTGCGCCTGTTCCAGTTTCGATCTGGTACGCATGTATGCCATTACCCGGATATCCGGGTGCGATCGCTTCAAGCCTCTGGCGATGGAACCTCCGATAAGTCCAAGGCCTATAAAACCGATGGTGGTTTCCATATTAAAACTTCCTTCCTGCAAGCTCCGTATAAGGTCTGAGAGATGACGTCAGTTTTTCAAAATCTTCAAAGGTAAGAGACTGCGGGCCGTCTGAGAGCGCACAGGACGGGCACGGGTGAACCTCGATCATAAGACCGTCCGCGCCTGCTGCGATGGAAGCTTTCGACAGCGGCTCTACATAAGCCCTTACGCCTGTTGCGTGGCTCGGGTCCACGATAATCGGAAGATGGCTCTTCTGGCGGATGACCGGCACTGCGCTTAAATCCAGGGTATTTCTCGTAGAGGTTTCATATGTTCGGATTCCGCGTTCACATAATACGATATTTGGATTGCCTCGGATATGATGTATTCGGCAGCGTTCAGCCATTCGTCGATCGTAGCAGCCAAGCCGCGTTTTAATAGTACGGGAAGACCGGATTTGCCGACTTCCTTCAGAAGTTCAAAATTCTGCATGTTACGGGCACCGACCTGAAGCATATCCACGTACTTGACTGCCGTATCCATGGCACGGAGACTGGTAACTTCACAAATGACGGAAAGCCCTGTCGCTTCACGGGCCTCCTTCATATACTGCAGCCCCTCTTCCTCAAGTCCCTGGAAGGAGTAAGGGGATGTCCGGGGCTTGTACGCGCCCCCGCGCAGGATAGTTGCCCCCGCTTTTTTTACGGCGTATGCCGTTTCGAGCAGCTGATCCTTTGATTCGATAGCGCATGGGCCGGCCATGATGGTCATGGTATTCGGTCCTATTTCCGCATTGCCTACGCGTACGGTAGATGCTTCCGGATGGAATTTGCGGTTGACGAGCTTATAGGATTCTGTGACAGGAACGATCTTTTCCACGCCTTCCGACAGCTCCAGGTTAGCCCCTGAGAGGAGGCTCTTATCTCCCACAACTCCGACGATTGTAACCTGGGTTCCTTCCGACAGATGGGCATGAAGTCCTTTGGACTCAATTAAATCCGTAATCTTTTTAACAGCTTCTTTCGAAGCGTTCGGCTTCATAATAATAATCATAATGTATACTCCTTTGATTTGTGTTCAGAAACAACTATGAAAGTGATTGTATATGAAAGAAAGAGGATTGTCAATAATTCAATACGTTAAACTTCAAAAGCTTAACTTGTAAAATAAATAAATTTATAAAAAATTTGTGTAAATTGCATATTTTGCTTGTAAAATTTCAGATTTTTTAGTAGAATATCATCATAGGCTAAAATATTGTACAGGAGGGTATAATTTATGAATGTATATGGTACACAACAAATCCGCAACGTAGTATTATTGGGCCATGGCGGCGCAGGAAAGACGACCGTAGCAGAAGCAATGGCGCTTCTTACAGGCGTTACAAAGAGAATGGGTAAAGTAACTGATGGAAATACGATCAGTGACTACGATAAAGAAGAGATAAAGAGACAGTTTTCGATTTCTACATCCCTGATTCCTCTTGAATATGAAGGCGAAGATGGAATGATTAAGATTAACCTTCTGGATACCCCGGGATACTTCGACTTTGTAGGCGAAGTAGAGGAAGCGATCAGCGTGGCAGATGCAGCGATTATCGTTGTGAACTGCAAGGCCGGAATTGAAGTCGGTACAGAGAAGGCATGGGAACTCTGTGAAAAATACAACCTCCCAAGGATCATTTTTGTAACAAACATGGACGATGATCAGGCGAGCTACCGTGAGCTCGTGATCAAGCTGGAAAAAGAGTTCGGCAGAAAGATCGCACCGTTCCAGCTTCCAATCCGTGAGAATGAGAAATTTGTAGGCTTTGTAAATGTAGTAAAGATGGCTGGACGCCGCTTTACAAACCTCAGCGATTATGAAGAATGTGAGATTCCGGACTATGTTCAGAAGAATCTGAGCATTGCAAGAGACGCTTTAATCGAAGCAGTAGCTGAGACGAGCGAAGAATATATGGAGCGCTATTTCTCAGGCGAAGAATTTACTCAGGAAGAGATTTCCAATGCGCTGCGCCAGCATGTAATTGACGGCAGCATTGTTCCGGTTATGATGGGTTCAGGAATCAACTGCCAGGGCTTTAACGTACTGCTTCAGTCGATTGACAAGTATTTCCCATCACCGGATAAGTACGAATGTGTCGGCGTGGACGTTTCTACAGGAGAACGTTTTACCGCCAAATATAATGAAGGCGTATCCCTGTCAGCCAGAGTATTTAAGACAATTGTAGACCCGTTTATCGGCAAATACTCCCTGATGAAAATCTGTACAGGAATTCTGAAGCCGGACAGCGTTATTTATAATGTAAATAAAGATACGGAAGAAAAAGTGGCGAAGGTTTATCTTCTGAGAGGTAAAGATGCGATCGAAGTATCGGAACTGAAGGCCGGAGATATCGGCGCAGTAGCCAAGCTGAGCGTAACACAGACCGGAGATACGATCGCTCTGAAGTCTGCTCCGATCGTATATCACAAACCGGAAATCTCCACGCCATATACATATATGAGATACAAGACGGTTACAAAGGGCGACGATGACAAAGTATCCAGCGCACTTGCAAAGCTGATGGATGAAGACCTGACACTTCGGGCAGTCAATGACAAAGAGAACAGACAGCTCCTCATCTACGGAATCGGAGACCAGCAGCTGGAAGTCGTAGTCAGCAAGCTCCTGAACCGTTATAAGGTGGAGATCGAGCTGAGCAAACCGAAGTTCGCTTTCCGCGAGACGCTCAGAAAGAAAGTGGAAGTACAGGGTAAATATAAGAAACAGTCCGGCGGCCACGGCCAGTACGGCGATGTTAAGATGGAGTTTGAACCATCCGGGGATCTGGAGAAGCCGTATGTATTTGAAGAGAGAGTATTCGGCGGTGCAGTTCCGAAGAACTACTTCCCGGCTGTTGAAAAAGGTGTTCAGGAATGTGTACTGAAGGGGCCGCTTGCGGCATATCCTGTTGTCGGAGTGAAGGCTACTCTTATAGATGGCTCTTACCATCCGGTAGATTCTTCTGAAATGGCATTTAAGATGGCGGCAACCATGGCATTCAAGAAAGGCTTTATGGATGCAAATCCTGTCCTTCTCGAACCGATAGCCTCTTTGAAGGTAACGGTTCCGGATCGCTTCACAGGCGATGTAATGGGAGATTTAAACAGAAGAAGAGGACGTGTCCTTGGAATGAACTCCAATCATCACGGCAAACAGATCATTGAGGCCGACATTCCAATGTCTGAACTGTTCGGCTACAATACAGACCTGCGTTCCATGACAGGCGGCATCGGATTGTATGAATATGAGTTCAGCCGCTATGAGCAGGCACCTGGCGATGTGCAGAAAAAGGAAGTAGAAGCAAGAGCTTCCAAGGTGGATTCTGCAGACGTTTAATCGCAAGACAGCCGGTTAACACGGCGGTCAGTAAAATCCTTTTATTAGCGAAGGTAAAAGTCAATTCATATCGTATCTATATCAGCAATAGTAATAAAATAGTAGGAGGCAGCAAAGCGAGAGTGTTCCGCTTTGCTGCCTCTTTTTTATTTATTGGCTTTCCAGGAAAGACCTTCTTCTCGTAAAGGATTAAAGTGCTTGATTCACGGAAAGTAAGATGTGCTCCGCTATGGACAGCGTGCCCCATATGATCGGACATGCGCACGTTCTTACGGAGTGCAGGTCTCCGAATCCACCTGGTGATGGGAAGGATATAGCAATGGCAAGGGGGATTCCGGCGACGGAAAATCTGAAGGAAACCGAATGGTGATAGCTGAAAAACAAGGGAGGAAACCGGCGCAACAGTGGACTTTTGAAATGCAGTGTGATAAGATGATAATGGTATGAATGTGATAGAATGATGAAGGATAGAAAAACAAATTCCATATAGCCGGGTAAACGGTCATGACAGGAGGAAGGATCGTATGGACACGAACAGTCAACACGTATACGGCGGAGCATATAATCCCCAGCTGAATACGATTGATGAATATAATACACTGATGAACTCACTTGGAGTCAGTGTCAGCAAACATCTGTTGGATGAAAATTTTACAGTCCTTTGGGCGAATGATTATTTTTATTCCAGTACAGGATATACCAGAGAGGAATATCACAGGCTTTTTAAGAATGTTGGGAAATACTATGAGGGTTATGAAAGTGAATATGAAAAGATATCCGATGCCCTCATGGCGGCTCTGGAAAAAGGAGAACGGCAGTATTTTGCAACCTGCCGTATGCCGGTAAAGGGCGGCCTGTGGCACTGGATCCGGGTAATCGGCACGTTTACAGATGATTATATAGACGGCTGCCGGGTTATTTACAGTACCTTTCAGGATATTACGGATCTGATGGATAATGTACAGGAAGAACGGGCAAAAATTCAGGATGATCTGGCAGAAGCACTCCGTCAGGCTAAAAAGGCGAACCGGGCAAAGTCGGATTTCCTTTCCCGCATGTCTCATGATATCCGTACGCCGATGAATGCGATTGTCGGAATGACCGAGATCGCTTCTGCACATTTGGAAAATCCTGAAAAGGTGAGGGACTGCCTGAAAAAAATTTCCCTCTCCAGCCAGCATCTGCTGAGTCTGATCAATGACGTACTGGATATGTCCAAAATAGAAAGCGGGAAAATGACTGCTAATGTGAGCAGTATGTTTCTTCCGGAGCTGACAGAAAACATAGTGACGATTATGCGGCCGGAATTTGAGGAAAAGGGGCTTGATTTTTCTGTACGCCTGCACAACGTCGTACATGAGCAGTTTTATACGGACGCACTGCGCATACGTCAGGTGTTTCTCAATATTCTTTCAAATGCCTGCAAGTTTACCACAAAAGGCGGTACGATCGTTATGGATATTGAGGAACATGAGTCCTCGCAGGACGAAACGGAACAGGCACTGTTCACGTTTACTTTTACAGATACGGGAATCGGAATGAAACCTGAGTTTGTTGAGAGGATTTTCGAAGCGTTTGTCCGTGAGCAGGACAGCAGGGTAGATAAAACAGAAGGAAGCGGCCTGGGTATGGCAATCACAAAGAGGATCGTGGATATGCTGGGAGGTACAATCACTGTCCGCAGCCAGCCGGGAAAAGGATCTGTTTTTACGATAGAACTGCCGCTGCAGATCGACCCGGCACAGACCGAGGATATAGGAATTCCCCATACAAGAATCCTCGTTGCGGACGATGACAGGTACGCCTGCGAATACGCGGTCCATGTGCTGAATGAATGCGGAGCGGCAGCGGACTGGGCCGATTCCGGAGCGGCAGCGGTAGACATGGTGGAAGAACAGTACAAACTGGGAAATGGATATGACGCGGTAATACTGGATTGGAAGATGCCTGGGCTGGACGGCGAGCATACTGCCCGGAAAATCCGGGAAAAGATGGGGAAAACGCTGCCGATTATGATGATATCAGCGTATGACTGGACGGATATCGAAGAGAAGGCGCGCGCAGCCGGGATCAACGGTTTTCTTCAGAAACCGCTGTTTCGTTCCACTCTCGTACATAATCTGAAGAAGTGCCTGATGGGTCAGACTGCCGTAGGATATGAGGTCAAAAAGAAACAGGCATATAATTTTTCGGGAAAGAGATTTCTTCTTGTCGAAGATAATGAATTGAATCTGGAAATCGCCCAGGAAATTCTGTCATCTGCAGGAGCAGTGATCGACTGTGCCCGTGACGGCGCTCAGGGAGTGGAAGTGTTCGCGGCATCGGCAGAAAATGAGTATGCACTGATTCTGATGGATGTACAGATGCCTGTGATGGATGGCTACATGGCTACGGAAAAAATAAGGAAACTTCCCAGAACCGATGCGCTTACGGTGCCGATTCTGGCAATGACGGCCGATGCATTTACGGAAGATGTGGAGGCGGCAAAAAAAGCTGGTATGAATGGCCATATTGCCAAACCGCTGGATGTAGAGGAACTGAAGCAGATGATTACGCGGTTTATAAAGTAAAAAGCAGACGAAATGAAGGATCGGCAGAGCACTTTGACTTTCTAAAACAAATCATGTATACTTGTCTTGCAGAAATACGGCAGGCTTTTTCACCACCGGAAAAACCTGCCTGCAAGGAGGATTATCAGAAATGGATCTCTTGAATGGGAAAGTGAGGACCATCTATTTTAAATATCTGACGGCTGCTTTCGGAAGCGCGCTGATCAGCTCAATTTATGGAATTGTCGACATGGCTATGGTAGGACAGTATCAGGGACCGGTAGGAACAGCGGCCCTTGCAGTTGTAGCTCCCGTGTGGAACATTATATACAGCCTGGGGCTGCTGACGGGAATCGGCGGTTCCGTTCTGTTCAGCACGGAGAGAGGAAAAAAGGGAGAGCGGAATAAAAACGATGGAAATGAAAATGCATACTTTACAGCGTCCCTGATCGGAACGCTGTTTTTTGCTGCCGTCAGCTGGATCGGCATCGTATTTTTTGACAGACAGCTGCTCTGTATGTTCGGCGGGGAAGAAGTGCTTCTTCCATATGCCAGAGAATATCTCCATCCTGTAAAATTTGCCGTGCCGTTATTTCTTTTCAACCAGATGCTGGCTGCATTTTTAAGAAATGACGGAAACCCTGGGCTCGCTACGGGCGCTGTGCTGGCTGGCGGAGTATTCAATATTTTCGGCGATTATTTCTTTGTGTTTACCATGGATATGGGAATAAAGGGGGCCGGTCTTGCTACCGCTATGGGGGCTGCGATTACATTTGCCGTAATGGTATCCCATTTCTTTTCAAAAAAGAATACACTGAAGCTTATACGGACGGAACAGTTGGCAGAAAAGCTTAAAAGAATTACGGTGACAGGATTTGCTACATTTTTTATTGATATTGCAATGGGCATCCTGACGATGCTCTTTAACCGTCAGATTATGAGGTATCTGGGGGCCGATGCATTGGCTGTTTACGGCGTCATTGTCAATATAAGCACAATCGTACAATGCTGTGCATACAGTGTCGGACAGGCTTCCCAGCCGCTGTTTTCCATAAATTTCGGAGCAGGAAAGGGAGACAGGATCAAAGAAACACTGAAATATGCGCTGTTTACGGCGGCATTCTTCAGCGCCGTGTGGACCATGCTGGCAGCTGTTTTTCCGAGAGAAATTATACGGATTTTTATGGTTCCTACAGAGGGCGTGCTGGCGATTGCTCCTTTTATCGTAAGAGCTTACGGTATATCCTTTCTCCTGCTTCCGCTGAACATCTTTTCCACTTATTATTTCCAGTCGATTATGAACCTGGAACGTCCTTTGCCGTATCGGTTTCCAGGGGCATGGTGATTAGCGGGGCTATGATTTACGCCCTCCCTGCAGCAGCCGGTGCCAATGCAATCTGGTTTTCCATGCCCATAACAGAATTGATCGTGGCAGCCTTTGTTATTCTATTGATGAGCCGATACACAAAACGGCTTTAAACGTAAAAACATTTAAATTTCACGGCATTTCCGTCATATGATAAGGAGAGAAGGTCAGAAGAGAGACTTTGGATGGAAATATATGTGGTTCGTACAGGTGATAACGTGGATGAGATCGCTTCACAGTTTGGAGCAGACGTCCAGGATATCATTTTTGATAACCAGCTGGTGTATCCTTACCGCCTGGCTGTTGGTCAGGCGCTTGTTATACGGAGGGGAGCTGAGAGAGCAGGGGAGGAAATACAAAATAAAAGGAGAATCGACTCCGGCGGCTATGCGTATCCGTTCATCAGCCGTGGGTTCTGAATCAGACACTGCCCCATCTGACAGAACTGTCCATATTTTCCTATGGTTTTACACAAAGAGGAGAACTGGTACCGCCGTTTATGGATGAGAGCTGGATGATCAGCGAGGCGGACCTGTATCAGGTCCGGCCGATGCTGACCTTGACGCCGCTGGGTGAGGATGGCCATTTCAACAATATGCTCATTACAGGGCTGGTAAACAATATGGAGACGCAGGAACGTCTGATCTGGAATCTGGGATTGACGGTCACGGAAAAAGGATATGGCGGCGTCAACGTGGATTTTGAATATATTCTGCCGGAAGACAGGGATCAATTTTCCGCGTTTGTAGGGCGTCTGACCAGGGTGATGAATCAATTCGGATATCGCGTATCTGTGGCGCTGGCGCCTAAGACGTCGAGAAACCAGCAGGGACTTCTGTATGAAGGCGTAGATTATAAAGCCCTGGGAGAAGCCGCAAATGAGGTATTTGTTATGGCGTATGAATGGGGGTATACTTACGGTCCGCCTATGGCCGTGGCGCCTCTTAATATGGTGCGTCGTGTCCTGGACTATGCACTGACGGAAATACCGGGAAACAAGATCATCCTGGGCATGCCGAATTATGGCTATGACTGGCCGCTCCCCTACGAGCGGGGAACGACAAAGGCGAGAACCATGGGGAACATCGAGGCGGTTCAGCTGGCAATCGGATATGGTGTGCCGATTCGCTTTGACGAGACGGCCCAGTCGCCGTATTTTCACTACTGGCAGTATGGAATACAGCATGAAGTATGGTTTGAAGACCCGCGTTCTGTAAGGGCTAAACTAAATCTGGTAGAGGAATACGGATTGAAAGGCGCAGGATACTGGCAGCTCATGCAGCTGTTCCGGGCCAGCTGGCTTTTGATGGAGGATCAGTTTCTCATTAATAAACAGTCAGATCAGACGGGTGATGTGCGGAACCGCTCTATTGACGGTTAATGGAATTTTATGTAAAATATTGTAGAAGGGAACGAATCGGACGAAACAGAAGAGCGCGGACCAGAAGACAGGAGATACAGTAAATTCCAGGAGGAAAAGCTATGGAGCAGAGGCCGGATGAAGTACAATACGAGCATATTATTCCGAAACAGTTTTTTCAGTTTAAATTATTTCCCTTTCGGGGGAAAGACGGAAGAAATTACAGGGTACGCAAACACTGGCATCAGTGGGTAGAGATTCTGCTTGTTATGGAAGGCAGTCTGGATTTTTATATCTACTCGACGAATTACCATCTGCAGGCCAAAGATTATATGATCGTAAATCCCAACGTGATTCACTCCATTCATGCCCCACATCCGAATAAAACGATCTTTCTTCAGATTCCGCTGGAGTGCTTTGACGGATACCTGGATGACAACAGACAGATTGTATTCTGTAAAAAAGAAGGACCGGAATCCGACCGCCTGATGGAGCTTCTGGAGGAAATGTATCATGCGTACTCAGAAAGCGGGGAATTTTATACGCTCAGGGTAAAGTCTCTGTTTTACAGCATCCTGTACCTGATGATGACGGAATTTGCGGCAGAAGAAAAAGATAAGGGGCTGGTGAAACAGCGGTACCATCTGGAGCAGATGTCTGATATTATCACGTACATTGAACAGCACTATACCGACGATATCACGCTGGAGGGCGTAGCTCAGGAGTTCAATTTTTCTCCTTCCTATCTGTCCAGAATGTTCCAGAAATATGCCAGAATGAATTATAAAACGTATTTACTGGATCTGCGATCGGAAAACGGTTACCGGGAGCTTGTAGGTACGGACCATCCGATCAGTCTGATTGCTGTAAATCAGGGATTTCCCAACAGCAAGGCATTTGCAAAGGCTTTCCGGAAACGGTATGGCTGCCTGCCCAGCGAATACAGAAAATCTTTAAAACTCAACCAATAATTAAAAATGACTGCCCCCTTGTATTGGAAAGGCATAAAAATGCCTGTACGGTACAGGGGGTTTTGTGTTTTTGCACAAAAAAGACAAAAAAGTGCCATTGTTTTGCAACTAACTGACTATGAAAGCCCCTCCCCTGTTGCTAAAATGTATACATAGCTAAACGATAACTTTTACGAATGCCGGCCGGCTGTACAGGGGAAATAATACGTCTCCTGATCGATTATACATGAAAAACGAGGAGGATATATATGGAGTTTGTCATCAGAGGGGAACAGAAGATCGCTGCGCGGGAATATGACGTGGTCGTATGCGGAGGCGGCACGGGAGGCGTGATTGCTGCAGTGGCGGCTGCGCGTGGAGGCGCCAGGACGGCTGTAATCGAGAGTAAAGGATATGTCGGCGGGATTGCGGCAGAAGGCGGCTGCGGCCTGCACAGCTCCTATAATCTGTGGAAGGCTTTTCCTGGCGTGGAAAAGCGCCAGGTTGTAAGGGGAATTCCGGAAGAGTTCATACAGCGCCTCACTCAGGCGGGAGGAGCTTCCGGACATAACGAAACGATCATGAGGTTTGATTACGATTCCGATACGCTCTGTGTAGATGTAGAGATTTACAAGTATATCGCTCTCCAGATGCTGCGGGAAGAAGGAGTGGATGTCCTTTTAAATACGATGGCAGTGGATGTGGTAATGGATGGAGAAAACGTAAATTGTGTCATTACGGAGAGCCATCAGGGCTGTGAGGCGGTGAAGGCGAAGGTATTTATCGATGCAACAGGCTACGGTGATTTATGTGCGAGGGCAGGTGCCTCCTACACAGAGCCCAATGATTACATGGTAGCCAACAGCATGGGGATCGCAGGAATCAATATTGATAAATATTACAGCTTTTTAAAAGACAACGGGGCACTGATCGAGTACGGCAGAGGGCCGAGAAGCGGAAGGACCAACCAGATCATCCGGGTGGATGGAGACTGGAGCATAATCTCACCAGAGCTGGATCAGCAGGTAAAAGGTCTGGGAATGCATACGGTAACAACTACGCTTCACGATGATTATCTGATGTTCATAAAACTCAATTTCCAGATGCCGGCAAGTCCTACGAACAGAGATGCACTGGCTGAAGCTGAGTATGAGTTGAGAGACAGGCAGCAGAAAGCATTAAAGCTCCTGAAAAATACGATACCGGGTGCTTCCGACGCTTTTATCTCACGCTCCGGCCCCTGCATTGCTATCCGCCGCGCCCGCTGTATCAGCTGTGAATATGATTTGTCCAATGAAGAGATCATCAATGCAACTCATTTTGACGACGATGTGTTCTCTTACGGCTTCCACGACTGGGCTCCGATGTTCCAGATAAAAGGCGGTAAAACATACGGTTTCCCATACAGGGCGATGGTAGTAAAGGGATTGGCCAATCTGTTTGCCACAGGCATGATGGTGACTTCTGATAAAAATGCCCACATGTCAACAAGGAATACGATTTCCTGTATGGCTCAGGGTCAGGCGGCCGGTACGGCTGCGGCGCTCTGCGTACAAAAGGAAATTAAAAATATAAGAGACCTGAAATATGGAATCCTTCACGATGCGTTAAAGCAGGGAAATGTATGGTTTGACGCAGAGGTGTCTTACAGACAATAGTTAAGTGAACGAAAATCCAGATTGATTTACTGCGGCTTGACCGTCAGTTCAAGGCGGATTCCGCCTGCTTTATGGAGCGGGGGACCGAGAGAGATAAAAAGACCCGATTTAAGGAGGAAAAAAGATGAAAAAAAGCAATCGTATTTTAGCAGCTGTTTTAGCAGGAATGATGACCATGTCACTGGCTGCCTGTTCAAATGCACCGGCAGCAGCAGGAAGCTCAGACTCAGCGGCAGAAAGCTCTTCGGATTCAGGCAGCGCCCCGGCAGCCGGGGAAAAAAGCGCTGAATACTCAGAAGAGGTGCAGAATGTAAACTGGCCGAAATTTGTTACTGTAGAGGGCGCTTCATCAGGAGGAAATGCATACCTGAGCATCAGCGCAATCTGCCAGCTCCTTACCGATAAAACTCCGGCTACATTTACAGCCCAGGTTACACCGGGAGCCAGCCAGAATATGTATCTGTTTGAAGCAGGAGAGGCCCAGTTCGGATGGGGCGGCCAGCATCATATCCTGTTTGGTCAGGAAGGAATGTTCTCTTACGCAGCAGACCCAGTTTCTGATGTGGACATGAAGCTGATCTGCCAGTACAGTGTAAACCGCCAGCAGATTGCAGTGAGAAAAGGTACGAACATCACATGCATTGAAGATTTAAAGGGGAAAAAGGTCGTAGTTGGGGCCGCGGGAAGCGGTACGGAAAGTCAGATCAGAAGCATGATGACTGCTATGGGCATGTATACAGAGAAGGACGGCTATGCGTTTGAAGCAGAGTACTCGGGGATTCAGGAAGGCTGCGATTTAATCACCAACGGGCTGGCGGATGCGGCTATTATCGGAGGTACAATTCCGCTTTCCGCTTATACAGAGCTGTTCCTTACCGATAAGATCGAACTGATCGGCTTTACAGAGGAGGAACAGAAAAAATGTGTAGATGCCAATATTGGAGTCACCGCAATGACGATTCCGGCAGGCTCTTATGATGGAAAGGTAACGGAAGACCTGTTGACAGTAGGTGACCTTTGCGGACTTGTATGTACCAGTGACGCAGATGAAGATATGGTTTATGCGATTTCGAAAATTCTGGTAGAAAACTGGGACGTGCTGGGCGGATATCACGATATGTTTAATAACATTACTCCTGAGGAAGCATTTACAAACTACGATTCTACTTATGCAGTTCCTCATCCGGGCGCGCAGAGACTGATTGACGAAATGGGCTGGAAAAAATAAACGGACGGAGTTAAAAGGAAAAGAGGGGATTACATGGAGCAGCAGTTAAAATACGCAGACAGCAAAGGAAAAGAGGAAGACAAACAGCCGAACCGCAACCAGAGCATCTCTATGGCTTCTGTAGAGGAGGTTGATGAAGAAACACAAAAAAAGCTGCTGAATAAATATGACAAAGAAGCTGCGGCAGAGAAGGAAGGTTCTGACTGGAGAGATAAACTCGTAGGCGTGCTGGGAGCCGTAATGTCTCTTTATATCGTAATAACAAGCGGATTCGGGACGCCTGAGGCGACTCTTCACAGAACGATTTTCATGACGTTCTGCCTTCCGATGACCTTTATGGTATATCCCATGTTTAAAAAGAATGCCGGAAAGCTTCCGAAATGGTACGATATTGTACTGATTGCCGCTACTTTGACGGTATGCGGATATATGCTTGTCAACAATGACCGCATTCGATTAGGGTCCGGAATCGCCAACGGTCTGGAACAGGTTCTGTTTGCAGTTATGGCAGTCTGTGTACTGGAGGGGGTAAGGAGAGTAGCAGGCGCCGGAATGGCTGTTATTATCAGTACATTTTTCCTGTACGCTTACTTTGGACAGCATGCCCCGGGGGCGCTGGCCCATCCGGGCGTATCCTTCCGCCGTCTGGCTTCCTATCTGCTTATGACAAATGAAGGCTTCTTTGGAACGACAGTCGGAACCGTGGCCGGAATGGTCGGGCTGTTCATCACATTTGCCACCTTTATGGAAAAATCGGGAGTCGGAAATTTTATCAATAACTTTGCCCTTTCTATCGCCGGTTCTTCAGCAGGCGGGCCTGCAAAGGTTTCCGTAGTGACCAGCGCGCTGTTCGGTACCATCAGCGGAAACGCGGTAAGCAATGTCATTACGACGGGAGCGTTTACCATTCCTCTGATGAAAAAGACAGGCTATGAAAGTGAGTTTGCAGGGGCGGTGGAGGCGGTGGCTTCTACTGCCGGCCAACTCATGCCTCCGATTATGGGAGCCTCCGCATTTATTATGGCGGATATTACCGGTATTCCATACACCAATATCTGCATGGCGGCTGTGATCCCGGTGCTCATGTACTACATCGGCTGCTTTACCATGGTACATTTAAGAGCCAGGAAACTTGGACTGAGCGGTCTTACAAAAGAGGAGCTCCAAAGCTTGGCTATATTCTTAAAACAGAAGGCTATCTCTTTATCCCATTCGTGTTTGTTATTACGATGCTGATGATCGGCTATACGGTAAGCTATGTCGGATTCTGGGCAATTCCTCTGACAATTATAATTGCGGCTTTAAAAAAGGACACCAGAATGAGCCTGAAGGATATCATCGAATGCCTGATGAAATCAGGAAAAAGGCTTTTATCGATCGGGGCCACCTGCTGTGGAATCAGCATGATTATGGGCGTGTGCAATCTGACCGGTATCACTCAGACGCTGAGTACGGTTATACTGAACGCCGCAGGCGGCAGTTTTCTGATTACGCTCATACTGATTGCCATGATATGTATTGTACTGGGTATGGGTATGCCTACCGTCTCGGTGTACATGCTCCTTTCGACAGTCGCTGCGCCTGCTTTGATTAACGGATTCGGAATTCCCGTGCTGGCAGCGCATATGTATGTATTTTACTTTGGACTGATGGCAAATGTAACCCCTCCTGTAGCACTTCCGGCTTATGCCGCTGCCGGCCTTGCCGGTTCCAACCCGAATAAAACGGGATGGCAGGCGCTGAAACTGGCTCTTGGCGGATTTATCGTACCGTTTGTATTTATCTATTCGCCTGATATTTTGTTTATTGGAGCCGGATTCACTACGGCAATTAAAGTCGTTACTGCGTTATTCGGCATTTTGATTCTCTCTACCGCGATTGAGGGCTGGATGTATAACCGTATGTCCGCATGGCAGAGAATCGCCGCCGTAGCAGCGGGAATCTGCTTTATCTCCACAGGCCATATTACGGATGTAGCCGGAATTTTACTGGTTACTGTGATCGTGATTTACCAGAGAAAAGAAAAAATGCTGCGAAGCTCTTCGGCCCTGCTGTCATAGCAACTGCGGCAAACAGATTTACGTTTCATAACATATAAGCGGGTTCCGGCTCTCTGACGGAGGTTCAGTCATTGAGCGTGTGGAACCCGCTTTTTTCATCCAACAGGAATGGATTTTCATTCAAAACAGTTTACCCACAGTTCATCAACGCAAAATGCAGGAAAAATCAGAAGTGCCCAGGAGGACGAAATTCTGCAGGAAAGACAAGATTTTACGGTTTGACAAAATTGTGGTAATATAAGGACAGGAGATACGCCCCCTTCTGCGCCGTATTGACGGATAGAGAGATGTTCTGTAAAATAGAAGGGAGAAAATCAAAAGAGGATGGCCGATAAAACTGGCCGCCCCTGGGAGGAACGGTATGGATATGGACGACAGAACTCAGAGACGAAAAGAGGCGGGACGGATATTTTCCAGAATGGGATTATCTTATTTCCTGTTTTTATCAGCAGCCCTCGTATTTCAGATTATCATACTCATGATTGCACGGTGGACGGACAGCCGGGAGCTTTTTGTCGGTGAAAACAGAAGGATCGTTCTGTCTATGATATCCATGTATGCCGTGGGATTTCCGCTGTTCTGGCAGCTGGTAAAACGTCTTCCCACCGGATATGGAGACAGCGCCTGTGAAGAAGAACGGGAGAAAGAAAAGTGGGGATTTCTGCAGTTTTTTATCTGCTTTCTGATTTCGATCGGAGTTATGGAGGCCGGTAACCTGATCGGTAATATTCTTATGTCTTCCTTGAACAAGGGGATGCAGACGGAGCAGATGAATGATGTGTTTACCATGATTATGGAAAGCAATTTTCTGATTATTCTTTTGTTTGCGGTCGTCCTTGGACCTGTCATGGAAGAAATCATGTTCCGTAAAATACTGATCGACAGGACGATCCGTTTCGGAGAAGTGAAGGCTGTCATCGTATCAGGAGTGCTGTTCGGCCTGGTCCACGGTAATTTCTATCAGTTCTTCTATGCCTGCGGTCTTGGAATGATTTTTGCATATGTATATATCAGAACAGGTAAAATCAGGTATACCATATTCATGCATATGACGATCAACGGCATGAGTTCCATTCTGGCGGGCGGGTTGATGAAGAACATGGAATATGCCAAATTCATGGAACTGATGACGGCAGGAGATATGGCAGGCGCGATGGGGGTACTGGGCAGCCACTGGATTTCTTATATGATGCTGATCCTTTACAGTCTGGGACTGATTGTGATGGCTTTTGTGGGAATTATCCTATTGATCTGTGTCTGCCTGCAGAAGAAGGTTCACTTCCTTCCGCCGGTACAGCCGATACCGGGCCGTTTTACTTACGTACCGTATTTTTAAATATGGGAATGATTTTATTTTTTATGATTTGTACAGCAGAGTTTCTATTTTAAAGCCGGAGTGAAACTCTGCTGTACGGAAATTGAGAGCCGAAGAGGCGGTCTGAAAGTTCAGCCGCATTTTCGGCTCTTTTCTATTGACAAATAATGACAGGAGTGGTAATATATTTTCATAACTGATATATCAGATATCTAACATCAAACATCACATATCAGAAGGAGGTAAGGGAATGCCGTTAACTACACAGGGCACTTATGATGTAGCGGTATGCGGGGGCGGCGTATCAGGAACGATGGCAGCGATATCTGCTGCGAGACAGGGAGCCAGAACAGCGCTGCTGGAAAAAGGTCCGTTTCTTGGAGGCGTGTTGGCCATGGGATATTTTCCGCATTCATTTTATGCAAATACGGGGAAGAAAGCAATCGGTGGAATTGCGCAGGAGTTGATTGACCGTCTTGTCAAAAACGGAGGATCACTGGGACATTTGCGCTATGAAGGCGGTCATTTATACACAATCACGCCGGTTGACAGTGAGATGGTTAAGATCGAGCTGATGAAAATGGCAAAAGAAGCTGGCGTAGATGTTTTTTTTGAAACGATTGTAAATGACGTCATTATGGATAATAAAAAGATAAAGGGAGTTATTATTCAGAGCAAAGAGGGAACGGAAATCATCGGGGCAAAGATGGTGATCGATGCGACGGGCGACGGCGACGCGGCGTGCATGGCCGGAGCGGAATATGAAAAAGGCCGCGAGGCGGACGGCAAAATGCAGCCTGTAAGCCTGGCTATGCGCGTGTCAAATGTGGATACGCTGAAAATGGTGCATGAAGTTCCGACAGATCAGTCTGTGCTGATGGCAAAACGACCCGGATCTGAAAAAGAATACCCCGTATATTTTGTTGCAAGGCTCGGAAAATGGGATGATACGCCGGAAGCAAAGGAAATATTTACCGACAGGAACCATCAGATGTTCTGTCTGTGTACCCTGGAAAATGATATCTACCTGAATATTTCCAGGGTGATCGGCGTCGACGGGACAAGACTGAGGGAGAGCAGCGGTGCATTGATCGACACGCGTCTACAGATTGAGAAGATGTACCATTTCGTTAAGAAATACATACCCGGCTTTGAAAAGTGCAATTTAATCGGGGGCACATTCCTGGGTGTAAGAGAAAGCAGAAGATTTATCGGGGAATACACGCTGAACGAAGATGACATAAAAGAGGGAAGGAAGTTTGACGACAATATCTGTCTCGTCGGCTATCCGATGGATATGCACGATCCTGATGGAGGAAATGTGGTGTTTAAGCCGATTGGAGGAGACGGCACATACGGTATTCCGCTGCGCTGTATGCTGCTGCCCGGATATGAGAATCTGATGGTGACAGGGCGTTGCATTTCCGTTACCCATCAGGCGCTTGCATCGGCCAGAACGATGTCAGCCTGTATGTGTATGGGACAGGCGGCAGGAACGGCGGCCGCAATGGCATGCAGAAAACAGCAGGGACTCCATGAGGTATCTGTCAGGGAACTGCAGGAGGAACTATTGAAACAGGGCGCTATTCTGGATTAGGCGGCAAATACATAGGGACAGTAAACAAAGACAGAAGAAATTAAAGACAGAAGAGATGAGCAAAGGGAACGTGAGAGAAGTTGAAAGAAAGGGGAAGGGTTATGCAAAAAAACATTTTGAGGAAAGGGACATCTGTGCTTTTAGGTGTTCTGCTGGCAGCTTCATTGGCTTTGACGGCATGCGGCGGCAAACAGACGGAGACTCCGCAGAACAGTCAGGAAAAAACAGAACAGAACGGTCAGAAACAGGACGGCGGTGCAGAAAAAGCGGCATCTTTTGATTTGAAATACCGGAGCGGCGCAACTTCCGGATGTTTCTATCCCGTATCCGCATCCATGGCAGAATTTCTGCCTCAGGATATTTCGGGACTGACCAATGTAACCGTAACGCCAGGACAGGGACAGTCCAACGTACAAGCGGTTCAGGATGGTGTCTGTGACATCGCATTTGCAAAACTGCCGGGTACGATTCTGGGCGTTGAAGGAAAAGAACCGTTTCAGGGACCGTGCGATAAAGTCAGAAACCTGATGTATTTTTATGATGAGGCATTCCACCTCGTGGTTCTGTCAGATTCCGGAATCAACAGTGTAGCAGATTTGAAGGGGAAATCACTTTCCACTCAGACGGTAGGAAACCAGGCGGAACAGATGACCAGAGAAGTCTTAGCGGCATATGGGATGGAGTATTCCGACTTGAAAAAAGTGTCGAATGTAAACAGTTATGACGATTCTGTACAGCAGATGAAAGACGGAATCGTCGATGCCTTTACATTTGCAAATGCGCCGCCAGTAGCTATTCTGACCGATCTGGCTTCATCCAGGGATATTAAGATTATCTCAATCGGCGCAGATGAGATGAAAAAGGTACTTGAGATGAACAAAGGTTATGTAGAACGTGTGATTCCAGCCGGAACATATGAGTTCCAGAATGAAGACATCACTACATTCGGCGGAGCTGTTCATGTGATTGTAAATGAAAGCATGGATGAAGAACTGGCATATGAAATTGTGAAATCGACCGTTGAACATCTTTCTACAATTCAGGAAGCGCATGTGGCATTTAAGGATTTGACGGCAGAAAAAATGGGGCAGGAGCTGGCGCTTCCATTCCATCCAGGAGCGGAACGCTATTTCAGAGAAAAAGGAGTCATTAAGTGAAAGAAAAAATAATCTCATGCATAGCATTGATATTTGGTATATTTCATCTGTATACATCTTTCATGGGAAATCTGGATCCTTACAGGCTGAGGGAAGGTCATCTTCTGTTTGCAATGGTGCTGATTCTGCTGTTGAAACCGGCATCTAAGAAGCATCCGGACAGCAAGGCAGGAAAAATATGGACCTGGGCGGCGCTTATCTGTACCGTTCTGCCTCTTGGCTATATGATACTGGATTATTCCAACCTGCTGAACCGAATGCCCTATGTACAGGAACTGAAAAGCTTTCAGTATGTATTTGCGGTTATGCTGGTGATTGTCCTGCTGGAAGGTACGCGAAGGTCTCTCGGAATGGCGCTGCCGATCGTTGCGGTCATCACGATTATATATGCGGCAGTAGGCCAGTACATACCGGGCATATTCGGCCACCAGGGATTTACCAGGCTGGAAATGGCGGACCTCCTGGTTTATACGACAGAAGGAATCTTTGGAATGGCGCTTGGTACATCAGCTACGTTTGTAATCCTGTTTATTATATTCGGAGCGTTTCTGGAAAAGGCTGGCGTTGCGGAGTATTTTATGGACCTGGCCTGTGCGCTGACGGCAAAATCAAAAGGCGGTCCTGCGAAGATGTCCGTTATATCCAGCGCCCTGTTTGGAAGCGTTTCCGGAAGTGCGATTGCGAATGTTGCAACAACCGGACAGATCACGATTCCTCTAATGAAAAAGACGGGATATAAGCCGGAATTTGCCGCCGCTGTGGAAGCAGTTGCATCCACGGGAGGGCAGCTTATGCCGCCAGTTATGGGAGCGGCCGTGTTTGTCATGTGCGATTTTACAGGTATTCCCTATGTGCAGATACTAAAATGTGCCATACTGCCGGCTCTGCTTTTTTACAGTGCTGTATTTTTTATGGTCCATTTTGAAGCGGTGCGGTTAAACCTTTCCAGCATATCACTGGAAAATATGCCGGAAAAGAGGAAACTGCTGAGAGGTTCTTATCAGCTGCTGCCTTTGGCGGCAATTGTCATCATGCTGGCATTCGGATACAGTCCGACTTATGCATGCCTTCTTGCAATCGCCAGTATTGTAGTCGTATCCTGGCTGAATCCGGAAAAAAGAATGGGCCTTGGTGCGATCTGTGAGGCGATTACTTCCGGTGCAAAAGGCGCCGTAGGAGTGGCTGTTACATGCGCTACTGCCGGTATCGTAGTAGGAATCGTCAATTATTCCGGCCTCGCATTGAAATTCACGTCGATTATGCTGGCGATCGGTAAGGAAAACCTGCTTATCGTTTTAATCTTGACAGCCATCGCCACAATCATTCTTGGAATGGGGCTTCCTACAACGCCATCTTATATCGTTGTGGCTTCCCTGATGGTGCCGACAATCGTAAAACTGGATATTCCGCTGATTGCGGCGCATTTATTCGCATTCTATTTTGCAAACGTAGCCAATATCACCCCTCCCGTAGCCCTGGCTTCCTATACGGCGGCCGGTCTGGCGGAATCGGAGCCTTTAAAGACGGGAGTTTTAGGATTCCGACTGGGAATTGTCGCATATATTGTCCCGTTTATGTTCGCATATAATACAGGGCTTCTTCTGATCGGCAGCAGCGTGTTTGAACTGGTGCTGGTAGCTGCGACATCATTTATCGGCGTATATTTCCTGGCAGGCGCCAGCGCGGATGGCTTTTGGATAAGACGAGTCTGACGGAGCGAATGATGCTGGGAGCGGCGGCCGTTACACTGATTTATCCGGGCGTTTATACGGATGTCATAGGCCTTCTGCTGGGAGGAATTGTTATCGTACTGCAGAAACACAGAATCAAAGGAAAGGCGGCACAGCAGATTTAGCAGTCTTTCTCTGCGCAGTACAGATCAGACTTTCCCGGAGAATTAAGACGCGCCGGGATCACCCGCAGAAGACCGCTTTTGGTCTTCTGCGGGTATTTTGCTGGAAAAGTCTGGTATCCGGGAGGCAGATATGGTATACTAACATAGATGAAATTGGAAAGATTAAAGGTGATTTTTAAATGAATATAAATACGAAATCCATCCGGGAACAGGTGACGGACATTCTCAGGATGAGAATAATAAATGGAGAACTGAAGCCGGGAGACAGGATATCAGAACGGGATATCAGCCGTGAGCTGAGTATCAGCACGACGCCGATCAAAGAGGCGATCAGAGGTTTGGAAACGGCCGGTCTCCTGATTACTCTTCCGAGAAAAGGGACTATGGTTTCAGAATTCGCAAAGCAGAATCTGGCACAGCAGTCAACGCTGAGGTCGGCGCTGGAAGGCGTTGCAGCGAACCTTGCTGCACAGAACATGGACAAGGAAGCGTGCGAGAAGCTGAAAAGGTCTCTGGACGAGGTGGAAAAACTGATGGACAGCGATGATATCGAACAGCTGGAAGACTGCAACAGGGACTTCCATGAAGCAATCACGAAATACAGCAACAACCCTTATCTGATTCAGCTGATTGAAACGCAAAGGAGCTTTAATCAGGGATTTCGCCACGGCGGATTGAGAGAGAAAAAGGGAAGAAAGCAGTCTCTTGATGAGCACAGGGCGATTTTAGAGGCAATTGAGCGGCAGGACAGCGAGCTGGCAGAGACACTTATGAGGAACCATATCCGCCGCTCTGCTGTTTATGTACTGGAGAATATTGAAGCGTAACGCACGGCTTGATGGAGGAAGCTATGGATAACGATAAGACGAGATACCGGTTGGCGTCATCCATTAAAAATCTGATGGCAGAAATGCCGCTGGATAAAATTACGGTAAAAGACATAGTAACAGGATGTGATCTGACCAGACAGACCTTTTACCGCAACTTTAAGGACAAGTATGATCTGGTGAACTGGTATTTTGAAAAACTGGTACAGCAGTCTTTTGAGGAAATGGGAGTGAGTCTGACTCTGAGAGAGGGCCTTACAAAGAAATTCCAGTTCATTCGGGATGAAAGAGTATTTTTTGCATGTGCGTTCGGATCCAATGATTACAATTCGCTTGTTAAATATGACTATGAATATATTCTCCGGTTTTACCGGAAAATTTTGACGGAGAAGCTTAAGATGCCGCTGGAGGATGATGTGGAATTTCTTCTGCGGATGTACTGCCAGGGATCGATTCAGATGACAGTGGAATGGGTGCGTACAGGGATGAAAAATGAGCCGGAAAAAATGGCGGACCTGCTGATCGAAGCGCTCCCTGAAAAATTAAACAGCCTTTTATCTTTTCTCAGGAAGTAACAGCCTGCCGGGCAGTCAAATTGTGATATCAGTTGTGCAATGTGACAGAAAGGCGGGTTACATATGAAGGGGAATGTAACATTAGTGACACATTCGTTGATGTGTCACTTGTTTTTTGCCATTCTGATGTGTTAAAGTTTTGTCATGCAAAAAGAGGCGGGACGGAAGCGAAAAAGCGATCCCCTCATGAAAGAAAAGAAGAAAAGGAGATTTGATTATGAGCAGCAGAATTGTATTAAATGAAACATCCTATCACGGAGCAGGCGCTGTCAGTGAAATAGCGGCAGAGGTAAAAACGAGAGGTTTCAAAAAGGCATTTGTATGTTCAGATCCTGATCTGGTAAAGTTTGGCGTAACAGCAAAAGTACTCGCCGTTCTGGACGGAGCAGGCCTGCCATATGAAGTGTACTCCAATATCAAACCAAACCCGACGATTGAAAATGTACAGACGGGCGTCGCTGCATTTAAGGCATCCGGAGCAGACTACCTGATTGCAATCGGCGGAGGTTCTTCTATGGATACTGCAAAGGCAGTAGGAATTATTATTGCCAATCCGGAATTTGAAGACGTCAGAAGTCTGGAAGGTGTTGCGCCGACTAAGAATCCAAGTGTTCCGATTATCGCTGTTCCTACGACAGCAGGTACAGCAGCAGAAGTAACGATCAATTATGTTATTACAGATGTAGAAAAGAAGAGGAAATTTGTCTGTGTCGATACTCACGATATTCCGGTAATCGCAGTGATTGATCCTGATATGATGTCATCCATGCCGAAAGGCCTGACTGCATCCACTGGTATGGACGCTCTGACTCATGCGATCGAAGGTTATATTACAAAGGGCGCATGGGAAATGACGGACATGTTCCATATTAAAGCGATTGAGCTTATTGCAAAGCATTTAAGGGGAGCTGTTGAAAACACCAAAGAGGGACGTGAAGGAATGGCTCTCGGTCAGTATGTGGCAGGAATGGGATTCTCCAATGTAGGTCTGGGAATTGTTCATTCTATGGCGCACTCCCTGGGAGCCGTCTATGATACTCCCCACGGTGTGGCAAACGCAATCCTGCTTCCGACCATTATGGAATACAACGCTCCTGCTACAGGAGAAAAATACCGTGAGATCGCCCGTGCTATGGGTGTGCAGGGCGTAGATGACATGACCCAGGAGGAATACAGAAAGGCTGCTGTAGAGGCGGTTAAGAAGCTTTCTCAGGATGTAGGAATTCCGGCTGATTTAAAAGCGATTGTAAAGGAAGAGGACGTTCCGTTCCTGTCAGAATCGGCCTTCGCAGATGCATGCTGTCCAGGCAATCCAAGAGATACAAGCGCAGAAGAAATCGCAGCGCTTTATCGGTCTCTGATGTGAGATTGATTGGCTTAAAACCTGCACAGACAGGGCGAATTTGTCTTTTATGAGTTGACACCGGCGGTTATGTGTGATAAATTAGACCTCAGTACAAATACTGAGACAGGGAGTAGTAAGCCGTGGGAATCATACAGAGAGCTGCCGGGAGGTGGAAGGCAGATGAGGAAAACAGCCGAACTGGCCCTTGAGTAGCCATCTGAAAGGCAAGCGTTTTGTCTGCCCAGTACGGACAGCCGGAACGAAATGAAGCCGCAGTAGGAGAGGCCGGAACCCGCCGTTATCGGGAACGGATTGAAACATCCGAATGAGAGCATACAATTGTATGAAATAGAGTGGTACCGCGTAAGTTATAAAGCCTTGCGTCTCTATGGAAGAAATTTCTGTAGAGATGCCGGGCTTTTTATTCTTGCACAGGAAAATAATCCTGAGCTGGAACAATACTCCGCTTGGGAACGTGCTCTTTGCGGAAAAGAGAAAGACGTGTGTGTTTTGCACCGAATGAAGGAGGAAAAAATCATGGCACAGTACAATCACACAGCCATTGAGAAGAAGTGGCGTGAGAACTGGGCAAAGGACCCGATTAATGTAAACGACGGAAAGAAAGAGAAGTATTACTGTCTGGATATGTTCCCATATCCGTCAGGAAGCGGCCTTCACGTAGGACATTGGAGAGGCTACGTTATTTCCGATGTATGGAGCCGTTATCAGCTTTTAAAGGGAAAATATGTCATCCATCCAATGGGGTGGGATGCGTTTGGCCTTCCTGCTGAGAACTATGCGATTAAAATGGGTGTTCACCCGGCAATATCAACTGCGGAAAATGTAAGAAATATTAAGAGACAGATCAATGAAATCGCTTCGATTTACGACTGGGATATGGAAGTCAATACGACGGATCCGGCTTTTTACAAGTGGACCCAGTGGATATTTGTGCAGATGTTTAAAAAAGGCCTCGCATATGAGAAGGAATTCCCGATTAACTGGTGTCCTTCCTGTAAGACCGGCCTTGCAAATGAAGAAGTTGTAAACGGCTGCTGTGAGCGCTGCGGAACGACGGTTACGAAGAAAAATCTCCGCCAGTGGATGTTAAAGATCACTGCATATGCGGACCGCCTGCTGGATGATCTGGATAAACTGGACTGGCCTGAGAAGGTTAAAAAGATGCAGACCGAATGGATCGGAAAATCTTACGGTGCGGAAGTTGATTTCCCGGTTGAGGGAAGAGATGAGAAGATTACTGTTTATACCACAAGGCCGGATACTCTTCACGGTGCGACCTCATGGTTCTGGCTCCGGAGCATGCACTGGCCAAGAGCCTTTCTACAGATGAGACGAGAGAAGCAGTAGAGCAGTATATTTTCGACGCTTCCATGAAGTCTAACGTAGACCGTCTGCAGGACAAGGAAAAAACAGGCGTGTTTACAGGTACCTACGCAGTTAACCCATTAAACGGTGCAAAGGTTCCGATCTGGCTGTCCGATTATGTTCTGGCTGATTACGGTACAGGAGCGATTATGTGTGTGCCGGCCCATGACGACAGAGACTTCGAATTTGCAAAGAAATTTGACATTCCGATTATCCAGGTTATTGCCAAGGACGGCATGGAAATCGAAGATATGACAGAAGCTTATACAGAAGCCAGCGGAACTATGATCAATTCTGGTGAATGGAATGGAATGGAATCGGCAGTTCTGAAAAAAGAGGCGCCGATTATTATCGAAAAGATGGGAATCGGGCATAAAACTGTAAACTACAAGCTCCGTGACTGGGTATTTTCCCGTCAGCGTTACTGGGGCGAACCAATCCCGATCATTCACTGCCCGCACTGTGGAAATGTTCCTGTGCCGGAAGACCAGCTTCCGTTAAAGCTGCCGGAGGTAGAGAGCTACCAGCCGACAGGTACGGGAGAATCACCTTTAGCTGCGATTGACGAGTGGGTAAACACCACCTGCCCAGTCTGCGGAGCACCGGCTAAGAGAGAGACGAACACAATGCCCCAATGGGCCGGTTCTTCCTGGTATTTCCTCCGTTATGTAGACAGCAAAAATGACAAGGAACTGGTATCGAGAGAAAAGGCGGATAAATATCTTCCTGTTGACATGTATATCGGCGGAGTAGAGCATGCGGTGCTTCATCTTCTGTATTCACGTTTCTATACGAAGTTTCTCTGCGATATCGGAGCAATCGACTTTGACGAGCCGTTTAAGAAGCTGTTCAACCAGGGTATGATCACAGGAAAGAACGGCATCAAGATGAGCAAGTCGAAAGGAAATGTGGTATCTCCTGATGATCTGGTACGTGATTACGGTTGTGACTCATTAAGGCTGTACGAACTGTTCGTTGGTCCGCCTGAACTGGATGCAGAGTGGGATGACAGGGGAATCGACGGCGTGTCCCGCTTCTTAAAACGTTTCTATAACCTGGTTATGGAAAGCAGGGACAAGGATATCAAAGAGACTAAGGAAATGGTTAAGATCCGCCATAAACTGGTCTTCGACATTGAACAGAGATTTGAACAGTTCAGCTTGAATACGGTTGTATCTGGTTTCATGGAATACAACAATAAGCTGATTGATCTGGCTAAAAAAGAAGGCGGCATCGATAGGGAGACTTTAAAGACATTTGTAGTTCTTCTGGCGCCATTTGCACCTCATCTTGGCGAAGAGCTTTGGAGAGAACTGGGCGGAACAGATAGCGTATTCCACGCATCCTGGCCGGAGTGTGACAAAGAGGCAATGAAAGATGACGAGATCGAAATAGCAGTGCAGGTGAACGGAAAGACGAGGGCAGTTGTGAACCTTCCGGCCGATGTGTCCAAAGAGGATGCGATTGCCGCAGGAAAAGAGGCTGCAAAAGACAAGATCACAGGAAATGTTGTAAAAGAGATTTACGTACCTGGTAAGATCATTAATCTTGTCTGCAAGTAAAATGGCTTAGTCAGGTCAAGATGAATTCCGCCTGTTCTTTAAGAAGCTATGGGTTTGTTCGCCTTGGGCGGAGAAGACGTACGAGGGGAGGGGCACATAGTGAGTGACATAATGGAATTTGAAAACAGAAAAGAATTCAGGCAATGGCTTTCGGACCATTGCCTGTCAAATGCTGGCGTTTGGCTGCTGTTTGGAAAAGCGGGCGGGCCGAAAACAATAAAGGCAAGCGAAGCGCTTGAAGAAGCCCTCTGCTTTGGCTGGATTGACGGACAGATGCAAAGCATTGATGACAAAACTTACAAGAAATATTTTTCTTTACGCAGGGAGAATAGTAAGTGGTCGGAGAAGAACAAGGCACTGGTTAAAAGCCTTGAAGAACAAGGACTTATGACCGATTTTGGCAGGAAGAAAATAGAGGACGCCAGGAAAAACGGACAATGGGATGCCCCTAAATCCCCGACGGTGACAGAAGAACAGATAGCCTTTTTATCTGGTTTACTAAAAGTATACGAGCCCGCTTATGAAAATTTTCAGGCGATGTCTTTATCAGTAAAGAAAACCTACACGCGGGCATATTTTGACGCAAAGACAGATGCCGGGCGGGAAAAGCGAATCTCATGGATGGTGGATAGGCTCAACAGAAAACTAAAACCGATGTAATCCTATGTACGCCTTCTCATTAAAAGGCGTACTTCCTCTTTAGGCGTTCCTAATGCAGGGTGTTGCAAAAAGAAAAACAGAGCTGCCGCCGATAACAGATGCAGCGACTTGGCTATCGCCAGGAACGGAATCTTGTATCGGTGGCACAGCTGATTTGAATTTTGCAATACCCTTTTTTCGCCTCTGCAAAAACCTGTAAAATCTGCTTAGTGTGAGCTTCGCCCCCAACCTCCAGCCAAGGGCCTCTGCGCGGCCTTTACAGATGTTCCGCAGCGGAGCGGCTGCGCGCTTTTGCGGGCGCAGATAGACGGAATAAAAAACCTCCTATTTATTGTTTAGAGGATGCTCAGGAAAGTAAATTCAGACACGCCCTCGGCTCCAGCTTCTGTTCATGCGCGGACGAGAAACTGCTCCATATGAAGACGAGGGAAATGAGTTTGTCTTTTCTACTGCATCCTCTGTTTTTGTCCGATATAACTCTTTTTCTGCCGACAAGTTTTCAGGTTTAAAAATCAGACTGAAAATCGTAAGAAATCCTCCATTTACGCCATCAGGAAAAAGATGGTATAATGACCGCAGAGCGGACATTATACCTGCGCATACCGGTTTTTGGGCGCGTGCCGC
>NZ_QSDR01000050.1 GCF_003464085.1 Clostridium sp. AM58-1XD
TGCTTTAGTAACTTTAATCTTTAGCTTATTAAATGCAGAAATAGTAAAAATTATCTTTGCTAATGATAGCTTATTAAATGCAGAAATAGTAAAAATTATCTTTGCTAATGATAGCTATAAAAGTAGGCTCAAGAAATTCTTTTTAAGCAGTTGTCAATCTGGTTTTACCTTAGTGGGACTGTCAATTGTTTTACTGTTAAGAGAAAACATATTTGAATTTATATATGAAGTCTTGCTATTGAAGTTAGCTCATGTAGTAATTCTGTTTATTAAAATGTATTTGGGTATATATTTTTGCGTATTTTGTATTATCTTCTTACAGAATAATTATCTTAATGGTAAAGGTTGCTTTTAGTGTGCCAAGAAAGAAAGATCAAGAGAGAAAAGCAAATACGGAATGTATTGAGCGATTAAGAAATAAATACAAATGATTTAAAGGTCATTCTGGGATAGTAATTAATTTTAATATGAAAAATAAAAGGCGGCCTATTCGGCCGCCTCATTCCTACAAAGTTCATCCAATGTTACACTTAAAGCGTCAGCCAGTTTAATCATGGTTGATACTCGCCCATCGTCTCTACGCTCCAGATCCTCAATGGTCCGCTGAGGAACACCAGAAAGCTCTGAAAGAGCGCGAAGAGATAGACCGTTATTATTTCTAATTTGTTTTAGCCTCATAATAATACCTCCATATTTTAGGGACAGTACTGCATAGCACATATGCAGAGCAGGCCATTACAAAAAGACACGATGGAACTGACCAGTTTGTACCGAGGGCATAAATGATTGTAAAGAATAGTAATAGTGTATCGAACTTCATTGATTTTATTAAACCGATGTGGTAAAATTTTATTAGGAGGGGAGATGTCTCTCCCCTGTGATCATTTGAGAGCTTGTATCAACTGTGATATTGATGTTATCAAAGCTGCGGCTGCAACCAAGGCTTTGATTATCTGGTTGAACAAGTTCTCTTTTTTCTTTTGTTTTTTACCCAACGGTTTACCTCCTTCCTTTTTGATAATTTAATTATACCACGCAAACACGTGTAAGTCAAGCGAATATACAATATATTTAACATTTTTAGTCTTTAATTTACCTTAGAGCAGCAGTCAAATATTATGAATTGGCTGCTTTTTTCATGCACTTTCCGCCAGGTGAAACTTAGACTGGTGGACCTCCTTTGAATGTTGAATATTATCAAAATTCGGTGTATGATGAGAAAAAAGGGAAGGCGGAGGAAGATTTATGAATTGTTGTGGAAAAGTAATGTATGATGATGGTGGTAGTTTGCACTGCAGTATTTGCGGAAAAAGAATTTACAAACCTAAAGCAGCGACATCGGGGATATGTCCAAAGTGCGGGCAGAAGTTATTTATCAATGGAAACAATATACACTGTGCCAAATGTGAATATAGAGAATATTTTAAGGGATAGCCTAGGCTGTCTCTTTTTCTATACCCAAAGGAGGTGAGCCTGATGGCAAAATATGAAAACTGGATAGCGCCGGAAGGCTTACTGAAACTGGAAGCCTGGGCGCGAGATGGACTGACCGATGAGCAAATTGCTACGAACGCCGGGATAGCCACGGCAACGCTGTATGACTGGAAAAAGCGTTATCCAGAGGTTTCGGAGGCCTTAAAAAAGGGAAAAGAGGTTGTTGACATACAGGTCGAGAACGCTCTCTTGAAGCGAGCGCTGGGTTATACTTATACTGAAACCAAAAAGGAAAGGACAGCCGAAGGAGTAAGAATCACTACGATTATCAAAGAAGTCGTTCCAGACACCACAGCGCAAATCTTCTGGCTGAAGAATCGACGGCCGGATCGGTGGAGGGATAAGCAGGATATTGAGCATAACGGCCAGTTAGGAGGGATCACGATTGTCAATGATATCCCCAGATCAGACACAAGTTAAGCTGTCAAACCTGATTGCTCTGTCCTTTTATGATCTGCATTGGGATATTGTAGATCATAGGCACACACACTATAAATTGGCAGGTGGACGTGGATCCACAAAGTCATCATTTATCAGTCTGGAGATTCCCCTGGGTATGATGCAAGATCCACAGGCGAATGCGATTGCTATGCGAAAGGTCGGTCGCTTTCTGGAGGAATCGGTATTTCAACAACTTATTTGGGCGATCAATGCACTAGGTGTGGCCGACAAATGGAAAATCAGATATTCTCCATTAAGCCTGACCTATACGCCTTTCGGAAATAAGATCATCTTCCGCGGCGCTGATGATCCACAGAAGATCAAGTCGGTGAAACTGGCGAACGGATATTTTAAGTATATTTGGTTTGAGGAACGTGCAGAGTTTGACGGAGAAGAAGAGGAAAGAACAATCCTTCAGTCATTAATGCGTGGTGGTTCAGAGTATTTTGTTTTTTATTCGTGGAATCCTCCTAAGTCACTGAATAACTGGGTGAATCAAGATATCTTACAGAGCAGGGGAGATACGATTGTCCACCATAGCGATTACAGGACGGTACCGCGTGAATGGCTGGGAGAACAGTTTTTGATTGAGGCGGAATCACTTAGGGAGATGAAGCCGAAAGCATACGATCATGAATATCTTGGCATTGCTACAGGAACCGGTGGCCAGGTATTTGAGAATGTCATAGTGCGCCCGATCATAGAGGAAGAGATGGCGCGGTTTGACAGGATCTATCAGGGCCTTGATTTTGGCTTCGGAGCTGACCCGGCTGCTTACATAAAGATGCATTATGACAGGACGCGGAAGCGTCTTTTTCTATTTGGTGAAGTCTATGCACCACGGATGGGAAATACAAAGCTGGCTGCAAAGATTCGGGTGTTTAATCCGCTGAATAGAGTGGTGATAGCAGATAGCGAGGATCCACGAGCCATTGACGCATTGAATGAGCTTGGATTACGGATAGTAGGCGCTAAAAAAGGGCCGGGATCGGTAGACTTTGGAATGGAATTTCTTGCCGATGAAGTGAATGAGATCATCATAGATCAACAGCGCTGCCCGAATGCTGTCAGGGAATTTACCGGCTATGAACTGGATCAGGATAAGAATGGAAACTTCAAGGGTAGCTATCCAGATAGGGATAACCATACAATTGACGCGGTTCGGTATGCGTTGGAGAATGTAATGACAAGCAGGAAGGCGAAAGTCAGGAAGAAATCCGATTATGGATTACATTAAGGAGGTGAGAACCATTTATACATACACAATGCCCAGGGAAACCTGGGACGAACAGAATCCGGATAAACAGGCAATCCGCACGCTGATCGTCAAGCACCGTCGGGAAGCCAACCGGTTGCGAAAATCCATGAAATACTACGAGGGTGAACATAAGATATTAGCGGAGAGCCGGAAAACAAAGCTGGTATGCAATCATGCAAAGGACATTGCAGATACGGCCAGCGCCTACTTTATCGGAAATCCAATATCTTATAATGGAGACGTAGATATTATGCCGCTCACAGACGCGCTGGAGACTGCCGGAGCCGATGAGGCCGACGGAGACAACGGCCTGGACTTATCCGTGTATGGCCGGAGCTACGAATATATCTATCCCATGGAGGGAGAGACCATGCTGGCCATTAAAAACCTGTCACCAGAAAATACCTTCATGGTTTATGATGATACGATTGAACAGAAAGAATTGTTTGCAGTCTATTACTATGCGAAGAAGGACGATTCAGATAAGAAACGAACGATCTATGTTGCGACAATACTGACAGAGCATTATAAGTGGGTGCTGAACATCGAGAATATCGATAGCCCGCAGGCATTACTGGAAGAGCCGGCACCGCATTATTTTGATGAGGTCCCAATAATCGAGTACCTGAACAACAAGCTTGCCATCGGGGACTTTGAGCTTCAGATTCCGCTGATCGACGCATACAACGCGCTGATGAGTGACCGGATCACGGATAAGGAACAGTTTATTGACGCAATTCTTGCAATCTACGGCGCGATGCTGGGAGATCCGGACGCAGTGGATGAGGATGGGAAGACGGCAAAAGAGAAAGTAAAAGAGGATAAGCTACTGGAGCTTCCCAAGGATTCCAAAGCAGAATACCTTACTCGCACCTTTGATGAATCAGGAGTAGAGATCCTGAAGAAAGCCATCGAGCAGGATATCCATAAGTTTTCCCATATTCCCTGCATGACCGATGAGAGCTTCGGTGGGAATGTCAGCGGCGTAGCGATGGAATTTAAGCTGCTTGGTATGGAAAATATTACGAAGATCAAGACCCGGTACTACAAACGAGGATTGCGGAAGCGGCTGCGTCTGTTCGCAGCCTGGCTGTCTAAAAGCAGATCAGTTCACGTCGATGTGTCCGGTATTACGCCAACCTTCACACGGGCCATGCCTAAGAATCTGTTGGAGATAAGCCAGATCGTGGCGAACCTATGGGGAAAGATCAGTAAGAAGACATTGCTGTCACAGGTACCATTTGTCGAGAATGTAGACGAAGAGGTTAAGGCTGTGGAGAAAGAGGCTGAGGAGGCGGTGAAACAGCAGCAGGCTATGTTCGGTCTTGGAAGCAATTCTCCGCCACCAGATGCAGATGAGGATCCAGATAAGAAAGCTCCGGATGATGTAAATGAGTAACTTGACCTACTGGGAGCGCCGTAAGGCACAGGACATGTTCCAATACATGCAGTCAGCGGAAGAGACTGCCGATGAGATAGCAAACCTCTATCAAAAGTCCTCCGAATATCTAAGCCACGAAATGGATCAGATTTTCAAACGGTTCAAAACCAAGCACCATCTATCAGAAGCCGAGGCATACAGGCTTTTAAATACACTGCAAGATAAAACAGCCATCAATGAACTGAAAGCCGCTTTAAAGGCTGGTACAGGAGGCCGGACAAAGGCAGATATTCTGGCGGAACTGGAAAGTCCGGCATATCAGACAAGGCTGGAACGTTTAAAACAGCTGCAGAATCAATTAGATCTGGTTATGCGGCAGGTCTATGAACAGGAGAATATCAGAAACACAAGCCATTATGTGGACCTTGCCAATGAGGCTTATTACCGATCTATTTTTGATATTCAGCAGCAGACAGGAGTCGGCTTCAGCTTTGGTCTGGTAGATCCAAAGATAATTGACCAAGTAATCAACAGCAAATGGTCTGGAACTAACTATTCCGCGCGTATCTGGCATAATACACGGGCCCTGACACAGGACTTAAAGAGAGAGCTTTTAATCAGCTTGATCACAGGCAGGACCGATCGGGAAACAGCAGAACTGTTTGCCAATAAGTTCGCGGCAGGAGCCAGCCAGGCCAGGAGGCTGATCAGGACAGAAAGCTGTAACCTGGCAACACAGATGGACATGGCAGCCTATGAGGAGTGCGGAATTACGAAATACCGTTTTGTGGCCACGTTGGATTTGAGAACTTCTGCGGTCTGTAGAAAACTGGATGGAAAGGTATTTTTAGTATCAGAGCAGCAGCCAGGAAAGAACTGTCCACCCATGCATCCCTGGTGCCGGTCAACAACGGTATGTGAACTGAAAGATGAGGAAGTACTGGACATGCAGCGTAGAGCGCGGGATCCAGTTACCGGAAAAACTTATATGGTACCAGTAGATATGACATATGAACAATGGTATGAAACCTATGTAAATGGAAGGCCGGGAGCCGAACTGAATGAGAAGATGATCAAAAACTGTTATTCAGACCGCAGACAGTTTGAACAGTATCATGAAATCCTGGGAAAAGATATGCCGAGAACTCTGGATTCCTTTCAGAAAATGAAGTATACTGAACAGGAAACATATGAGTTTAGAAGGCTTGACTATTCCAGAAGAAAGAAGCTAATTGATCATCCGGAATTAAAACTTCCTAATTCTGAAAAGGTGATTGTGCCAGATGAGAAGTTTACAAGATATTTGCTTGGTGGAGAAAATAAAAAGGGGCGATCAAAGGGAAGGGCAATTACGAGCAGACTGGGATATGATATCAGCAACTGGCAGGAACTTCAGGACGAGATCAAACAAAAAGTAGCCAGATACCCAGCAACTATGAAGGGAGAGATCGAATATGGTATCCGATATGAGCAAAAGATGATCCTGTACGGCAAGAAGGGTACGCCGGCAAATGTTATTGTTGGATGGTTACAGTGGCCGGATGGAAGCATGCGTATGACAAGTGCGTATATCAAAGAGGTGTAAGGATATGATTGTAAAACAGTATGATACCGTTCTGCTAAAAGACGGCAGGGGGGCTTCAATCGTTGAAGCATTTGATGGAAAAGTTTTTATAGCCGATGTTGGAAGTTCTCCTAAGGACTGGGAAACCATAGACATAACAATTGATGATATCGAAAGGGTGATAGAAAATGGATAACTTTTCGGTTATTTATAAGATTTTAAAGGCCCTCGAAAAAGCGATGGATATTGATGAATTCGATCCGGCTTCTATCAGCCATAAGAAGCTGGGAATTACCTGTCAGCGCTAGGAAAAGATCATGATTGTGCTGTCCAAGTCAGAATATATCGAAGGTGTTGTCTATGACCAGTGCAACGGGCACTATAGCCCAAAACTGGAACCTCAGATTTGCCCGGATATTACGTTGAAAGGATTGGAATATCTGGTAGACAATACTTTCATGAAGAGGGCCGCAAATTTAGCAAAAGGAATAAAAGATACAATATCAGGTTTGTAATATCACCAGTCAGTAAATGGCCAGTGATATTTTAGTTGCTGCGATATCGCAACAGGTAGCTATTAGCACGCGGGTTAAATACCTGGGTGTTATTTTTATGCAACAGTTTGGGCAGAAGAACAGGCTGGGGCGGAAAGGATAGATATGAGAAGGACAAGAATGACGGGGATACCCCGAAGAATGAATTTGCAGTTTTTTGCAGAAAGCGGAGACGGTGCCGGCGCAGATCAGTGCGAAGGCAGCGGAGCTGAAAATAAACTAGATGAAGGCAGCGCAGGGGGAGCCGAAAATGGAGATAAAGAGCCGAAAAGCTCGATGATATTTTAAAAGACGGCCGGTATCAGGCAGAGTTTGATCGCCGCGTCCAGAAGGCGTTGGGAACCGCTAAGGAAAAGTGGACAGCCCTCATGGACGATAAACTTTCCGAAGCCGATAGGCTAGCAAAGATGAACAAGGAAGAGAAGGCAGAGTACCTGCGGCAGAAGCAGGAACAGGAACTAAAGAACCGGGAAGCGGCGATTACCCGCCGTGAGCTGATGGCCGAAGCAAAGAATACGCTGGTGGAAAAAAAGCTGCCTGTGGGACTTGCAGAGGTGTTAAATTACACGGATGCAGTTTCCTGCAACAAATCTATGGAAGCAGTAGAGAAAGCCTTCCAGGAGGCAGTGCAGACCACTGTTGAAGAGAGACTAAAAGGCGGTACACCGCCAAAGAAAGCACCGTCAGAAGATGGTAATGACCTTACAAAGCAGGTTGAAGATCTGATGATGGGATTATAAGAAAGGATGAGAAAAGACTATGGCAATTAACACATTAGCAACAGCAACACTTTTTATGAACACATTAGACAAAGTGGCGATCAGGGAGGCAGTTACCGGTTGGATGGACGCTAACACTGGCCAGGTAATCTATAACGGAGGGTCCGAAGTAAAGATTCCGAAGATGAGCGTTCAGGGTCTCGGAGATTATGACAGAGACAACGGATATCAGCAGGGTGGAGTTACACTGGAATACGAGACCCGCAAAATGACACAGGACAGAGGCAGAAAATTCCAGCTTGATCCAATCGATATTAATGAAAACAACTTCGTTACTACGGCAGCAGCAGTTATGGGAGAATTTCAGCGGATGTACGTGGTACCAGAGATCGACGCATACCGTATTTCCAAGATCGCAGCAGAGACAATCGAGGCCAAGAAAGCAGGTATGGTACAGTACGGATATACGCCAGGAGCTACAGGAACTTCTGCCCTGCGCAAAATGAAAGAAGGCGTTAAGGCGATCAGAGAACTCTACAATGGACCGTTAGTGTGTCATGCCACACCGGATTTTATTATGGAGCTGGAAATGGAACTGGCCGGAAAGATCACGAACACGACGTTTTCCAAAGGTGGCGTGGACACCGCGGTGCCTTCCGTCGACGGGGTACCGATCGTGTCCACGCCATCCAACCGCATGTACACGGCCATCACGATTTATGATGGCAAAACTGCTGGCCAGGAACAGGGTGGCTACGTAAAAGGAACTACAGCGAAAGACATTAACTTTTTCATCTGCCCACGTACGACACCGATCGCAGTAACCAAACAGGATATCATGCGTATTTTTGATCCGACAGTGAATCAGAAACTGAATGCATGGCAGATGGATTATCGCAGGTTCCACGATATCTGGGTATTGGATAATAAACTGGACAGTATCTACATGAATATCAAGGATGCAGCACCGTCTGAAGTATAAGGAGGATATCCATGAGGCTGATAAGGGATAATGTGGAACGAGTAACAGATAATGAAGCACAAATTAGAAAGTTGAAGGCGCTGGGATTTATAGAACTAGGTTATGGAGCAGGAAGTGACCAGGAAAACCGTATAGAAAATGATCTTCCAAAGATGACTGTACCAGAGTTAAAGGCCTTGGCGAAAGAAAAAGGTATTGAAGGCGCCGCCTCTCTGACAAAGGATGAACTTCTGGCAGTTTTAAAGGATGTGGGATAAGTGACTGAACTTGAGAAACTGAAACTGTTAACAGGGAAGAGCAATGATAATCTGCTCTCTCTTTTGCTGTCTGACGCGGAAGAGTTTGTATTAAGCTATACAAACCGTACTGTCCTGCCTGACAGCCTTATCAAGCCGGTCCGTGATCTGGCACTGATCGCATACAACCGGATGGGAACCGAAGGGGAAACCGGCCGGAGTGAGGGCGGAGAAAGCTACAGCTTTGACGCGGCGCCTAAACAGATATATGACGTATTGGACCACTACAGACTGGCTGGAGTTGGAGGTAAACGATATGAGACTAAAAAGGAGCCGGTTGAAACAGTACAGCCATAGGCGGGCAATACCGAAAAAAGATCAGGAAGGTAGCTCTTACATTGAGTATGGGCAACCTTCTTCCTTTGAGGCCGAGGTATGGCCGGGCGGCGGGAAACTGCAGGCAGAAATGTACGGCCAGCGGATCAGCAACATCAAGAATGTACGGATTGACGGAAATTACGAGTTGTTAATATCAAACGAGGGTAAAGAATTATATCAATTTGCAGATATGACTGTCTGTGAAGGAGATGGTATCTGCTTGTATGTCCCGCAAGATCACGAACCGGATTACAGGATCATTGCCATTCGTCCTTATCGCTATTTGACGTTGGAGGTGGAAAAGCTGTAATGGCAGGCGGAATCGAAGGGTTGGACAAGCTGATGAAAAAGTACGGACAGCTGGCGGAGCAGATCACTGAGGCCACGATGGAAAAGGCGGTTGGAGCCTCTGCTATTACAGTACAAAAGGCGGCTAAAGATGGTTGTCCTTCACATGATGGGGAATTGAAGCAGAGTATCCTAACATCTGTGCAGAAGACAGAAGAAAAGGTGATCGGTACCATTTACACAAATAAACCGTATGCCGGATATGTGGAGATGGGAACCGGTCCAAAAGGGGAAGCGAACCATTCGGGGATCTCTCCTTTGGTTTCTCCGGCATATACACAAGAACCTTGGTGGATCCATGAAAGCCAGATCGACCGGAAAACGGCGGAAACGTATCAGTGGCATTATATCGACACGCCGGATGGCCGTTTCTACCGATGTGAAGGACAGGCAGCACAGCCTTATCTATATCCGGCACTGAAGAACAATAAAGAACGCGTTACAAGGAATATCAGCAATTATATCGCGCGTGAGATCAGGAGGATTTGCAATGATTAATGTAAAAGATGAGGTGTATGCGGCTCTTTGCCAAGTGACCGACAATGTGACTGACTACTATCCCCGTGACTGGGAAAAAGACCTTGCAATCCAGTATATGGAGGAAGAAAACAAGGTGTATGAGTATACAGACATGGAGGAACAGAAGGCATATGTCCGTTACCGGATTGATATCTGGCATCGGCGTAGCACATCAGCGGCAGCAGTAGCGGTAGATGGGGCCATTGCAAAGCTTGGACTGCTACGGATATCCTGTACGGATGTGGATGATCCCAGCGGCCGCAAGCACAAACAGATAAGATATGAAATGATTATTGATGTGAAGACAGGACAAGTCTATCACAGCATGTAAGAAAGGAGAACACATAGATGTTAGCGAATGGAGCAAAGCTCGGGTATAAAGAAAAAGGAAGTTCCTCTTATACTGATCTTCCGGGACTGAAAGAAATCCCGGATATGGGACTGGAACCGGAGAAGGTGGAAAACACCTGTTTAAGCGATAAAAACAAGCAGTATGAGAACGGGATCGGTGACGCCGGAGACCTGACCTATAAGTTTAAATATGATAATACGATGTCAGACAGTCCGTATCGGATCATGAGAAAGGCCCAGGAAGAGGGGAAGACCTTATCCTTCCAAGAAACGCTGGTTGATGGGACAAAGACAGAGTTTGACGCCCAGGTATCCGTAAAACGTACTGGCGGCGGCGTGAACGGTGTGATTGAATTTAACCTTGCAATGTCCGTACAGAGCGATCTTGTGATTACGGATCCGGACGAATCAGTTTAATAAATAGGAGGACAGATAAATGGGAACTTTTGGGTTGGATGAAATGGAAGAGGTAAAAGAAGAGAAAGACGGCGCGGCAAAAAAGGCGGATAGGAAGAAAAAAATGCCGTTTGCTTACTGGAAGGTTGGAGATACAGAGTACAAACTGAAGCTGACCACGGAACAGGTCTGCAAGCTGGAAGAAAAATACCGGATGAACCTGTTAAATCTTCTGACGGGCGGAAATATTCCAGCTCTTGGCATTATGCTTACGGTGATCCAGGCAGCGGCAGCTCCATGGAATCATGGAGTCAAATATAAGAACCTGCAGTTGGCTTTTGATAAATATGTAGAAGAGGGCGGCACGCAGTTGACCCTGTTTTCGGATGTGGTTATGCAGATTCTGATGGTGAGCGGTTTTTTTACGGAGAATCAGCGGGAAGAGATGACGGAGAAGATGGAGGATGCGAAGGAGCTTCTGTAGAAGAGAATCAGACCTGGTCCGATCTGATCAGCCAGTTATATCCGCATGCTCTGGATACTGGGATATCCATCCATGAATTCTGGCAGTATTCCATAGAAGAGATCCGCAATTTGATTGATTCGAAGGTACGTGAAAAGCGGCAGCAGGAGCGGGAACAGCTGTCCCTTTGCTACAACACTGCGGCGTTGATCGGACTTTACATACAGATTCCTTATGCACAAGAAGGGGAAATCATCATTCCTAATCTTTGGGATCTTGCGCCGGGCTTGTTCGAGGAAGAGCGGGAGCTGTATGAAAAAGTACATCAGAAAGAGACCGCGGAAGAAGCGACGAGATCCCGAAAGGAATATGCCAGACAGCATAATAGGATCCGGAAGCAGAAGGGGCTGTAAACATTCTTAAAAAGAGAGGCGGTGAGAAATACGGATGGAGGCGGTACCGTCCTGGAACGGCTGAAAGTTGTGATTGAAGCCTATACAAGGCCATACCAAGAAGAGGTAGAGAAAGTAAAAAAAGTGACTGCCCAGGCGTCGTCAGTTGTGGAACGCCAGACTGCACGGATATCCAGGGCATTTAAAAAGACAGCGCTTGTCATCGGGTCGATATTAAGTATCGGCGCCATTCTTGCATTTGGGAAGTCCTGTATTCAGTTAGGATCAGATCTGACAGAAGTCCAAAACGTGGTAGATGTTACCTTCGGTTCCATGTCCGGCAGGGTAAACGAGTTTGCACAGAATGCAATTACTCAGTTTGGTTTGTCGGAGACAGCTGCAAAGCGTTTTATGGGTATCTATGGGTCCATGTCTCGGTCATTCGGATTTGGCGAAGCACAGGCGCTGGAAATGTCGCAGGCCATTACCGGATTAACAGGAGATGTGGCCTCATTTTATAATATATCCACAGACCAGGCGTCTACCCGTTTGAAAGCTATTTGGACAGGAGAAACTGAAAGCTTGAAAGAATTAGGCGTGGTTATGACTCAGAATGCCCTGGATCAGTACGCGCTGGCAAATGGATACGGGAAAGTCACCTCCAAGATGTCAGAGGCGGAAAAGGTTATGCTGCGTTATCAGTTCGTGCAGGACCGTCTTTCTCTGGCAAGTGGTGATTTTGCAAGGACCTCGCACCAGTGGGCCAACCAGGTCAGGGTGCTGTCCCTGCAGTTTGAGTCTTTAAAGGCCACGATCGGACAGGGCCTGATCAATGCGTTTACGCCGGTGATCCAGGTGATCAACACGATCCTTGCCAAGCTGCAGACACTTGCGGCATACTTTAAAGCGTTTACAGTGGCGCTGTTTGGAGACGCGTCCGGTGGCAGCAGCGCAGTATCCGGCGCAGCGGATTCTATGGCCTCAGCAGCCGGGTCTTCCGGTGCGGTTGCGGATAACATGGGAAGTGCTGCGAAATCGGCCAAAGAGATGAAGAAGCAGCTGGCAAGCTTTGACGAGCTGAATAACTTAAGTTCTGACCGGGATAAGGGAGGTTCTGGCGGAGGTGGCGGCGCTGGTGCTCCTGACTTTGGCAGCATGGGCGGCGAGCTGTTTTCTGATGTGACCGTCAATCCGGCCATTGAAGAAGCAGCCAATAAGGTGAGAGAAGCGATTGATAAACTGAAGGAAGCCGCACGGCCGACAACAGAGGCCCTGAAACGGTTATGGAATGAAGGTCTGGCCAAGCTTGGACAGTTCACCTGGACCGCACTAAAAGACTTCTGGAATGAATTCCTGGTGCCGCTTGGAAGCTGGGCGCTGGGAGAAGGATTTCCAAGGTTTTTGGATATCACCAATAAATATTTGACAACAGTTAACTGGGAAGCCATTAATGAGGCGCTAAAGAACTTATGGAAGGCCCTGGAGCCATTTGCACAGTCAGTAGGACAAGGTCTGCTAGATTTTTACGAAGATATGGCGGCGTTAGGAGCTGATTTCGTTAATAACGTAGTTCCTGGCGGGATCGATAAATTAGCTACAGCGATCGGTAAAATTGATCCTGAAACAGCAAGAACCATCGGTTATGCGATTGGAGCGATTGCAACAGCATTGCTGGCTTTTAAAGGTATGACAACTGTAGTAAATATTATAAAAAGCCTGGTTGCATTTTTGACAGGAAATAAGATAGTTGTAGGTATAAAGGCTATCGCGTCAGCAATAGCAGGATCTAAAATCGTTGAAATGTTTTCCCTCGTTGCAGGAGGTGCAGGAACTTTAGGAGAAGCCTTTGCAGTGTGCTTTCCTAAATTGGCGGCACTTGGTTCTACCATTGGTGGAATATTAGGGACAATTGGAGCGGCAGTAACTGGACTAGAAGCGGCAAGCCTAGCTGCGGTAGCCGCAGGAGCCGCAATAGTGGCAGCCATTGTTGCTGTAGTAGCAGCTGTAGTTATTAACTGGGATAAGATTGTGCAATTTTTTACGGAGACGATCCCAACATGGTGGACTGGAACAGTAGTACCCTTTTTCGAAGGTATTCCAGCATGGTTTTCTGGCGTATGGGAAAAGGTGTCTAAAGCCTTTTCCCATAAGTGGTCTGCAATGGTGGACTGGTTCAAAGGAATTCCGGATCAAATCAGTGAGATTATTGATAGTATTGTAGAATGGTTTGATACGCTCCCCGGCGAAATTGGATATGCCATCGGGTATGCCATCGGAACAATTGCTGTTTGGGTCAGCGATATGATCGACACGGTAAAAACAGAAGTTCCGAAAATTATTGAATCCGTAGTTAATTTCTTTGTTGAACTTCCAGGGAAAATTTATACAGCTATTATTACGTTTAAGGATAAGGTTGTACAGTGGGCGGTTGAGATTTCTAGCAAGTTCAGTGAAAAAGTTGCAGAGATAATAGGAAGTATAGTAACTTTCTTTACAGAACTACCAGGAAAAATCTACGATGCTATTGTTAAATTTAAGGACACAATAGTCACGTGGGCGACAGACGCAATCGGATGGGTAAAGACAGAAATTCCTAAGATACTAAATGCGATTATAGATTGGTTTAATAAATTGCCAGGGCAATTGATCGATGTAGGAAAAAATATCATAAAAGGTATCTGGAATGGTATTATTTCTATGGGTGATTGGCTAAAACAAAAGGTTGATGAATTTTTTGGAAGTATTGGAGAAGGAATTGCAGATGCCATTGGTATTGGAAAAGGAACAAATGTAGATATAACGCCTGTACAGAAATTCGCAACTGGAGGATTTCCAAGTAGCGGACAACTGTTTATAGCCAATGAGGCAGGACCTGAGATGGTTGGGCGAATCGGCAGTAGGACAGCAGTAGCTAATAGAGATCAGATAACAGATGGTATCAAACAAGCTGTTATTGATGGCTTTATACAAATAGCTCCAATGTTATCTGGAAGCGACAAAGAAATACATATTCATCTGGATGGCGATGCGGACGGAATTTTTAAATTAGTACAAAAGAAAAATAGCGAGTATACAAATATTACTGGACGTAGTGCTTTTGTATATTAACATTTCTTCTCTTGTCTGATATACTTAATGTATATTGGATGAGGGGAGGTTGTTTATGAAGGACATAAGTTTATCATTTGAAAATGGAGATTCTATACATTATAGATATGGTCAGCTAGAACTACGTGATAAACGCAATTTTGGGTATTGTCCATATGATAAAATAGAGGATTATATTCTGATATATTGGGAACAGACACAAGATAAAAGTATCATTGTTATTGGTAATACTCATATGAAGAAGACGAAAAAGTATGTGTTATCGTCCGATAACGCGCATTATGACGATTTTGCAGCCTTATATAATATAATGCGTGATAAGTCTAGGTGTGATATCCAGAACTCTATAATCGAAGCTGAAAACTATAAAATATCATATAAACCTATTATTATAGATAAATCAGAGAAATCCTTTATGGAAGGCCAAAAAGATGTACATGAAGTCCGTGATAATAAAGCAAAATGTCCTCGTTGTGGTTCCACTTCTTTATCCGCCAATAAAAAAGGTTTTGGCGTAGGAAAGGCGACAATCGGTACGCTGGCTTTCGGTTTGGTTCCTGGCCTGCTGATCGGTAGTGTTGGATCAAAAATGGTTGAAGTAACATGTCTTAACTGCGGGAAAAGATTTAAAATATAACGGATAGCTGATGATAGGAAAACGGATCAGCAGTAAAAGCGTCTTGAGTAATCAGGGCGCTTTTTAATTGCGAAGATAAAGTCACCCTACTCTGTGGCGGGTGACTCATAAGATTCATGGTTAATTTCGCGTAATTTTTCTAAAATACCTTCATATTCATTGATAATAAAATTATTTTGTGCTAATTCGGCATATTTTTGAAGTTTTCTGATTGTAAGAAAGGGTTCATTAAAATCTTTTTTCACCTTATCTTTCCAAGCCGAATAAATGGTGCTATCAATCGTGCTATCGTAATATAAAGAACTGGTTTTTTCCCATGTTTTGAATAGTAATCGAATAACAGGGTCATTAAAACCGAGACAGACATAGCTTTCTTTGTAGCCATACTTATCATCAGTAAATTCTAAATCTGATCGAAATTGCAATTTAGAATTCTCTAATTGAAATAATAAATCCATGAAATCTGCATATGTTTTCACCTCAGGCGGTATAGTTTTATAATTACTTAAACCGCATAACCAATCGATAGAGACGCTATACTTATGTGCAATAATGTTTAAAATTTCAAAGGATGGCATTCTATCACCTTTTTCATAAGCAGAGAGAGCAGCTTGAGTGGTTTCTAATGCTTGTGCAAGCTCTGATTGGGTCATTCCTAAACTAGTTCGTAATTCTTTTATACGAGAAGCAAAGTTAATAGGCATACAAGCACCTCCTTGTTTTTATATGCTAATAATAGAATATAAATCAAAAAAAATCAATACAATTGATAAAAGTAAGTAAATATATTGTTGACAGTATAAAAACAACATGATATTATAAATAAAGAATCTCAAGAAGGGAGGGGAATTAATGAAATCAATAGTGATTCAATTAGATGATAAATTTCATAAGGAAATAAAAATGGAGCGATTCGCTGGGATAAGTCAATTAAGAAATACGTAACAGAACTTATCCAAAAAGATCTGGAAACAAAAAAAGAGCAAACACAGTAACTTTGGACGGTGACGTGTTTACCCTAATAGAAACCCGTTAACAGCAGGAATTCTATATATAGTATAACGGATTCCGCCTAGATTTTCAAGGAGGAAATTTTATTTCATGAAGAAACAGATCGAACAGACATTGGACAGTCGAGAAGTGGCAGAAATGGTGGGCAAGGAACACAAAAATTTAGTAAGAGATATTCGATCATACGTGGAAGAACTTTCATTCCTCAAAAACAAGGAGTCGGATTCACGGCTCAAGATTGAGCCGTCAGATTTCTTCCAGGAAAATACTTATATGAAACGAGGAAAAGAATATCCCTGTTTTAAAGTTGCAAAAAAAGGCTGTGAGTTTATCGCCAATAAGTTGACCGGCATTAAGGGAACAGAGTTTACCGCGAGGTATATTAACCGTTTTCATGATATGGAGGTCACTATCAAAGATGTTATTCCGAATCAGAAACAGGACAAGCTTAATCGCCTGCCACTGTCCTCCGTCAACATGATGGTTAAGAACGTTATGAGCACTCTTGAGAAAGCAAAGGTGGAACCGGTATATGTGGCCGCTGAGGTGAAGCGCCTTTACACTGACCTTGGATATGAGGTCAAGGCTCTGCTGCTGACTGATAAGGAAACAATGCCGAAGTTGTATGACTGCACGGAGATGGCCAGAGAGCTTGGTATCTATTCGAACAGTGGCAAACCGCATTATCAGGCGGTCAGTGCCATAATTAAAAAGCTTCATATTCCAGACAGTGAGACAGTGACGACGGCTTTTAGCCGGAACGGCCATGATGATGTGACGATCCAATATAAGCCGTCCGTGTTGGAAGATGTGAAACTGTGGCTGGCAGAGAATAATTATCCGATGAGGATTCCCTACATAGATTCCAAAGGAAACAGTAAGGCTTGTACAGTTGTATACCAGGAGGTGGCGTAATGACATATCCAATCAATGCACAAGAATTTGCAAATAACTATGTTAAAGGCCTTAGTAAGGCGGAATATGCGGACTGGAAAATGGCAAAAAAACTGATTTTAGCTATCAATCAGGCCTATTTTAAAGGAGTGGAAGAGGGAAGAAGAAAAGCACTAGGTATTAATTAGGTAGTGATGTTCAAGGTGCGAATCCTAAACGCACATGAAAGTGCCGTGAGATTCGCACCTTGAAATGGGTATCTGTTTTAAATAGATTATATCAATTTAATTAATTTACAATGGTTAAATAGTGCAGTATATATTAAAATATGCTATAATAATTAGGCAAATATAGTAAAATTTGCTGTCACTCCCCTTGCGGGAGTGTGGATTGAAATGCGGCTGTGGTCAGTCATGGAGGATATTTCGGAGTCACTCCCCTTGCGGGAGTGTGGATTGAAATAGCCAGAGGTCGAATCCAAGGCCAGTATACATGGGTCACTCCCCTTGCGGGAGTGTGGATTGAAATGTCAATGGTTATGGGCATCATAGGACTGCTCACAACGTCACTCCCTTGCGGGAGTGTGGATTGAAATGATGGATACGTTGCCCCACAAGTCACGGCAATAAAGTCACTCCCTTGCGGGAGTGTGGATTGAAATTGTTCAAGCTATACCATTTTCTGGTCCAGGGATTGTCGCCCCCCTTGCGGGAACGTGGACTGAAATGCGGTAGCTGGATGAAACAAAAAATTAGAACG
>NZ_QSDR01000051.1 GCF_003464085.1 Clostridium sp. AM58-1XD
GGAGTGTGGATTGAAATGATGGATACGTTGCCCCACAAGTCACGGCAATAAAGTCACTCCCCTTGCGGAGTGTGGATTGAAATTGTTCAAGCTATACCATTTTCTGGTCCAGGGATTGTCGCCCCCCTTGCGGGAACGTGGACTGAAATGCGGTAGCTGGATGAAACAAAAATTAGAACGTCCTTCGGGGCGTTCTTTTTATAAAAAGATCAACGAGAAAGGAGTGATGTAACATATGGCGTTTGAAGGCTGGCTTTTAAAGCTTGAAGGAAGAATGTTCCCAATGAAATTTATTGCCCACAGTTCTTATAATGCTACGCCGGATCAGCAGCAGGACGAAGATTCATACAGTGATGGTTACGGAGAATTACACAGAAACGTTCTTCCTCACAAAAGGACAAAAATTGAATGGAATACGCCGGAGATGCTCCACCTTGCGGACAAGATGGAAATGCAGTTGTATTTTCCTGATCGTATCGCAATGACGGTGGAATACTGGAACGATGAAAAGAACGAATATACATCCGGAAAGTTTTATGTTCCGGATATTAAGTTCCCGTACTATGATACTAGTGAAAATGATATCCGATACGGCTCCATACGAATTGCACTGATTGAATACTAAGGAGGTGAAAAGGTGTTAGAAATACCGGAAAAGGTGAAACAGCGCTGCCGGGAGGACAACAGTAGGACAGAGACAGTGAAACATCTGGAACTGTCCTTTTTTAGTGGGCAGGTTGATGCATTATATCCATCTAATGAGCTTTTTCCAACCGATCAGGGACTCTACCCCTCTGACGCTGGCGATCCCTGGCTGACAATTAATATGGATCGGATTTGCGCAGAATCCCTGAGTTTATCCGAAAGCCTCTGTTCTGGGGACCATCTGATTTGGGGCAGCTGTGAGGCTGCCAAGGTAGAAATTACAGTAGCTGATGTAGAGGATGAGATGATCGGAAAAGAGTTCGCAGCTACGCTGACAGTCGGGGATTACCAGATGGCCTCGGCCTTTACACAGTCGACAGTGTGGAACGTCAGGCAGATAGGAGAAAACGTAAGATAACCGCCTATGACCGGATGACCCGCTTTGACACGGATGTATCCGGCTGGTATCATGCCATGTATCCGAACAATCAACAAGTACATACCATCAAGGAGCTGCGGGACAGCCTGTGTGATTATGTGGGAGTTCCGCAGCATTTTTGTGAGCTGACGAATGACGATATGGTGGTCGGAAAGACCATTGATCCGGAATCCCTGTCCGGCCGGGATGTGCTGAAGGCCATCTGTGAGATTAACGGTGTGTTTGGGCATATCGACAGGACCGGAGTCCTGGCCTATGTGACGCTGCAGGAAACAGGTGTGTATCCTTCAGAGGAAATGTATCCATCCGAGACCCTGTATCCCCGCGGAGCATGGGACTACGCGGAAGACTTGGATTATTACCGGTCAATCACCTATGAAGATTATCTGATTGATGGGATCGACCAAGTACAGGTGAGGCAGGAGGAAGGAGACATCGGAGCTGTAGTTGGATCCGGAAAGAATGCGTATATCGTAGAAGGCAATTTCCTGGCCTACGGCCTGGGAAGCGCCGACCTTACTAAACTGGCATGGTCTATCTATGATGTAATTGCTGGCAGGTCTTATCGGCCTGCCAAGATATCAACCTACGCCATGCCGTGGATTGAGGTTGGGGATGGCCTGAGGGCAGTGACTACGGATATGGAAGTGGCTACGTTTGTTCTTAGCAGAACGATGTCTGGCATTCAGGCCATGATGGACACGGTAGAGGCAAAGGGGACCAAGACACAGAAGCAGAGCTTTGGGGTGCAGAGCGAGATCATCCAGCTGAAGGGGAAGACGGCAGTCATCATAAAAAACGTAGATGAGGTTTCGGCAGCCGTCACGGACCTGGAAAAGGAGACGACTGCAAAGATCAAGATTGTGTCTGATCAGATCACGGCTGAGGTGAAACGGGCGGAAGAGGCAGAAGCTTCCCTGATCATAAAAGCGGATCAGATCACAGCGTCAGTGACTGATCTGCGAACGGATACCAATTCAAAGTTTGAGCAGACAGCAGGCCAGATTGCATTGAAAGTCAGCAAGGGAGAAGTGTCGAGCCAGATATCTGTGGAGAGCGGAGGAGTGGAAATAAAAGGAAATCGTTTTTCCTGGAGTTCCACCTATTCTTCAATGACAGCGGACGGAAAATTAAGTGCTGTAAGCGGAAGTTTTTCGGGCGACGTTACAGCCAATGCCTTCAAAACTGTGGATGGCAGTATCGTCCTGGCAAATGGAAAGCTTACGATTACAGGAGCTGAAATTAATGGAACTACCAACACCAGCACCATCGGTTGTAAAACGCTCAGCGCCAATAATGGAAACATCAGTACATTGGATTGTCAGACAGGAAATATAAGCAGCGTGAATGCGAATTCCATCTGGTGCGGCGGAGATATTAACTGCAAGGAATTATATCCTTCAGGGAGCTGGTGGAAGGGCTGGGGACTGACAGAGACATTAAGGTGGCTGGATAACCGAATCAGTGCACTGGGAGGATAAATAATAATAGAAGGGGGTCATAAATGGCAAAACTGATCTATGAAGAAAACGATATTAAGGTAGTGATTGGCTGCCTGAATTCGCTGACCGTAACCGGAATAGAGGCTGCACGGCGGATCGCTACGATTGCAACGCTGCTTGAAAGCGGAAAACCAATTGATGAACCGAAAGGAGAGGAAGAGAATGGGAATCTTTAGTAAGACAGCGACCAGAGCAGCAGCCCTGGCAAAATATTATTTTCCCTTCAAGTGGTATAACTTGCCAAGTATTGAATCACCGATCAATGCGGTCCATTTAAACCACATAGAGGACGGAATTAATGAGATGGATAATCGGATACTGATCCTGCACCAGGACAAAGCAGACCGTGCAGAGATTGCCAATGTGTTCATGGATTTTACAATGGACGATAAGACAGGTGTTATGACCTTTACGCGGTTCGACGGTACAACAGTGACCCATGATTCGGCGGTTGAAAAGATTGCGTTGAACTGCTATCTGGAAGGTGATAACTTCGTTTTGGAGCTGGCAGATGGCACGAAACAAAAAGTATCCCTGGCCAAGTTTATTGATACCTATACGTTTAGCAGCACGGATACAATCCGAATGACCGTAAACGGAAAAAACATTGCGGCAGATATCCCGGACGGAAAAATCACACTTGCTAAACTGGAACCGACGGTCATGTCCACGATGCGTCAATACCTGTTGGACGCTGAGACAGCAAAAGGCGTGGCGGAGCAGGCTGCCAGTACCGCCCAGGGGTGGGCGATTGGCGGAATCGGATTTGAGGGGAACAATGCCAAGGAGTACGCAGGGAAAGCCCAGAGATATGCGGTCGGTGGCGTGGAAGAAGGTGACACGACAGATAATGCCAGGTACTACTGCGAACAAGCGGAAATCAGCGCAGAAGAGGCAAAGCAGGCTGCTGGCTGCGATGGAACGGCGGCGTCTATATCAGCAGTGGATGAACAGGGTATGTGGATTAAGACCGTGTCGGGCACAGGTACTATTACCGTGGATGACGCCGCAGGAACGAAACTGGCAGGACTGGAAATTTCCGGGCAAAGTGTGCAGGGAGTAAATCCCAGCACGGAGAATCCTCAGGAGATCGCAAGCACAGGGGATGGCGGAAACGTGACAGTAAGCATAACAGGAAAGAATCTGTTTAACAAGGCGTCTATATATCCATATAGTGCTACCCCTATGGAAATAAAACAAACAGAAAATGGAATACGAATAGCAAATACAGAAGCCAGAACTTATACCTCAGCTGCTGCGAAGGTGAAATTAAAGCCTAATACAACCTATACGCTTTCGGGGGATATTACAAAAACCAAAGGTAAAAGTACAATAGGAATTCGGACAAGTACAAATGGTGGGGGCAGTTATAGCGCCACATTAATAGCTAATTTGAAAACGACGACATCACCGCAGTCGGACTTAAAGACTTCTTTTGTCACAGATAAGAATGAATACTACGCTATAAGTTTATTCTGTACGTATGACGTAGAAGAACTGGGAGAAACAGTATTTGAAAATATACAGCTAGAAGAAGGCGAAACGCAAACTGCTTGGGAACCTTACTACGAATCACAATCAGTTACCATTCCCCTTACAGAACCGCTTTATGGTATTGGCGATTATCATGACAAGATAGCCTGTAAAAATGGCATATGGGGAATTGAACGAATATTTACAAGCATTGTATTTGATGGCAGCACGGACGAAAATTGGTATACGACTGATACATCAGTAGAAGGAAAAACAAGGTATGGTTACAGATTGTCTGGAAAAATGGCCGATAAATCGAATCCTACAGCACTATGCAGCCATTTTGCATTGACACAAAGGGGTGCTACTGCATCCGGTATAACAGGATTTGCTATTAATGATGTCATGCTAATTTATTATGATGGGCGACCGCTTGAGGAATTTAAAACATGGCTTGCAGCAAATCCCATAACCGTAGTCTATCAGCCTGTTGATCCCACCTGGGAACCGTTCTCCGCTGACATCCAGACCACACTAAACGCCATCACTACCTACCAGGGCAGGACAACAATCGCGGTTACGGCAGATGGACCAGCGGCGGAGATTAGTATGAAATATTACGGACAGGCCGGAAACAGCACAACGGTGCAGAATCTGCTTGACGCGCTTGCCTCGAAGGTAGTCAATGATCTAGTGAGTAATACAGAATTTACAGAAAAACTGACGGGTTATATGCTGAAGTCGCAGCTTGTCAATAATCTACTTGCAACCGTGACAGGAAATCCGTTGGATGCCACACAGGGGAAGGCTCTGAAGGATCAAATTGATGTGCTCAATAGTAATTTAAGCCGCAGCCAGCTTATAGCAACTCAATCAACTACAGAGACTGATATTAAAAATTTTATTATAGCGACAATTAAAAATGGACAACGTAGTTTTGGTATAGCTACTATTTTAAATAATGAAAATACAGCCTTTTTTGGAGAGGCAGGGAACTTTATAGTTACAATTACTGGCGATACGGCTAACTATGGTTTTATCGCAGAAAATTTATGGAACGGAAAGTTATGGACAGGTAGGTTTGCTATATACACAGATGACTGGTATATGACCGATTACGCCAAAAGCAGCGATTTGCTTACTAACATATATACTATACAGCAAATAATCAATAGGTATCTTATAGATTACCAAAGCCTAGGCACTCTTCATTTTTCAGTGGCTGATGGAAATTTATACGTTAGCGTTAACGAAGGCATCTATGTGGGTCAGGTAGCTTTAACTCGCATAAAATGATTATTTATCAGTGATACTATTAACGCCTTTCTCCAGCGACCATATCCGTAGTTTCCCGGTTGCTGATATGAATAATATAGTTCCTGTATAATTATCATATTTATTGTAGATTCCGCAGTATGTATTCGTGTTATTGGAAAAAGCAACTATACCTGAAGACGAAGGGAAATCAATCCATTTGGAAAATAACTGCGCATTTAGTTCCGTGTTTGTATCTACCCCTGAAAGACTAAGCGTATGGTTCCTCATGAAATTTAAATTACTATAACGCCCAAAGGTCCCTCAAAATGCTCTGCATAACTATTTCATACAATTATTACTGTGTCAAACACCCTTAATTTGTGTATAACAAAAAAGCCTCCTTATACAGCAGGTTTAAAAAAGTTTATATAAGATCGCATTTATGAGGCTGCATACATATCATACTCATATTTCATTTTTCCAGCACCGTTTTTTGCATAAATTCTTGTGGTTTCTACTGAAGCATGCCCCATTAAATCACATAGTGTTGGTAGCGGCATCCCTTTATTCAAAGCCCTCGTCGCAAATGTGTGGCGGAGAAGATGAGGAAATACCCTTTTATCTAATCCTGCCCGTTTAGCAATTTGCCGTATTATATTTTCCAACGCATTTTTTTTTAATCCTTGGTGTGGTGCTCTGCTAGATAAGATAACAGCTCCAGATCGGCGGCATCCTAAGTACTGTTCCAAGTACTCTAACGCACGATCACTTAAAAATACAATGCGTTCCTTTTGTCCTTTACCAATTACTTTCACATAGCCGCCTTGCAAATCAAGGTTTTCCAATCGCATATTAACGATTTCTGATACACGACATCCAGTGGCCAAAAACAACTCAAGGACAGCGTTTTCTCGAATGTTTTCGCCACAAGCTATACGCATTTTTTCCATTTCTCTAGCAGATAGTGCCTCCCGTACTTCAGCTATGTACTTAATAGGATCCACGGTAGACATTGGATTTTTGTGTATATATCCTCGATCATGCAAAAAAGCGAAAAAAGAACTTGCAATACGGCGCTTATGATCCTTGGTACTAGCACTTATCTGCCGCACTTGTTCGTAGTAATTAAGACACTCCACAATATCTGAGTCCTGAATTTCCTGTACTGGCTTGCCTACAAATACAAGTAAGTCTGTCAAGAATCGCTGATATTGACTGATTGTACTAATCGAATAGTTATCAAACTTCAATTTCCCCAAAAACACCTCTAACTCTGGAAATGAAACTATATTAGTGCTCACTCCTGTTTCCTTTTTTGCTACATCATAGTTCCGCAAGACTGATGACAAGGCCCCGTCTATGACCTGAAGCGCAGGGCGATCTAACTCATTCGACAACCTTGCCATCAACTCATCCTTTAGTCTTATTTCATCCATGTCAAATACCTCCTTTTTATTATATGATATCTCTATCATATATCAGGAGGTTACTTTCAGCAATTATACTTACTGGGCGCAATAGTAATTTTGACAGGTTTAAATGGTGGAGAGACTTAGTAACGTATTCCGCGGGAGTTGGCACTGCAGCATTGCCTTATGAAGTATATGGCGTCCGTATTGTGGGTGTAATATCCGGCAACGTGAAACACGTTGGCGTTGGTACTGTAACTGTCGATGGAAAAATTGCTACAATCAGATTAACATCTACGGACGTTAATGGTGACATAGCGACCACCCTTCTGTACAACGCAAAATGATCATTATGCAGTAATTTTCGGTATCAACTCGCCTGAAATTTTTCGCCAACCATTTAAATCACTAAATGTACGAACGCAAATGTACGGGGCATTATCTGGTATATATATCTGGACATTAGCATACTTATCGCCTTGAAACAGACATGTAATTAAGCAGCCATAGGAATATATGGCGCCATTTGGAGCACCAATTATTCCGTCAAAGCTATTTTGATAAATAGTCGAAAAGATGAGCTTTTTACGATATTCATACAATGCGTCCCAGTTTTTTGGATTTTCTATTAAAACAAAATTACTATACCGCACTATAAAAACGAAAATTCAAGGTCCATTAGGGCCTTTTTTTATACATAATAATACAAAAAGTTTAGAAAGGAGTATTACGTAATGATGAAAGACACAATGATTTTGAAGGATGGTAATGTAATTGAACTAGAAGAGGCTTCGAGCCTCACTGCTTTGAAGGTAGTTGCGGCCGACCGAGCCGCTATGCTGGAAACGTGGAGTAAACTGACAGTTGAAAATCTTGCAAATGTACAAATTAAAAATGGGGATGGCTTGGTAGTAGGGAAATATACAGACCTTGTTATGGACCATGAGACTTCAATAGTTGAGAATGATGGTTCAGTATCAACTAATTATTGCTTTCGCGAAAAAACGGATGTAGAGCAGCTTGAAGAACGTGTAGCAGCAGTGGAAGAGACAACAGATATTCTTACAATGAATGCTCTTGATGGAGGTGAATTGGTATGATAAGGACCTTAATAAGAATATACAAAGAGACAAAAAATAAGACATATTTGAGTGCTGCGGTTAAGAAAAACTGGATTACAAAAGAAGAAATGAACATGATTTTAAATGGTGATAAATAGGACTAATAAACAGAATAATAAAAATTTGAGTAAAATATTTAAAAGGAGACAATAAAATGCCAGTATACACAAATGCAGGCGGCGGAGGCGGCCTGGATACAGATTTATTAACAGCAACAGCAGCTGATGTATTGAAAGGGAAAACGGCCGGTGTTAAGGGCAATGACGAGCCTGTTAACGGTACATTAGTATTAACAGGGGATGCCGCTGATTCCACGGTATTGTCAGGAAAAACATATTATAATACGGACGCAAAATCAAAGAGAACGGGAACCATGGTACAAAGACAGCAGCTTTAAATTGCGGAGGAAGCTATACGATTCCGGCAGGATACCACAATGGATCAGGAAAGGTAACGGCGAACAGCCTGGCAAGTCAGACAAGTGCAACAGCGACTGCCGGGAATATTTTAAGTGGAAAAACGGCCTGGGTGAATGGCACAAAGATCACTGGTACTATAGCTTCTTTAGGAGCACAGACTGTAACGCCAGGAAATGCTCAGAAGACGGTTGCCTGTAGTGGAAAATATATGACAGGAAATGTGATAGTCCCGGCAGTATCAAATCTTAGTGCTGCAAATATTAAGAAAGGTGTAACGGTTGGAGGCATAACTGGTACATTTGAGGGGTGGGTGCCTACAGCAACAGATCTATATTATAATGGAGTTAATAGTGCTGAATTTACACTGGGTAATTCAGCGCAATTTGAAAATACCAGAATAAAAGTAGGTGATTCAATGGAACCTATAGGAGGAATCATTTATTTTAGAAAAAATTATGATGTGAGATCTTTTAATAGAATAAATATTCAAGGTGCGCTTGTTTCTTATGCGGGAACTGATGGGAATGTAATATTTTATAATAATGGAAGCAAAATTGCGACAATTGTAGTAACTAAGAGAACTTCAAACACATCAGTATTATCGGTAGATATAACTCAATTAACAACATTCACAAGTAACGCAAGAATTTGCTTTAATAATTTTGCAGATTCCAGTTGGATATCTCACATTTGGTTCAGTTAAAATCATTACAAAATAATTATAAAAAGGAGAATTGTTCGATATGGATGAGGTAATGAAAGCAGAGCTGGACCGCCTGCACGATGAGGACAAGCGCCAGAACAGGCGTCTGGATATCCTGGAGAAAAGCGTTAGCACACAACAGAGTCTGGCCATATCTGTGGAGAAACTGGCCATGAACATGGAACGTATGCTGGGGGAGCAGGAAAAACAGGGAGAACGCCTGGACAAGCTGGAGGCGGCTCCGGCAGAGCAGTGGAGCAGTATGAAACGCACGATATTCAATACATTTGTTGGAGCCGGCGCCGGAGCAGTTGCTACCGGCGTTATTTATATGATGGCTCAGTATATAAAATAAGAAGGAAAGGGATATATATGAGCGAACAGACAAAGAAATGGTTAAGAGCAGCCGGCATGCGTGCCGTAAAAACAGTCGCACAGACAGCCATGGCTACGATAAGCACAGCGGCAGTTCTGGGAGATGTTAACTGGCCTATGGTGGGATCGGCGGCAGTTCTGGCAGGAATACTTTCCATTTTGACATCCATTGCCGGACTTCCTGAGCTGGATAGGGGACCGAATGAGGAAGCGGATCCAGTAGAATAGAAAGGTGGTGATCCTGGAACATCTCCCGCCGGCAGGGTATTGTCGGAAATGTATAAGGCATTACGACGAAGTACATAACAGCAGGCCTGGAAGCGATTCCAGGCCTTTTCTTTCTTAATTTAATAAAACTGGAGGATCAGAAATGGATAAAAGAAAAGTAAGAGGACTGGTGGAATTCTGTAAGAGCAAGGTGGGGACACCATACGTTTACGGCGCCAAAGGGGAAATACTCACAGAAAGCCGCCTGCAGGTCCTGAAGAAACAGAATCCCGGCATGTACACCACTACATACACGGCAAAGGCCAGGCAGTTTATCGGGCAGCACTGTACGGACTGCTCCGGCCTGATCAGCTGGTATATGGGAATCATTCGGGGCAGCTATAATTATCATGACACGGCGGACGAGCGCGTGCTGATTGGCAGCCTGAATGAAAGCATGATAGGCTGGGCACTGTGGAAGCCGGGGCATATCGGTATTTATATTGGAGACGGATCCTGTATCGAAGCGAAAGGGATCAATTATGGAACAATTAAGAGCAAGGTATCGGCAACACCCTGGCAGAAGGCTCTGAAGCTCTGTGATATTGACTATGCACAGAATTTCGTTATTACGGAAGGCTTTAAAATGGCTGCAGACGGGGAGAGATGGTGGTATCAGTTTACAGATGGGACACGGGCAAAAAACGGCTGGTATTGGCTTACAGAGGCTACAGGAGGCACGTCCGGTTGGTATTTGTTTGACGCGGAAGGATATATGCAGACCGGGTATCAGCAGGACCTGCCGGAGAGAACTTCTTCCTGTGCCCGGATCATGGGATCCACGAAGGCCAGTGCATGATAACGGATGGACGCGGTGTGCTTCAGATTGCAGAGACATATGACTTTGAAAGTCGAAAATACCTTTGATTTTTTTCTTATTTATAATAGAGAAGTAACTCCGCTAAATTAAGTTACCTGTATGCTGGCGAAGACCGGTTAGAGCATTAAAAATAGTGCTCTTTCCCACGTTTGGATTCCCGGCGAGGGCGACTACAATGCGTTGTTCGTCCATGTAAAACTCCATAAAATGAATAATCTTATATTTTACATATGCAGGGACAAATTTTATAGTGAGGTAAATTGAGTGATTAACATTCTTCTACAGGGCGGACAAATATTTCTCCGGCATTGGAATTACGTATTCCGATTACAGCGTTTCTTACAAGATAAGCACGCATGCCGCCCTTTTTGCCTTCCAATACGCAGGATACCTCCTCTTCTGGGGCAAAGCCCAGATCTTTCAGGCGGACAGCCATAGCATCTTCACTTGCAATCCATACGACGCGGGCTTTCCGGCCTGTCTCTATTTTATTTAATGGGATAACCATAATGGATAACATCTCGAATTTAGGTAGTTACTGTATGATATGAAGGATAATCGGAATGTTGCAGAGAAGCGATGAAATAAAATGCGGCCTGTTTTCGTATCTCTTACAGCATTATACTGGAAGAAATACGGGAACAGGCGCATCGATAACCATGGAATTTTCGGTTATAATGCAGTCGTATGCAAGAATGTGAACGCCTGATTTCTGAGCAGTAGTCAAAGCGTGACCGAACTCCGGCTGCGTTGCCATATTTGGTTCGAACTGCGTTATGGATTTCATCTGAATCACGAATAATAGGAAGCATGGGATGCCTTTTTTCGCCATGGCAGTCAGTTCTTCAATATGTTTTAGGCCGCGCACAGTTGGAGCATCCGGAAAACGAGCAATGCCGTCTTCTTCTAAAGTGACCCCTTTTACTTCCATATATGCCTGCTTTCCGTTTAAATCAAAGGCTAAATCAAAACGCGAGCTTCCGAACGTAACTTCTCTGCGTATATTTTCCGCATAATCCTGTGCAGAGAGCCATTCATAGGCAGCCTGATTAGGAGCCTGTGAATCCATATTGATTAGAAGACGTCCCTCAGGCAGATTGGAAGAGGATTTATAGACGCCGATAAGTGAGTATTGAGTCCGGCGTCCAGAGGCGGCAGCATTTGGGTGATATTGGAGAAGGATCTCTGCGCCAGGAAGCAGTAGCTCCCGGCAGCGCCCGGTATTTTTTACATGACATATAACCATGGATGATTCCTCATGAATCGGGCCGATAGTACTTTTATCATTGCCCTGATCCGGGGAGATGAGAGAGGCATTGGCTATAAAACGATTTGGCCGGTCAATAAAACGGGCCCTTTTTATATGTTCGTAGTTCATGGCAGTATTCTCTTTCTTTCTAACTGAATTTTGCACTGGATTTTATAGTCTTATTTTACAGTAAAAATTCTTGCGTGCAAAGGAAAAGTATGCTACAATCGTTTAAAATTCTTTGGTAAAAAACTTTTGACCGTGACGGGCGGACAAATTGAGATAACTGTAGCTTTGCTTTGCCTTTCTAGGGGCAAAGCAGTATAAGGGAAAGAGAAAAGAGGACGAGACTATGAATTTAATGTATCAGAGTACACGTGGCGGGGAAAAGAATGTAACGGCTTCTCAGGCAATTTTAAAAGGACTTGCAGATGACGGCGGCCTGTTTATGCCTGTTGAGATTCCGGCTTTAGATCTTTCGATGGAACTATTTGCCGATATGAGTTATCAGGAGACTGCTTATGAAGTAATGAAGCGATTTTTTACTGATTTTACAGAGGAAGAACTGAAGGAATGCATTAACAAAGCGTATGACAGCAAATTTGATACAGAAGAAATCGCACCTCTTTCAAAGGCTGACGGAATGTATTTTTTGGAACTTTATCATGGAAATACGATTGCGTTTAAAGATATGGCTTTGTCCATTCTCCCCCATTTGATGACAACGTCAGCGAAAAAAAATCATGCGGATAAAAAGATTGTAATTTTGACGGCCACATCCGGGGATACAGGAAAGGCAGCTATGGCTGGATTCGCAGATGTCGAAGGAACAGAAATTATTGTATTTTATCCAAAGGGAGGCGTAAGCCGTATACAGGAGCTTCAAATGCTCACACAAAAGGGCGAAAATACACACGTCGTTGCAATACACGGGAATTTCGATGATGCTCAGACCGGCGTCAAGAAGATTTTCGGTGACAGGGAATTCGGAAATGCGCTGGCAGAAAGAGGCTATCAGCTTTCATCGGCAAATTCGATTAATATTGGCCGCCTTGTTCCGCAGGTGGTATATTATGTTTACGCTTATGCCAAACTTTTAAAGAACAGCGAGATTGAAAAGAATGAGAAAATTAATGTCACGGTTCCTACAGGGAATTTCGGAAACATTCTCGCAGCGTATTTTGCAAAACAGATGGGAGTGCCGATCGATAAACTGATCTGTGCTTCTAACGACAACAAAGTGCTCTATGATTTCTTTACAACGGGAACATACGACAAAAACAGGGAATTTATCCTGACCAGTTCCCCGTCCATGGACATTCTTGTTTCCAGCAATTTGGAGAGACTGATTTATCTGAGTGCCGGCTGCGATGCGGATAAGACAAGAGGACTTATGGAAGAACTCTCAAGAGAGGGAAAATATGCAATTACAGATGAAATGAAAGCGAGAATTGCTGATTTCCGGGGCGGCTATGCAACGCAGGCTGAGGATGAAGCGGCAATTGCCGGACTTTTTAAAGATACAGGATATGTCATTGACACTCATACAGGCGTGGCTGCAGCCGTTTATCAGAATTATATGAAAGAGACAGGGGACATGACAAAAACGGTTATTGCCTCTACGGCGAGCCCTTACAAATTTTCCAGAAGCGTGGTCCAAGCGATGGGATACCAATCTGAGAATGAGGGTGGCTTAGACGTTTTGAGTGAATTCGAAATTGTGGATGAACTAAATCGAATGTCAGGAATGGCAGTTCCTGAAGCGGTTGAAGAAATCCGTTTTGCAATAATCCGCCATGACAACGAATGTGATGTAGACAAAATGGAAGAAATGGTATCAGGATTGTTAAAATAAAGATTATCTGGCTCTTCCCAAACCGGGAAAAATGTTATATAATGAAAAAATAGGAATGTAAATCGGTCCTTGCGGGCCAATCAAATAATGGAGGTTGATGAAATGTTAGTTTCAGCAAAAGAAATGCTTGAAAAAGCAAGAGACGGCAAATATGCAGTAGGCCAGTTCAATATCAATAACCTTGAGTGGACAAAGTCTGTTCTTTTAACAGCAGAAGAATTAAAATCCCCTGTTATCCTCGGCGTTTCAGAGGGCGCAGGCAAGTATATGACAGGTTTCAAGACAGTAGCAGCTATGGTTAAGGCTATGATTGAGGAATTAAATATCACTGTTCCTGTAGCGCTTCACCTGGATCACGGCTCTTACGAAGGATGCTATAAGTGTATCGAAGCAGGTTTCTCTTCCATTATGTTTGACGGCTCCCATTATCCGATTGCCGAGAACGTAGAGAAGACGAAGGAACTTGTTAAGATCTGTGCAGAGAAGGGGATGTCTCTGGAGGCAGAAGTTGGTTCAATCGGCGGTGAAGAAGATGGCGTTGTAGGACTGGGCGAGTGCGCTGATCCTAAGGAATGCAAGGAGATTGCAGACCTTGGCGTAGACATGCTGGCTGCAGGCATCGGTAATATTCATGGAAAATATCCGGAAAACTGGCCTGGTTTAAGGTTTGATATTCTTGAGAATATCAAGAAAGAAGTAGGAGATATGCCTTTAGTGCTGCACGGCGGTACAGGCATTCCGGAAGATATGATTAAGAAGGCGATCAGTCTCGGCGTAGCTAAGATCAATGTAAATACAGAATGCCAGCTGACTTTTGCAGAGGCAACACGTAAATACATCGAAGCAGGAAAAGATTTAGAGGGCAAGGGCTTTGATCCTCGTAAACTGTTGGCACCAGGTGCTGAAGCAATTAAGCAGACTGTTAAAGAGAAGATGGAACTTTTTGGCTCCGTTGGAAAAGCCTGAAAATAGTTAACTGTTTTTAGAAGAAAAGGCGTTCTTCCCGGCTGGGAGGGGCGCCGTTTCTTCCTTTCTGGAGGAGCCTGCCGGCAGGAACACCAGGAAGATAAAAGGCTCCGCAAGGAATACAGTCGAACTTCATCAACCGAAAAGAGAGGAAAGTTAAAAATCTATGAGCGAATTGGTCAATGTAGCTGAAGTATTCGGAAAAAATGTGTTTAATGAAACCGTCATGCGCGAACGTCTTCCTAAAAGCGTATTTAAAAAGTTAAAGCAGACGATAGAAAATGGAACCGAACTGGACCCTTCTATTGCAGATGTAGTGGCCCATGCGATGAAAGATTGGGCCATAGAACACGGTGCAACCCATTATACTCATTGGTTCCAGCCTTTGACAGGCGTAACAGCAGAAAAACATGATTCTTTCATATCCGCACCGAGTCCTGAAGGAAAGGTTATCATGGAATTCTCGGGAAAAGAACTGATCAAGGGAGAATCGGATGCCTCTTCTTTTCCGTCAGGCGGTTTGAGAGCGACTTTCGAAGCAAGAGGCTATACCGCTTGGGACTGTACGTCACCAGCCTTTTTAAGGGAGGATGCAATCGGCGTTACTCTTTGTATTCCAACGGCTTTTTGCTCTTATAAAGGAGAAGCGCTCGATCAGAAGACGCCTCTTCTGCGATCTATGCAGGCAGTCGATGAACAGTCTCTCCGCATTTTAAAGCTGTTTGGTAATACGAATGCAAAACGAGTCATTCCTTCTGTAGGACCAGAGCAGGAATATTTCCTTGTGGACCGCGAAAAATATTTGAAAAGAAAAGATTTAATTTATACTGGAAGGACTTTGTTCGGCGGGATGCCTGCGAAAGGACAGGAACTGGATGACCATTATTACGGAGCCATCCGGGAGAGAATCGGCTCCTTTATGAATGAAGTAAACCATGAATTGTGGAAGCTGGGCGTAACGGCAAAGACACAGCATAATGAAGCGGCTCCGGCACAGCATGAACTGGCTCCCATCTACGCTCAGGTAAATCTGGCAGTTGATCACAATCAGATGGTTATGGAGACTTTGAAAAAGGTAGCTGGGCGCCATGGCCTCACTTGCCTTCTTCATGAAAAACCATTTGCCGGAGTAAATGGTTCGGGTAAACATAATAACTGGTCTTTGATTTCAGATGACGGAATTAATTTACTGAATCCTGGCGATACACCTCATGAAAATATTCAGTTTCTCCTTGTACTGGCCTGCATTCTAAAGGCAGTTGATGTTCATGCCGATCTTCTGAGAGAATCGGCAGCAGATGTGGGAAATGATCTGAGGCTTGGAGGAAATGAAGCTCCTCCTGCCATTATTTCCGTATTTCTGGGGGATCAGCTGGAAGATGTGATTGATCAGCTGTGTAGCACAGGAGAAGCGACTCATTCCAAGCAGGGAGGAATTCTGAAAACAGGTGTTGCAACGCTTCCTGATCTTTACCAGGATGTGACGGACAGAAACAGGACGTCACCATTTGCTTTTACAAATAACAAATTCGAATTCCGTATGGTAGGTTCGTCAGATTCTGTTGCTTCTTCAAATGTTGTTCTCAATACAATAGTTGCAGAAGCGTTTAAGGAAGCTGCAGATGTGCTAGAACATGCAGAAGACTTTGACATTGCTGTGCATGATATGATTAAAAACTTATTTGCCAGTCACAGAAAGATAATATTTAACGGCAACGGTTATTCGGCGGCATGGGTAGAAGAGGCAGAGAGAAGAGGGCTTCCTAATATCAGATGTATGGTTGACGCAATCCCAGCCCTTACTACGGAAAAGGCTGTTAAGCTTTTTGAAACATTTCATGTGTATACGCGGGCAGAACTGGAATCGAGAACGGAAGTCGAGTACGATGCTTATTCCAAGATGATCAATATTGAAGCGATGGCCATGGTCAATATTGCAGGAAAGCAGATTATACCGTCTGTGATCCGTTATGCTACAGGACTGGCTGATTCTATAGGAAAAATCGTATCTGCATGTCCGGAAGCGGATATAAGCGTTCAGAAGGAACTGCTGATTGAAACATCAGACCTGCTGTCTGATACAAAAGTAGCTCTCTCCGAACTGTCTGATCTCTGTGACAGGTGCAGAAGCATCGAAAACGGAAGAGAACGTGCTAACGCATTCTGCAAACAGGTGGTACCGGCGATGGAAAAGCTTCGCACACCTGCGGATGCCCTGGAGAAAATTGTGGATAAATCCATGTGGCCGCTGCCATCGTATGGTGATCTGCTGTTTGAAGTATAACTTGATAATCAAATAATAATCAGATAAAGTATTGAGACAGTATTGGGAAGATATCGTTGCTCAATGCGGTTTCGTTGAAGACGGTGACCTGTGTGTAAACGAGTGTGTGAAAAAAAGTCTGTAAATGCTGATCTTCTATGATAATCACTGGGCTGAAAGTTCCTTTTTGGACTTTCAGCCCTTGTTTTATATATAACAGCAACTATCGTTGTATGTCAAGAGCAGGCGAATATTCCGCCTGTGAAAAATAAGACAGATTGGCTTATTCCGGCAGACGGCC
>NZ_QSDR01000052.1 GCF_003464085.1 Clostridium sp. AM58-1XD
GAGCCGCCGGAGCCACGGGAGCGACAGGAGCAGCCGGAGCGACAGGAGCAACAGGAGTAACAGGGGCCACAGGAGCGAGCAGGAGCAGCCGGAGCGACAGGAGCAACAGGAGCAACCGGCCCAACCGGTCCGACAGGTGCTACTGGCCCGAGAGGCCGCGGTATCAGAATTGAAACGACAACAACTGTGGAACCGGGGGATCCTGCAACGGTAACGGATCTTGGGGATGATGAGATGGGAATCCTTCGTTTTTCAATCCCGAGAGGAGCGACGGGAGCAGCCGGAGCCACAGGAGCCACAGGAGCGACAGGAGCCACGGGGGCCACAGGGGCTACGGGAGCAGCCGGGGCGGCGGAGCCACCGGACCGACCATAATAAGAAAACGGCTATATATCCATTTATCAGGAAAAATAAAATAAGAGCTTATCACTTTACCGGACAAGCGCCGCCCAAGTAGAGACTACGGGCGGCGTTTTCCGTTGTGAGGCGGAAAGGAGGACAATTCCCATGCTTCGGGCCAACATGGCCCGAGGCCGCTTGTGGGCCTGACTGAAAAAGTTAGGCCCTTTTTTCATGCCAAAATGAAGGAGGTTAATTGAATGGCTGATGATAAAAAAGATTTGAAGCAGGAGGAACCGACCAAGAGCGGCTCCGCCGCTCCCGAACAGAAGCCCCCCGGCAAGGACGCGCCGCCCACCAAAGAAGCCGCAGGTTCACCCCCGGTAAAGGAGGCCCCGGCCCCCGAAAAGGACAGCGGCCCGAAACAGGAAAAGACGGACGCGGCAGGCCCCGCGGATAAAAGCCGCCCCGGAAACGTCATTGATATTTCCGGCGCTATGATTGATAAAATCGTTGCGGAGAAAGAAAAGGCGGCAAAGGTGACGGAGGCTGGGAAGGGACAACCCGCCGAGCCTGAAAAAACGGAACAGAAGGATAAGAAAGAGCCGGAGAAGCAGGCGGGCCGCGCTCCGAAAGCGGTAAAAAAGGCCCCTGAAAAATCGGATAAGCCGCCCGCCGCCCAAAAGGCCGAGCCGAAAAAGGAGGCTCCGATCCCCGAGAAGCCGAAGGAGCCGGAAAAGCCCGCCGGGCCTGTGGCGGCTCCGCGTTCCGGGGAGCCGGAACAGATTGTCCACATCAACCTGTCCGAACTCCACGCCTTCAAAAATCACCCATTTCAGGTGCGTGATGATGAAGAAATGCGGGCGATGGTTGCCAGTGTCAAGGATAAGGGCGTAACACAGCCCGCCATTGTGCGGCCCCGTGAGGGCGGCGGCTATGAAATCGTGTCCGGCCACCGCCGCCAGAAGGCAAGCCAGCTTGCCGGATATTTGGATATGCCCTGTATCGTCCGCAACCTTACCGACGAACAGGCCATCACGCAGATGGTGGAGGACAATACCAACCAGCGTGAAAATATCCTTCCCAGTGAGCGGGCGAAGGCCCTGAAAATGCAGTTGGAGGCCATCAAACATCAGGGAGCGCGGGAGACTTCGGGCCAAATTGACCCGAAGGAGGCCGGAAAACGCTCCAATGAGATTGTGGCCCTCCGCAACAAAATGACGGTGAAACAGGTTCAGCGGTATATTAAGCTCAACGACCTTGTGCCGGAACTCTCAAAGGTCATGGACGAGGGCCGGATAAAATTCACTCCCGCTGTGGAGCTTGCCTATATCGCACCGAAAAATCAGCAGTATATCGCCGTTGCCATTGACGCGCAGCAGTCGGCCCCGTCTCTCTCGCAGGCACAACGTATGCGGGAGCTCGACCAGAAAGGCGTGCTCAACGGTGATGTAATTGATGGAATTATGCTGGAAGAAAAGAAGGAGGTAGACAAAGTGATTATCAACGGTGCAGAGCTGGAAAAGTATTTCGGTAAGGAAAAGACCCCGCAGGAAATGAAGGAGCAGATCATCAAACTGCTGGACGATTGGAAGGGCAAGCAGAAGGAACACGCGAAACCCGAGAAAAAGGCGGAGAAGGAGAAATAAGACAGGGCTTCGGGCCAAGTTGTCCCGAGGTTCCTGCCTAAATGCGGGGCTTAAGCCCCGCGCCCCGAAGCTCAAAGGATATAATATATTCCCCGTCGCCGTGGTCTGTATAGCGCAACCGGGGAAGGCAGTCAAGGGTGGCGCTTGCGCCACCGCCTGCGGCGGCGAAGCCCTTGACAGCCTTTCCCGGTTGTGCTTGTAGTAGTCAAGCGACGGGGATATATATTCCTTTGAGCCGTTCCCCTTCCCACGGGAAGGGGCGGAGGGGATGGGCTATCTATTAAGCGCAAACAGGAAGGAGAAACCCCATGAAACGACCTTTAGCATACATCACCGCCGCGTGGACAGGCGAACACAAGGCCGACACGGAACAGGCGGCGCAGTATTGTAGGGCGGTCTATGAGGCCGGATTTTCCCCGGTCTGCCCTCTGCTCTACCTGCATTTGTTCCTGAATGACGATATTCCCGAGGAACACAAAAGCGGGATTGACATGTCCCGCGATATGCTCCGCCGGGCTCATGTTCTGGTGGTGTGCGGCAACGGTATGACAGAAGATGTGAAGAACGATATTGCCGTTGCCGGGCGGCTCAACATCACAGCAACCACCCTGGACGGCATACTGACCGTGAAAGGCAAGGGCCGGGAGGCTCGGTGCGATGATTAGCGCCTATATTGGCAATCTCGGCAAATATAATGAGGGGATTCTCGCGGTGGAACCGTTGAGATTTCCCGCCTCAACAGAGGAAGTACAGGCCGTACTTTCCAAGATTGGCGTGGACGGTATACGGTATGAGGAAATCTTTATTGCCGATTATGAAACTAATGTTGCCGGGCTGCGGAACCATTTGGGAGAAGGCGAAAGTATTGACGAACTGAATTATCTTGCCTCCCTACTGGACGGACTGAACAACGGCCAGAAGGCAAAATATGAAGCCGCCCTCTCGCTCGGAGAATATACCGGGAGCGTTAAGGATTTAATCAACCTGACCCAAAACCTTGACTGCTACGAATTTTACCCAGAGGTACAGAATGAGGAAGAATTGGGGCGGTATCTCATTGACGAGTGCGGAGCCCTTGACGTGCCAGAACATATCAAAGACTATTTTGACTATGAGGCATACGGAAGGGATATGTTCTTAAATACGACAAGCGATTTTGCGGGGGGCGGCTATATCGAGAACAACGGGAGTCCCTTCATGGAACACTATGACGGGAAGGTTCCAGAGGAATACCAGATATTTTCCTATCCCGATGAACCCCGACGCTCCATTCTCGAAGCATTGAAACAATTCCGGGAGGCCCCGCCCCCGGAACATGGCAAAACAGCAAAGGCCGCGATCCATGAGGAACGGTAGACCTCGGGCCAACTTGACCCGAGGTTTTTTGCTGGCCGGACGAAAGGAGGTGTGAATATTGCCAAAGAAGAAAGCGCCCGCCGTGGAAACGCCGATAGCTGAAAATGAGTATGTAAAAGAACTGCTGGCTCTGCTGAAAGAAAACCAATCCCCGGCAGGAAAAGAACTGTTAGAGGCTATCGGGCATGTTTCCGAAATGGAAAAACAGCTTGCCAGTGCGGTTGACGAGCTGAAAGCTATGCGGCAGGATTTGGAGAAAATGAAGAACCCCCCGTTAAAATCAGCCCTGCAAAAATCAATCGTTGTCCTGCAAGACCGTATTCTTGCCCTGCGTGACAGTCTCGCGGAGCTAAAAGCCGGTATCATTGAGGGCTGTAAAAATACGTTGGCCGCTGTGAAGGAACGTGGAATTTCCGCGCTGGATCACGCTGCCCGGTTCTTCCATATTAAGCCGGGGCTGACAGCCCTGCGGAACAACATCAACGAAGGCATACAGGCGGACGAGAAGGCCATTTCCAGAATAGAGGCCGTAAGCGCCGAGTACCACGAAGCCGGGCGGCACTTGAAAAACATAGGCCAGGCCTGATGGGTAAGGAGGCCGTACAGGAGGCGAAGGCCCCCGGCAAGCTGGCAAAGACGGTACAGGCCCCCTACCGGGCGGAACGGGCCTGTTTCCTTGCGGCCCGGAACAGTCTGGATAAGGCGGTTGCCAGTCTTGAACGGCTGGAACGTACCGCCGAAAGACAGCCTTCTATCTTAAAAACCATGCAAGAGCACAAGAAAACGAGCCCGCCGAAGAAGGAAAAGACAGCTCCGGCGGCGGTACATGACGAGCGGTAGACCTCGGGCCAAGTTGGCCCGAGGTTTCCCATATCCCCGGGGGCCTCCGGTTTTAACCGGCGGCTCCCGGACGGGAAGGAGGTATCAATGGAAGAAGAAGTATCAAGAAAGACTGTGGCTATATCCGTACAGGCGGCAAAGCTGACGGGCCGGGTGCTGTTCATGGCGTGCCAGAAGTTTCTGGCCGGAGTGCAGAAACACAACCGGGACGCACTCACGCCCCACGGGCGGCAGACCGTGAAACAGCTCATGGGCCACACCGGACAGTCCAACAGTATCCAGCTAAAGGGAGACGCCCGCCTGTTTGACCGGGTGGCCCGGAAATTCAATGTAGACTATGCGTTCCACAAGGTAGGCCCAAAGGACTATCTCCTGTTTTTCAAGGCGGGACAGGCCGACGCCATCACGGCGGCATTTTCCGAGTATACCAAGCGGGTGATGGCCCGCCAGAACGACAAGCCCTCTATCCGGCGCGGGCTCCGGCAGGCTATGGGCCGCGTCAAGCCCCGGCAGAAGGAACGGGAAAAGACCAGAGAGGCGGTGCAGGAACGGTGAACACCAAAATCAAAAAATATGTGGTTCCCAATCTCCCGTACCTGTTTATTTTCTGGTTCTTCTGCAAGGTGGGGACGGCCTACCGCCTCGCGGAAGGTGCGGACTTCGGCGCGAAGCTCATAGGTATGATGAAAACCATAGGCCCGGCTTTCGGGACAATCACGCCGGGCCTCGCTGGCTTCGATTTGCTGGTGGGCCTTGTGGGGGCCGTGGTGCTCCGGCTGGTGGTCTATAACAAAGTGAAGAACGCAAAGAAATTCAGGAAGGACGTGGAATACGGCTCGGCCCGTTGGGGAACGGCCAAAGACATAGCCCCATTCGTAGACCCGAAGTTTGAAAACAACGTGATACTGACCGGGACGGAATTTCTGACTATGAACACCCGGCCCAAAATCCCGGCCAACGCCCGAAATCTCAACTGCTGTATTATCGGTTCGTCCGGCTCGGGAAAGACCCGGTTCTGGCTGACCCCGCAGCTCCTTCAGGCTCATTCCTCGTATGTGTGCGTAGATCCGAAAGGCGGTGTCCTCTCCCAAGTGGGCCATTTCCTGCAAAAGAGGAAGGGTTATAAAATTAAGGTGTTCAACTCGGTGGACTTCCGAAAGAGTATGCACTATAACCCGATGGCCTACATCAAGACAGAGAGCGACGTTCTGAAATTCGTAAACGCCCTGATAACCAACACAAAGGGACAAGGGAAAGAGGGGGACGAGTTCTGGACGAAGGCCGAGACGCTTTTATACTGCGCCCTTGTGGCCTATATCGTCTTTGAGGGGCCGGAGGAAGAACGGAACATGAACACGTTAGTCGAAATGATTAACAGCATGGAAGTAAGGGAGGATGATGAAAGTTTCAAGAATGCCGTTGATTATATGTTTGACGGCCTCGCCAAACGCAAGCCCCAATGCTTCGCGGTGCGCCAATATGCCAAGTACCGCCTTTCCAGCGGCAAGACTGCGAAAAGTATCTTGATTAGCTGTGGGGCGCGTCTGGCCCCATTCGATATTGCGGAGCTCCGGGAGATTATGAGCTATGACGAGTTAGAGCTTGACAGGCTCGGGGACGAGAAAACGGCCCTGTTCTTCTGCATATCCGACACGGACAGCACCTACAACTTTATCGTGGCGCTGGCCTTCTCGCAGATGTTTAACCTCTTGTGTGAAAAGGCCGATAACGTCTACGGCGGGCGGCTCCCCCATCATGTACGGGTGCTGTGGGACGAAGCCGCCAACACGGGACAGGTGCCGCAGCTTGAAAAAATGGTCGCTGTCATTCGCTCCCGGGAAATCAGCCTGTGCCTGTTCTATCAGGCCATGAGCCAGTGCAAGGCCCTGTATAAAGACAATTCCGAAACCATCTTAGGAAACATGGATTCGGTTATCTTCCTCGGGGGCCGGGAGCACTCCACGATTAAGGAAATCTCGGAGGTACTGGGAAAAGAGACAATCTCCATGTATACCGAGAGCCGGACGCGGGGCCAGTCGGAAAGCTACGGCCAGAACCTCCAGCGGCTCGGCAAAGAGCTGATGACAATGGACGAGCTCACCACAATGGAAGGGAGTAAATGTATCTTACAGCTTCGGGGGCTCCGGCCCTTCCTATCCCCAAAGTACGATTTGAAAAAGCACCCGAACTATAAATACACGGCGGAGGCCGACAAGAAGCGCAACGCCTTCCGTCTGGAAAAGCTGATAAGCACCCGGTTGAAACTGAACCCCGAAGAAGTCTACGAGGTTTACGGGGCCGGGGACGCGGACAGCGCCGAGGACGATATTCTAAATTATGACGATCTGGACGACCCGGACGCCTTCGCCTGACCTCGGGCCAAGTTGGCCCGAGGTTCCCAACGCCTGAAAAGGGCGGCTTTTTTCGTAGCCGGGGCTCTGGCCCCACAACAACATATATTTTGAATGGAGGAAAACTATATGGAATTTTTTGCTTCTGCTATCGACACCCTGAAAATCCTTGTTATCGCCATCGGCGCGGGCCTCGGGGTCTGGGGCGTGGTCAATCTTTTGGAAGGTTACGGCTCGGACAACCCGGGAGCCAAGAGCCAGGGAATTAAACAGCTTATGAGCGGCGGCGGGATTATCCTGATTGGAACGACGCTCATTCCCCTGCTGTCCGGCCTGTTCAGCTAAACGATAAGGAGACGCCATGCAGATAATCTTCGACGCAATCGCGGAATGGCTCAAGGGCCTGCTGGTTGCCGGTATCATGGGCAACCTCGGCGGGCTCTTTGACAACGTAAACGCGCAGGTCGGAGAGATTGCAGACCAAGTGGGGACGGCCCCGGCGGCATGGAACGCCGGGGTTTTCTCCATGATACGGCAGCTCTCCGAGACTGTCATTCTCCCAATCGCCGGGCTGGTGCTCACCTTCGTCATGTGCTACGAGCTTATTCAGCTACTCATTGAGCGGAACAACCTGCACGACATAGACACATGGATATTTTTTAAGTGGACATTCAAGACCTTCTGCGCCATTCTCATTCTGTCCAACACCTTCAATATCGTGATGGGCGTGTTTGATATGGCGCAGTCCGTTGTCCAGCAGTCGGCGGGACTGATACAGGGGAGCACCGAAATTACCCCGGATATGCTGGCCGATATGGAGACGCAGTTGGAGGCGATGGAGCTGGGCCCCTTGCTCGGGCTCTGGCTCCAATCCTTCTTTGTGGGCTTTACCATGACCGCGCTCAATATCGTGATTTTCGTGATTGTCTACGGGAGAATGATTGAGATTTACTTAATGACGAGCCTTGCCCCAATCCCCCTTGCAACGGTAGTCAACCGGGAGATCGGGAGCATGGGCCAGAACTATTTCCGCTCCCTGCTGGCGGTGGGCTTTCAAGGGCTTCTGATTATCGTCTGTGTCGCAATCTATGCGGTGCTGATACAGGGGATTGCCACGGGCGGGGACATGATAGGCGCGATATGGGGCTGTGTGGGCTATACCGTCCTGCTCTGCTTTACGCTCTTTAAGACGGGCTCCCTCGCAAAATCCATCTTTGGCGCTCATTGATAAGGCAGGGCTTCGGGCCAAGTTGGCCCGGGGTTTCAGAAACGAGGTGAGGCTATGGCCCCGAGACGGTACGGGGTGGCCTCGGACGGGAGTATTCAGCCGCTATGGCATGGAAAACTGGCAGAAGATTTTACCGAGGCGGACACCCTGCGCTTTATGGCCGACACAGATATTCAGTTAAGCGGAAACGTGTCTGCGGACACGCTGGCCGCAATCAGGCGGGCAGGCTACCGCTACGAGGGCGGGGAGGTTCTTCCCCGGCCCGGAAAGGAGGAAATGACAATGAGCGAAGAAAAGACCACGGGCGCGCAGGCCCCGGAACAGGAGGCCCCCGGCGGCTCCGGCTTAAAGCTGGACGTGACCGCCCGGCCCATTGACCCCATCAAAAATCTGGTGGGCTTTGCCACCGTGAAGCTCAACGACTGCTTTGTGGTGGAGGACTTCAAGATTTTACAGAGTGACAAGGGCTTGTATGTGGGTATGCCGAGCAAGCCGGATAAGAGCAGCCGGACAGGCTACCGGGACACGGTGAAGCCCATCACGAAGGAGTTCCGGGAGGAACTTCACGGGGCGATTTTAGAGGCGTACCAACAGGAGATAGAAAAGTTGCAGGCCCGGATTGCCGCCGCCCGGCAGGCTCCACCCCCGGAAAAGGCGTCCATCAAGGGCCAGTTGGAAGCCGGAACGAAGAAGGCGGCAAAGGAGAACGCCGCCCGAGCCCCGAAGGAAAAGCCCACAAAGGCGGTGGAGCGGTAACACTTCGGGCCAAGTTGGCCCGAGGTTCCCCGGCGGAAAGGAGGACAGCCCATGTACCGAAAGCCGGAAATATCGCCGTGGGGCCGTGTGCAGGTCTGTGATATTCTCTGTCCGGGCGTCTTTCTGGTGAGCACCGCCAGCCACGGCGGGACAATGGTTTCAAAGGAAGTGGCGGCTTTTCTCTCCCCCGCCGCAAAGAAATGCGGGTTCCGGCAGGGCGGCTATATCTGCTTTGAGGAAGATACACAGGAGGAAGTTGTTTTCCGGGAACTGCTGGATAAGCGGCTCTGGAAAATCCCCGACCGGATCAGAAACAAGGAGGCGTTTGAAGAAAACATCAACCAATCCCTCCGGGAGCACAATCCCGCATATTGGAGGGCGCGGATACGGGGGAGGGAAACCGCCCGGCCCGCTGTCCGGCAGGACGCGGCCCGGGGCGAAACACGATAACCGCTTCGGGCCAAGTTGGCCCGAAGTGATGAAAGGAGGTTTTGAGCTTTGCCCTATGTGCAGGTTCCGAAAGATTTATCCAAAGTAAAGACTAAGCTGGCCCTGAATTTGACGAAACGCCAGCTTATTTGTTTCTCGGGCGCGGCGGCGGTGGGAATCCCCGTCTATCTGCTGACCCGCCCCGTCATCGGCAGCAGCCCCGCGCTGTTTCTGATGATTGGCCTCATGCTCCCGTTTTTCTTCTTTGCCATGTTCGAGCGTGACGGCCTCCCCTTTGAAAAGATACTGCGAAACTATATCCGGGCCCGGTTCCTCTGGCCCCAAGTCCGGCCCTACAAAACTGAAAATTTCTATGCCGCATGGAGCGGCCCCGGCGCTTCGGGCCAAGTTGGCCCGAAGCCGGAGGACACACCGAAAGGAGGTACAAGGATTGCGAAAAAAAAAAGAGGCAAAACAGACCGCGCCCAAGCGGGCGGGCGATAAAAGCCGGAAACAGGCGGGGCCGCAGACCGCACAGCAGACAATCCCATTCCGGGAAATGTTCCGGGATGGCGTGTGCCGCTTAAACAACGGCGTTTACACAAAGACGGTGGAGTTTGAGGACATCAACTACCAGCTCGCGCAGGCCGAAGATCAGTCGGCCATCTTTGACGGGTGGAGCTCCTTCCTGAACTACTTTGACAGCGCCCTGCCTTTCCAGCTCTCCTTCATCAACCACCGTTCCCGGCCTGAAAGCAAGTACACCGTGAATATCGCCCCGAGGCATGACGAGTTTGACAGTATCCGGGCCGAGTATGTGGAAATGCTGGAAAACCAGATTGCCAAAAGCAACAACGGCATTGTCCGCACGAAGCTGATAACCTTCGGCGTCCCGGCGGACAGCGTGAAGGGGGCGCGGCCCCGGCTGGAACGGATTGAGGCCGACATTATGGGGAATTTCAAACAGTTAGGCGTCCAGTCGCGGCCCCTCCCCGGGCGGGAGCGTCTGGAAATCCTTCACGGCCAGCTCCACCCCGGAGGCCGGGAGTCCTTCACATTCACATGGGAGCAGATACCGCAGACAGGCATGACGACAAAAGACTTCATCGCCCCGACCAGCTTTGACTTCCGCCGGGGCCGGTTCTTCAAGGTGGGGGCAACATGGGGCGCGGCTTCTTATTTGCAGATAACCGCCTCGGAGCTCTCGGACAAACTACTTGCGGAGCTTCTGGAACTGGACACGGAAATGACCGTCACCATGCACATTCAGACGGTAGACCAGTCAAAGGCCATCAAAACGATTAAAGGCAAACTCTCGGACATTGACAAAATGAAGATGGAGGAACAGAAAAAGGCCGTCCGATCGGGCTACGATATGGACATTCTCCCGCCCGACCTCGTGACGTTCAGCAAGGACGCAAAGACCTTGCTGGAGGATTTGCAGAGCCGCAACGAGAGAATGTTTCTTCTAACCTTCCTGATTGTCAACATGGCCCCCACGCGGGAACAGCTTGAAAACGAGATTTTCACGGTTTCGGGTATCGCGCAGAAATACAACTGCACAATCCGGCGTCTGGACTTCCAGCAGGAGCAGGGCTTTTTGTCCTCCCTCCCCCTCGGCTGTAACGCCGTGGAGATCCAGCGAGGACTGACAACGAGCAGCACCGCGATTTTTATTCCATTTCTGACCCAAGAGCTCCGTATGGACGGGGAGGCCATCTATTACGGCCTGAACGCACTTTCCCATAACATCATCATGGCAAACCGAAAGAAATTAAAAAACCCCAACGGGCTTTTCCTCGGCGTGCCGGGAAGTGGAAAATCCTTTGCCGCCAAGCGGGAGCTTGTGAATGTGTTCCTTGCGACCAATGACAAAATCCTGATTGTAGACCCGATGGGGGAATACTCGCCGTTGGTTCGGCGGCTCGGCGGGCAGGTGGTGGAGATTGCACCCAACAGCCCGCACCACATCAACCCTATGAGCCTGATTGCCGATTTAGACAATGGCGAAGAAAACCCAATGGCGCTGAAAGCGGACTTCATTCTCTCGCTGATGGAGCTGATTGTGGGCGGCAAGGATGGCCTTCAACCCGTGGAGCGGACAGTCATTGACCGCTGTGTGCGGCTTATGTACCGGGACTATCTGCAAGACCCCGGCGCGGCCAAAATGCCGATACTCCAAGACCTGTATATGCTCCTGTGCAAACAGACGGAGCCGGAGGCGGCGCGGCTGGCAACCTCGCTGGAAATCTATGTGTCGGGCTCCCTCAATGTATTCAACCATGAAACCGATGTTGACCTGTCAAGCCGCCTTGTCTGCCTCGACCTAAAGAAGCTCGGGGCGGGCCTGCGGACAATCGCCATGCTGATTATGCAGGATTTAGTCAATTCGCAGGTATCGGCCAACTTTGCACAGGGAACCGCTACATGGTGCTATTTTGACGAGTTCCATCTGCTCTTGAAGGACGAGCTCACGGCCTCCTACTGCGTGACCGTCTGGAAAATGCTGCGGAAGAAATTCTGCGTTCCCTCGGCGCTTACACAGAACGTCAAAGACCTTTTGGCAAGCCGGGAAATCGAGAACATCTTTGAAAACAGCGACTTTCTCGTTATGCTCTCGCAGGCCCAAGGTGACCGACAGATTTTGGCGAAGCAGTTAGGGATCAGCCCCACCCAGTTATCCTTTGTCACCAACAGCAACAGCGGCGAAGGGCTCTTATTCTTCGGAAATGTGATTATCCCATTCTCCGACAGGTTCCCACAGAATACCGAGATTTACCGGCTCTTAACCACCCGCCCGGAGGATTTGAAAGATGAAGCGGCAGGCGTATGACCGGGATACTTCGGGCCAAGTTGGCCCGAAGCTCACTCCGGCGGTACAGGAAATATCAAAAGAACAGGCCGTCAACTTTATCCATCAGTACCATTATTCAAAGATCATGCCACGGCTGAATCGGTTTTATTTAGGCTTTTTCAGGGATGGACAGTTATCCGGCGTGGTAGTATTGGGATGGGGTACGCAGCCCTTGCAGACAATCCGCAAGCTGTTTCCCTGCCATGTACTGCGGACAACGGACTATATCGAGATTGGGAAGATGTGTTTCCTGCCGGACTTCAACGACACCCAATGCTTCGGAAGTCTTGTCATTTCCCAGATGGTGAAATGGCTGAAAGCCAACACACGTTATCTGTATCTTTACACTCTGGCGGACGGTATCATGGGAAAATGCGGCTATGTGTATCAGGCCAGCAATTTCCAGTATGTCGGCAGTTTTACCACAAGCGTTTACCGGGACAGCCTGACCGGGGAGAAAATCCACCCGCGAAGTGCCCGGCTCCTGCTGGAAGAAAACGCGGCCTTTGACGGCGTGGCAAAACGCTACTGGCTGACTTTTGGCTACTGCCAGTACAAGGGGATTGAGAAGATCAATGGCCGTATGTTCCGCTACCTGTACCCGCTTACCAAACGTGGGCGGAGGATTTTACAGAGCTACCCGGAGTATCAAGGTCTGGCCTATCCAAAGGATAAAGACCTGTTCTATTCCATGCGGAGCGCCCCCGGCACTTACATTCCAATTCCACAGCCCCAATTTAACAAAGAGGTATGCCAGTTCAATGTCCAGAGATATTGACTGGCATATTTCATTTTCAGGGAAAGGAGGTTGATTTTATCGCAAAATGGATAGACCGGACGCCCGGAAAGAGGCTGGACACTTCGGGCCAACATGGCCCGAAGTCCGCCAGAAGGAAACAGGCCCCGCCCGGCCCGGAGCCGGAGGCGGCGGGGCATTCCTCCCGCCTGCGGTTTGAGGACGAGGGGGAACCGGGCAACAGCACAGGCCGGACAGGGGAAGAAACCACCTCGGGCCAAGTTGGCCCGAAACAGGGGCAGAAGAAATTCCGGCAGGATAAAGAGCGGCCCCGGCCTTCGGAACGGCTCCGCCGTGAAGGGGAGCCAACCGGAGACAGCGCCGGGGAGCCCCGGGGAGGAACAGCCCCCGGCAAAACAGACAGCGAAGGGCCGCAGACACGGGAAGGAAAAAAGACAGAGAAGGCAAAGGAGCGGGCTGAAAAAACCGGGGATAAGCTCGGCAAAGCCCACGCCAAGCTGGACGCACAGAAACCACCTAAAGAGCCCGGTATTCCCCGCAAGCTGGCCCGAAGCGCCCGCGCCGGGGCATGGATTTACGCTCATAACAAAATACATGAGGTGGAGCATGAAAATGTGGGCGTGGAAGGAGCCCACAAATCCGAGCTTGTGGCCGAGACAGGTATCCACAAGGTGTCCCAGTTTGCCAAAAGGCGGTGGCGTATCCGCCACGCCCGAAGCGTGGTGAAGTGGGAGAAAAAAGAAATCCGAGCCAGTGCGGACTATGCGTTTCACACCGCCGCGCAGGAGCACCCGGAGCTATACAGCAATCCCCTGTCCCGCTTTTCGCAGAAGTGGAAACTCAAACGGGAGTATGCCAAGCGGGCGCGGGAGGCGGCGAAGCAGGGCGCAAAGGCGGCGGAGAAAACCGCCGTTACCACGGAAAGGCTGGCCCGGCGTGTGGCCCTCTTTGTGAAACGCCACCCGGTCGGCGTCCTGATTGTGCTTGCCGTCCTTCTGGTGGTCATGCTGCTGATGGGCGCTTTATCTTCTTCCCGGCATGATTGGGGGCGGGGCCATGAACGCTGTTTTAGGCACTTCCTACGGTTCCGAGGACAGCGACCTGTTAGGGGCTGACGAGGACTACACGGCATTAGAGCGGGCGATGGCGGACGAAATTGCCAATATCGAGAGCACCCACCCCGGCTATGACGAGTACCGCTATCATGTGGACGAACTGGGCCACAACCCCTATGAGCTGGCCTCCTACCTGACAGCAAAATTCCAATCCTACACCCGCGCCGAGGTACAGGGGGAGCTTCAAGCCGTGTTTGACGCGCAGTATAAGCTGACCCTGACCGAGACAGTGGAAATACGCACCTACACTGACGAGGACGGAGACGAGCACGAATATGAGTGGTACATTCTCACCGTCACACTGAAAAACCGTACCCTGCCCGTGGTTATCAACGAGCGGCTGACCGCCGACCAAAAGGAGCTCTATTCGGCTACCATGTGGACGAAGGGCAACAAGCCCTATCTGTGGGATAACATCTACACGGGCGGCGATACCGACCCCGGCCCCTCTTACGAGATACCGGGGGAGGCCCTGACCGACCCGGATTTTGCCGCCCTGATTGCCGAGGCGGAAAAGTATCTGGGCTATCCCTATGTATGGGGCGGGAGTTCCCCGAGCACAAGTTTTGACTGTTCGGGCTTTGTGTGCTGGGTATACACCCATTCCGGCGTTTACAACCTGCCCCGCACCACGGCAACCGGGATTTACAACCAATGCGCCATTATTCCAAAGAACGAAGCCCGGCCCGGAGATCTGATTTTCTTTACCCGCACCTATGACAGCGCCGGGCCTGTCTCCCACGTCGGCATTTATGTGGGCGACAATATGATGATTCACTGTGGCGACCCCATCAAATATGCCAGTATCAACACGTCCTACTGGCAGGAACATTTTTACGCCTTCGGGCGGCTCAACTGAAAAAGGAGGTTTTGCATGAGCAGTAAAATTGACAAGGTATGCGCCGAGATTGAGAAGGTCAAGGCGAAAATCAGCGAACAGCAGTCCCGGCTCCGGGAGCTGGAACGCCAGAAAACCGAACTGGAAAACACGGAGATTGTGGAGCTGGTGCGTTCTCTCAACCTGACGCCCGCCGCGCTGGCCGACTTCCTGAAGGAGCAGAAAAAGGCCCCTGCCGCTTCGGGCCAAGTTGGCCCGAAGTCCGGCGAAAGAAAGGAGGAACCGACTGATGATGAAAACTAAATCCTGTATGGCGGCGCTGACCGCCGTTTTTCTCTGCCTCCCTGTCTTTACCCTTCCGGCCTACGCGCAGAGTACCGAGCCCACGGAGGACCCGCCCGCACAGGAGGAAACCACCACCGCGAAGCCCTTCACCCCGGAGGGAACCGGCACAGTGGTTGACAACGCCACCGACGAGGACGGCAAGGAATTTTATACCATTCAGACCCCGGACGAGCACGTTTTCTTTCTTGTCATTGACAAACAGCGCACAAGCGAAAACGTCTATTTCCTTGACGCTGTGACGGAAAAGGATTTGCTCTCCCTCGCGCAAAGTGAGAAGGAATCCGAGACGTTGGAGCAGGAACCGGAGCCAACACCTGCGCCGCCGGAGCCTACCAACGAGCCGGAACCCGCCCCGGAGCCCG
>NZ_QSDR01000053.1 GCF_003464085.1 Clostridium sp. AM58-1XD
TAAGAATTTTTCAGGGTTTTACATACTGTTTAATCTTCAATTTTCAAGGTTCTTTTGTCTGTTTCTGTCGGCTGTTTTTTTCAGCGACGCGTTATATCTTATCATAACCACTCGGCCTTGTCAACAACTTTTTGAAACTTTTTTCAAATTCTTTTTTGAAGAATTTTATAACACAATTTAATCTTTCTTCTGATTTCTTTGTGTCCGCCGCTTTCCCGCGCCGGTGAATCATAATATACCACGCCCTTTTAATATTGTCAAGGGAATTTGTGGCTTTTTTTTAAACAATTTTTTTCTTCCAAAATTCACCACTATATATGCCACAAATTATAGATTTATTCTATATTTAGTGGTAAATAAAAAAAGTCTTTTCGAAAAAGAATTGTATTCTTTTTCAAAGACTTTTTCAAATTGGTCAATCAATATATGCAATTATATGGTTCCATGAAGAATTCCCATAGCGATATGAATAAGGAAATTGTGATTATAAAGGAACGAAAGCCATGTGCTTTTTTCGATCTGCTGTATCAGTGCCATTCCTCCAGGCGTTCCCGCAAATACTGTGAGCACCAGACAAGCGATCCAGATAAGTAGCAGCCCCTGTGCCAGACCAATGCCGGCTCCTGCTATTTGATTTAATCCCGATAGTATAGGAAGTTTTGCAATCAGGTCCAGCCATCGCATGACAAGATGAATCGCCAAAAATACGATAAAAAACACAATAATATATGCAATACCGTTTAAAATTGTATTGCTTAAATACGCACCGATGTAATCTGCAAAACGATCGACACCCAGTAATTCATACACTTCGCTGTTATTATTGGCAAGCAGCTCCTTTTTTATCCCTTCCGGCAGCTCCAGGCCCTCAATATAAGAGCGTTGAGCAGACGGTTCTTTTTCGCCTGTCTCCTCGTTCTGATCTTCGTCCGGTACAACAGCTGAAACGAGTATATTCTGTATTACTTTATGAGCTGCGGTATCCTGCTTCAAAAAGGTCTTTACCTGAGGCATCAGCAGATTGGCAACTATAATCGCAGCTACAAGCGCAGCTACAGACACTACCTGTCTGATAAAGCCGCGGTAGTGTCCATAAAGCATCATCGCTATTAAAAATACAGCTGTTCCAACAGACAGCCAGTGCTCCATCATCATTTCCATATTATCACTGTCCTAATACAAGCGTCCTGATTGCCGCAGCAACCCCGCTGTTTTCATTGCTTATGGTTATATAATCGGCCATATCCTTCAAAAACGGCGCTCCATTTTCCATTACAACACCAATACCGGCTTTTTCTATCATGGAAATATCATTTTCGCCGTCTCCAAAAGCCATCGTCTGTTCCCGGGGTATGCCAAGATATTCAGCCAGCCTCAAAATTCCATCTCCCTTTGTAGCACCGGCCGCATTAATTTCCAGATTATTCGGCATGGATGAGCTTACCAGGATGTGGCTGTTGCGTGACAGGATTTCCCTCACATGGCTTCTGGTTGCAGAATCCCTGAAAAATATATTCATTTTCTCAATAGGACCGTCGTAAGACTTGACGTGATCAATAATGCTGGGATATGCATCCCTTGTTTTGTACATCAGATCTTGTATGCCGGGAGTTATTCCATAGTCGTCCATATGATTCAGAAAGCGCTCCTCTGAAACGCCTCTTCCTTCTATATATGCATCATACATAACAGGATACTTTTCCGCTGTCTCCATAACCTCAAGTGTATGCTCTTTTGTAAGGAGACAGGAGCTTATGATTTTGTTGTCTTCCATATCGACAACTTTTCCGCCATTGATTGTAATAGCATACCGTACTCCCGGAATATCTTTTACGACATCTGGGATTCCATTAACCGTGCGCCCTGTAGCAGGAACAATATAAATCCCACGGGCAATACATTCCTTCAGCACCTGCTCATTTTCAGCTGTCAGCTTTTTATCATCGTTTAAAAGCGTCCCATCCAAATCCAAAGCAATTAATTTAATTTCCGCCATATTAGATAAAATGCTCCTCCTTCAAAATAAGCAGTCCGTCCTTATTGTATTTTGGTGAAAATACACCCGTAATCAACTTTCCAAGTGATGGTTTTTCTGCCTTGTCTGCTGCCTCCTCAATCAATTCCTCGGCATTTTTTCTGGTAAGAGGTATTCCCTCTTCTTCCATAATTTCAATGCGCTCATAGAGTGCCAGCATACTTTTTCCAGTTATGCTGCAGTCAATATCCCCTGCATACTTACAGGCATATTCAGCAAACTCATCGATATCCATTTCCTTTTCATCTGACTCTGATGATCGGCTGCCGTCGTATGCTTCTTCTTCATATTCTTCAGAATCATCATACTCCTCATCGGAATATTCTTCATCGTCATATTCTCCATCACCATCATATTCTCCGTCATCATATTCCCCATCGTCGTACTCTTCATCATCGTACTCGTCGTCGTAATCCTCTTCCGGCTCTGGTGCGGCATGCTTTCTCTTTCCCGTTTTTTCCAACTGTTCTGACTGCTGGGCTTTCATCGACTTTTCTGGCTCTGCCGGCCTTACTACAGCCGCCTGTGCCATTTTCTCTTCTTTTTCTGCCTGACGTCTCACTGCTTCTTCCACTTCAGTCAGATCTTCTTCTCTGCTTTCCGGGACCTCATCACGTGATCCGATACACTCGAATTTCTGTGCAAGCTTTGGATTCTTTAAATGGAGTTCTTCTAACTGGCGCGGATTGTCTATTAAGACAACAATTACACCAGTTTCATCTTTTTCCATAAATTCATTCAACTCATCAAGGACGTTCTGGCTTAAATCACCCGCTTCCTCGATTACGAGGTCTTTGCCTGTGATTTTATCAGCAACAGCAAAAATACCCTTTTTATTCAGCCTTGATCCTGTGATTTTAGCAATAATCTGCTTTGTTCCCATCTCCTTATGGATCTTTTTCAGGGCATCTAATGCCATCTCAAGTCCTTTTTCCGGAGTTTTGGCCTCTATCATAAGATGATTTGCTGTTTTTTCTTCCTCTTCATCGTCCCACAGATCTTCAATAATAATATCGTCGTCACCACCGTTTTCCGGCTCTTCCTCTGATGTTACTGCTGATTCCATAGCTGCCTGAGCTGCCTCATCTGCAGTATCATCCGCCCATTTTCGCTCAGGCATTGGGATGACATTCTTAATATCCGTAAGGATTCTCGTCTGACCTGCCGGGTCTTCCTCGTCTTCATAATCTCCGCTCGGCATGCTGGCCATTGATCTTGCCAGCCTCTCTTCTTCCTCTGCCTCTCTCATTCTTGCCGCTAGAACCTTATCAATGGAAGGCGCAGCTTCATTCTGATCGTCTTCCTCCTCTTCTCTGATCTGAGTCTGCGGTTCCGGTTCATCCCATACACTGGTTACAGGCTGCGGTTCCGGTTCAGTTTCTTCTTCCGGTTCATATGCTTGTTCATATCTTTCCCTGCCGTCTTCGTAATATTCTTCCTGATCAGCAGTCATATCAGAATCGTCCGGCTGGCTGTCTTCATATTCTTCCGACATACCGTCTCCATTTTCAACAGCGCGCAGTTTCGCTTCATACTTATCCCGGTTCTCCACCAAATCCATCTGATACGAAGTAAGCGGCTGATATTGAGTCTTCAGGTTCATAGCCTTATCTACGTATTTTCCGATACCGAACATCAGCATAATTCTGTCGCATGTTTTTACGCATTCATCGCCATATCCGGCTTCATTGTAAAGAGTTGCCAGTTCATACATCCATTTTTCATCTAACTCCTGGGCTGTATACTGTTCCAGGGAATGGATCAGCTGTTCTGCAGGCGCTCCCTTTTCTTTCAGAATTAAATAACGCAGAAGATGCTGTCTGGAATCCTCAGGCGCCAGGTCACAGAACTCCCGGTAATATGCTTCTGCCTCTTCAATGTTATTCTCTTTTATGGCAAGTTCTGCAAGCTTATAGAGCAGACGCTTTCCGATCGGTGCGCGTTCAAACGCCAGAAGAAGGATATCCTTTGCTTCCGAATATTCTTCATTTTTTTCATATACCTGGGCAATCATGGAAAGCAGGTTCGCATTACGGACCCTTCTCCAGTCGATGGTATCAGCAATTTTCATCGCTGTTTCATAATCGCCCTTACTTACAAGTTTCTTGATTTGTTCAATCTTAATATTAAACTCGTATTTATCCATTTTTGCATCTCCTAACACTTATCTATTCGAAATTACAGTTCCACCCGGCCTTCCAGGGCACGGAGAAGAGTTACCTCATCTATGTATTCCAGATCGCCGCCTACCGGCACGCCACTGGCAATTCTTGAAACTTTTATTCCTGTCGGCTTAATCAGCTTGCTGATATACATAGCTGTTGTTTCTCCCTCCAGGCTGGAATTTGTAGCTATAATGACTTCATTAATATCTCCCTGAAGCCGCTGCATAAGCTCCTTCAGCCGAATGTCATTGGGGCCTATTCCCAGCATTGGAGAAATCGCGCCGTGAAGGACATGATAAACTCCGTCATATTTTCCCGTTTTTTCGTAGGCCGCCAGGTCTCTGGTGTTCTCTACGACCATAATTACTCTGTGGTCGCGCTTATCACTGCTGCAGATTGGGCAAAGTTCTCTGTCCGTCAGCGTAAAGCATTCTTTACAGTACCTGACATTATTCTTGGCATCTGTAATCGCTCCCGCAAGTCTTTCTACCTGTTCCTGCGGCATATTAATAATGTGAAACGCCAGTCTCTGTGCTGATTTGCTGCCTACTCCCGGAAGCTTGGACAGCTCTTCGATTAATTTTGTGATCTGACTGCTGTAGTAATCCATATTAGAACGGGAATCCTCCGCCCAATCCGCCGAGACCGCCTGTCAGTTTGGACATAGCCGCTCCCGAAGCCTCTTCCACCTGACGCAGTGCCTCATTCGTTGCTGCTACGATCAGGTCTTCCAGCATCTCAATATCATCCGGATCCACAACTTCTTCCGAAAGTTTAACGGATACAATCTCTTTCTTACCGGAAATAGTCACCGCAACAGCGCCGCCGCCGGCAGTCGCCGTATATTCCTTTGTCTCAAGCTCTTTTGTTGTCTCCTCCATCTGCTTCTGCATCTTTTGAGCCTGTTTCATTAAATTTGTCATATTGCCAGGCATTCCGCCTGGAAAACCGCCACGTTTTGCCATGGTGATAACCTCCTGATTTTAATCTTCTTTTAATCTTCTATAGTAATATCCATGTGGATATTTGCTTTCAGTTCCTCTTCACTTACGTAAATCGTATCAAAACGCTCTCCGCTTCCCGCCAGTCTGGCCTTAAATGAAATAGTTTTCCCAAACTTCTGTTCCACAAAGCGTTCAATTTCTCCCAACGCCGTCGGCCTGCTGCCGATATCATAACTCTCCGACGCAGAAAACACAACACATAGGCAGTCTGCTCCGCCTGGTTCCACTACTGTATTGCGGAAGCTGGACTTAATTGAGCCGCCGATTTCCCGTATGATCTTGCCCCAGTCGTTTCGGATCAGATTCAGGTCATCCAGCTGTGTCTTAGGCAGGGTAACCTGTTTCGGCGGATCAGCTGCATGCATGGTCTCCTCTCCTGAACCGGCGGGATCTGCACGGCTTACAGGCTGGCCTGCTGCTGCGGGCACCGTAAACCTTCCCTCTTCCAGCCGTTCTTCTATCTCATTCAGCCTCTGAACGACTGAGTCCAGATTTTCTTCCATCTGCGGCTTTGTCAGCCTGATAAATGCCAGCTCTACAAGTACCCTCTTCTGAGACGCGTACCTGATCTGATTGGAGAGGTCTGAAAACACCCGTATATATCGCATAAGCGTCTCCGTCCTGGTCAGTCCGGCCTCTTCCTTCAGAAGCTTTATGTTATCTTCTGACATATCAAGCATATTTTCCGCATCGTCCGTCGTCATAATCAAAAGCAGATTTCTCATATACCAGATAAAGTCACTGACAAATTGGCCCAGCTCTCTACCCTGAACGACCATTTCTTCCAGGTAATAAATGCAGGATTTTGTGTCCCCTGAAGTAATTGCCCGGAATAAATTGCTGAAGACCGTGGTATCCACGGCCCCCAGTACTTCCAGCACATTGTCGTAGGTAAGAGCTTACCATAGTGGAACGCTACGCACTGGTCCAGAAGGCTCAAGGCATCTCTCATCGACCCGTCAGCCGCTCTGGCTATATAGGTCAGAGCTTTCTCCTCTACTTCAATCTGCTCCGCATCTGTCAGCTCTTTCAATCGGGCTGCCAGTGTCGGCAAAGTAATTCTTTTGAAATCATATCTCTGGCATCGGGAGAGCACCGTTATCGGAATCTTGTGCACTTCTGTCGTAGCCAGAATAAATATCACATAAGACGGCGGTTCCTCTAATGTCTTCAGCAGCGCATTAAATGCGCCTGTAGAAAGCATATGGACCTCGTCGATAATATAGACGCGGTATCGCCCTTCTGTCGGCGGATACTGCACCTGCTCTCTGATCTCACGGATATTTTCCACACCGTTGTTGGAGGCCGCATCGATTTCTACGACGTTTAAAGAGGCCCCGCTTATTATGCTCTGACACGTCGGGCACTCATTACACGGACTTCCATGATCAGGATTTTCACAGTTCACCGCCCTGGCAAATATTTTTGCAATACTCGTCTTACCTGTTCCCCTTGTGCCGCAGAACAGATATGCATGTCCGATACGCTGCGATGTTATTTGATTTTTTAATGTCTGCACAATGTGGTCCTGTCCTTTAACATCTTCAAATGTAACAGGCCGCCACTTCCGGTACAACGCCGTATATGACATGTTAAAACTCCTTTAAACCCATATTTCAGCAATTATTCATCACCGAAGCTGATTCCCATTCCCTTCGCATCTTGAATCATGGTACAGTTCGGGTCAACGGTTTTCAGCTTACCCGCCACTTCTTCCAGCGGTACTGTAGTAATATCATCATTCTTTACCGCCACCATAAAGCCATATTCACCTCTTTTAATCAGCTGCGCTGCCGCTGCACCAAGGCGTGTGGACAAAACTCTGTCATACGGACACGGTTCTCCGCCCCTCTGCATATGGCCCGGAACCGTAACGCGCACTTCCTGTCCCGTCTTTTCTGAAATCTGTGCTCCGATCTCATATGCGACCGAAGGATATACAACTCCGTTTTTCTTTTTATCTTTCAGCTCTTTCTTGCTAAGCTTTGCGTCCTCCTTGGAAATAGCGCCTTCTGCGACCGCAATAATGGAAAAACGTTTTCCGTTCTTGGCTCTCGTCTTAATCGCGTTTGCCACGATATCCACATCATATGGAATCTCCGGAAGCAGAATAATATCAGCTCCGCCGGCTATTCCAGCATGAAGAGTGAGCCACCCGACTTTATGTCCCATAACTTCCACAATAAACACTCTGCCATGAGATGCTGCCGTCGTATGAATACAGTCAATCGCATTTGTAGCTACGTTTACCGCGCTCTGGAATCCAAAGGTAATATCTGTTCCCCAGAGATCATTATCGATCGTTTTTGGCAGAGAAACGATATTAAGCCCCTCTTCTCTCAGCAGGTTTGCCGTCTTCTGGCTTCCGTTCCCTCCAAGCACGACGAGGCATTCCAGTTTTAATTTCTTGTAGGTGTGTTTCATGGCCTCCACTTTATCCAGGCCGTTTTCATCCGGAATACGCATGAGCTTGAATGGCTGGCGGGACGTGCCGAGAATGGTTCCTCCCCGCGTTAAAATTCCTGAAAAATCTGATGGTTTCATAATATGATAATCTGCATATATCAATCCCTTATAACCATCCTCGAATCCTATTATTTCTACATCATCATACATGTTATAGAGGGCTTTGGCTACGCCTCTCATGGTCGCGTTCAGACTTTGGCAGTCACCGCCGCTGGTTAACATTCCAATCCTTTTCATCCAAAACACACCCTTTCTTTATTTTGGTACCTGAAGTTACAGTACACCCATTTTGTAATTATAATACAAAGGAGATACAGGGGCAAGAAAAAATTTCTTACTTTATTCTTTAAAATCCGTTTCTGTTATGATAAAATATGCCGGAATGGCAACACTATTAGCGAATGGTAAACACGGCCCTGCTAATCGCCTTTTATCCTGATAATCATCTTATTGGGAAGACATGCTATCGTCTCCGTGCTCAGGCTGATTTTTCCTGTATGAACGCAAACCTTATCCGGACACGACGCTTCATCGCACCATATTTTTCCATCCTTTACCATGATGTGATTAGTGCCGCCCTGATATCCGCTGATCAGGACTTCCGTTTCTTCTTCAAGGCTGATCGTCTCCACGACCTGTCCTTCTACCAGAATTTCAGCCAGTTTAGCCGGTCTGCCTGACGCCTGCAGACGTAATACGGCAAATATGGCGGCTGCTGCAAGAAGAACGACAATTAAGATTATATCCTGTTTTTTTATTTTATTTTCCATCATTTACTCTTCCTTAATACGTTAAATTTCATTTTTATTATGTTCCATAATTTTTTTAATACCCGCACAAAGCCGATGTGGACAGATATCACGTCTGTTTGGCAGTCATTATCTGTACCTGCTTTGCGGTCATTATACCATATCCCATCATAACTGCAACGGGGAAACGCTGACTGGTTCATCCATCATATATCATACTACAACAAAGGAGCTGACTCTATGGGCAAATCGAATATGAGTGAAAGAACAAAAAATTACATCGGGCTGGCCATTATGGCCGTTCTGGCCTTATTACTGGTCTTCATTTCCGGACCGTTATATCGTTCTCTCAGCAAAATAGGACGTGTTAAAGGCACGGAATCTATTTATACAGCAGGGACATACACAGGAACGGCCAGAGGATACGGAGGTCCCGTAACCGTAACATTAACTGTAACGGACAAGGATATCGAAAAGCTGTCGGCTACCGGTCCTGATGAAACGCCGTCAATCGGCGGGCAGGCAGTATCTTCCATGCCTTCCCGAATTTTAAAACAGCAGACCGTCGTCGTCGATGGTGTTGCAGGAGCTACTTACACCAGCAATGCCATAAAAGAGGCCACGGAACAGGCCCTTGCACTCGCCAGAGGTGAAAGCCTCCCCGAAGACTCCAATGAGGGAATTTCCATCGGCGAAATGAATCTTAAGGACGGAACTTACACGTATACTGCTGATGAGTTCGACGACTCCGGCTTTAAAGACATTGTATCAGTTACAATTGAAAACGGCGCCGTTACCGAATGCAGCTGGGACAACACAGATAAAGAGGGCGAGACAAAAAGCAAACTTTCCATGGAAGGGAAATATGTGATGTCGGAAACAGGAGCGCCATGGTATAAGCAGGCGGAAGCCGTTTCCGACTACGTTATTTCCCATCAGGAACCGTTTCCCTCGCAGATTCTTCCGGATATGCCACCGACACAATTGCCTCTGTCAGCATTAACATCAGTGGATTCCTAAACGGTTTGAATCACTGTCTGGAACAGGCAGCAAAGTAAAAATCACAAAAAGGCCATGTATATTCATGAAATCTGTCGTTCCAGACAGTCCTCATGAATATACATGGCCTGATTTTTTATTGCACTCGTTCCCCGATCGAAAACAAATGGGAACCGCCTCGACCAATCGGTCAAGCCTCTGCAAATATTTCTGCGCGTTTCATGCGCATAACTATTTTAAATCCGTGCGTCCCGCTTTGTACACTTATCACAGACGTTACTCCTGCAGTTAACTCGGCCCAGGCGACCTTACGGCACACAAAAGGTTTCACTTAGTGCTGCTGCATTCCTGCCCTGACACGGTTCATGAATTTCTGTTGCGCAAGACCCAGACTTCAACGCCACTTACAAAAGGCAGCTCCACAATAACATGCCCGAGGCGGGACATCACCCCTGCTGGAGCGGATTGCAGGTACAGGGCACCGCTATCTCCCCGGCTGCACGGAAACTTTATGACATCTTTAATGGGTATCATTACAGCTACAGACGCTGGCTGCAGAACCGTAATAACCAGTTAAGTATACCGTTTCCGTCCAAATTTGTCAAGGCGGCAGTTTCTTTATTCCTGCTGCAGGTGATACATCGTTACTGTTCACAGGTAATAACCCGCGAGGTGTTTTTTGTGAGTGGAGCGTGGCGGAAGTCACAGAAAACCCCAGGTCTGCGGCGTGAAACGACGTTTTTTGCCGTTTCTGTGCATCGCGTAGCGCGTTACTGGGAACGGAGTGAACAGTAACGATACATCCCGGCTGCCAGGACGCAACGATGCCAAACCAGTTGCTGAGGAAACTGTTTTTCAAGGCGCCCGTCCTGAGCTGCCTGGCGAGGTCAGAATTGTTAAGCATTGCAGTGGCCCGGTTTGCGGTAGCCGCGGTAGCGGAGTCGTGCCGACTTCTTTGTACAGCCCATAAAATCATCTATTTCTTTATAATTAATTATACAATCTTAAATACATCATTTATCCTGGCCCATATACCCGAAAAACGTTAGGTAGACTTTTTGTCCTTCTTTCTCAAAGACCTGAAAAAGTCCTTCAGCATGTTGGAGCATTCCTCCCCCATTAAACCGACCTCCGTCTCTACCTGATGGTTAAAACCGTCTTCATGAAGCAGGTCCATAACCGAACCGGCACAGCCTGCCTTTGGGTTCATACAGGCGATAACTGCTTTTGGTATCCGGGCCTGTACAATCGCGCCCGCACACATGGGACATGGTTCCAGAGTTATATAAATCGTACAATCTTCCAGACGCCAGTCTCCTATTTTTTTACACGCTTTTCTGATCGCTATAATCTCTGCATGCGCCAGTACGCTGTGGTCCGTCATCCTTCTGTTATATCCTCTGCCGATAATCTTTCCTTCATGGACGATGACGCAGCCGATCGGCACCTCATTCAAAGCGGCGGCTTTCTTCGCCTGTCGGACAGCTTCCCTCATGTATTTCTCTTCTGATACCATCTGTATTCCTCTTTCCATACGATTTTATCCATGATATACTACATAAGTATATACGATAAATAAATGATTGGAAATGATAAAATGAAAATTTGCGGTTTTCAAAAAACTACTCTTCTCGATTTTCCCGGTCATGTAGCTGCTACAATATTTCTGGGCTCCTGCAATTTCCGCTGTCCGTTCTGCCATAACAGCGAACTGCTGGGAAATGATGCAGAAGCCCTTTTTACTCCTGAAGAAATATTAACTGTCCTTTCCAGACGTTCCGGTATTCTGGAGGGCGTATGCATTACAGGCGGAGAACCCACACTTTCGTCAGGTCTGGAGAATTTCATCCGCGAGATCCGCTCTCTTGGCCTTGCCATCAAGCTGGATACAAACGGATACCGCCCACGCGTTTTAGAGCAGCTTTGCAGCCAGAACCTGGTCGACTACGTTGCCATGGACATTAAATCCAGTCCTGAAAATTATTCCATGGTTGCGGGAATTCAGAACCTGGATATCCGTCTGATCGACGAAAGCATTTCTTTTCTGAAAAGCGGTTCTGTCCCGTACGAATTCCGCACTACCGTAGTAAAAGGGCTGCATGCCGATGAAGATTTCACGAGTATCGGCCGCTGGCTTCAGGGAGCTTCCCGTTATTTTCTGCAAAACTATGTGGAATCCGACCAGGTGCTGTCTCCAGGTTTTGGAAGCTATTCTGCCGAAGAGCTTCTCTCTTTTGCAGATCTGGTACGTCCCTTTGTCAGCAGCGTACAGCTGCGAGGCGTCGATATCTAATGATCTTCATTCCATTTTTTAATCCCATCCGTTAATCCATTCTCACCTGTCATTACCCAGCTTGACATCCGTATACCAGTATCCGAAGCGGCCGTTTTCTACCGGCTGCTTTTTTGACAGTACGAAATGCGGGAAACCGAACATGGACGCCATATTTTTTTCATTGCTGAAATAGTGTCCAGGCACACCCAGCAGGAATCTCGGCTTTCCATTAGGGTTATGGAGGCGCACAAGAATCAGATAGTGATAACTGTAATAGCTGTGAAGCAGAAAACTGTTATTTCCATATACCCAGTTTTCTCTTGGAAGCAGACCGATATCCTGAGGTTTAATGCTCAGAATTTCACATCCGTTATCATAATCAAACGCCTGAATTTTAGGATACTGTCTGCTGAATCTGTCCCAGAGAATTTCGTAATCCAATTCACCGTCGTTCCGGTCCGTATTCACAGGTTCTTCATTCGGCTCTTCCGGAAGCGGAACCTCCTGTTCATCATCCACGGTCATGGTTTGTGAATCATCCGGCTGTTCTTGCCCTGATTCCTCTTCTCCAGTCTGGGGCATATGTATCTGGTTTTCTTCTGGTTCTTCCTGAGCGACTTCTTCCCTGGGCTGAGGAGGCAATGCCTGACGCTCCCATGGCTGTGCCTTTGTCATCTTTTCTTCCAGAACCTGTTCCTTCGTCTGCATCTCACCTTCAGACGGCTGAGAAACCCACTCTCTCGGTTCTGTCATAACTGCTGGATTAACATTTTCAGTCGTCTCTTTAGCAACCTCTATCACATCAGATTCTGGGGCAGCCTGCGTTTCCTGTATCTGCTGCCTCATCATCCCCGGTCCTGGACGATGTCCCGACGGTGGCGGCGGCATCCCCGGTCCCGGACGATATCCCGGCGGTGGCGGCGGCATCCCGGACGATATCCCGGCGGTGGCGGCGGCATTCCCGGTCCCGAATGTTGGCCCGGC
>NZ_QSDR01000054.1 GCF_003464085.1 Clostridium sp. AM58-1XD
CGACGAGGTAGATAGGGCAGAGGTGGAAGTGCAGCAATGCATGTAGCTGACTGTTACTAATCGGTCGAGGGCTTAACCAGAAGGCGTGAAGGAAGAGAGTTAGGGAAACGAAAAGGAAACGGATGAATAATTTCAATATGTGGTTTTGAAGGTATATACCTTTGGTTTGGCCCGATGGCTCAGTTGGTTAGAGCGCCGCCCTGTCACGGCGGAGGTCGTGGGTTCGAGTCCCATTCGGGTCGTTTCAATTTTATATTGATAAATGTGGGATCTTAGCTCAGCTGGGAGAGCATCTGCCTTACAAGCAGAGGGTCACAGGTTCGAGCCCTGTAGGTCCCATTCGTTATATATTAATTTGTTGTTACCAGATGGCAGAACTTGCCGATGTGGCTCAATTGGCAGAGCAGCTGATTTGTAATCAGCAGGTTATCGGTTCGAGTCCGATCATCGGCTTACATTGAGTATAGTGTTACCATATAAAATGTAATATTATGGGGGAATTCCCGAGTGGCCAAAGGGGGCAGACTGTAAATCTGTTAGCTGTGCTTTCAGTGGTTCGAATCCACTTTCCCCCACTCACAAGAAACTCTTGATAATTCAGAGAATCTTGTATATAATTAAATAGTAATTAATAGCGCGGGGTGGAGCAGTCTGGAAGCTCGTCGGGCTCATAACCCGAAGGTCGTAGGTTCAAATCCTGCCCCCGCAATTTTTTGCCCAGATAGCTCAGTTGGTAGAGCAGAGGACTGAAAATCCTCGTGTCGCTGGTTCGATTCCGGCTTTGGGCACTACAGCTTAAAGGTTGTATGGGATATTAGCTCAGGTGGTAGAGCACTTGACTTTTAATCAAGTTGTCCGGGGTTCGAATCCCCGATGTCTCATGTTTATGACGCGGAATCTTAGGATTCCGCTTTTTTTGTTCCATAGGATAGTTCGGAGAATTTTCCTATGGAACAAAAAAGCCTTCCGGATTTCTATGGGCGGCATAGCATGCCCTACTTTATCGGTTTGTATACTAAGGCGGAATAAAGTTGCAAGGGAAGTAAGATTTTGATAAGATGAAAGAAGACGATGCAGATCATGTGGATGATTGTTCATAAGGAGAACAAAACATATGGAAAATGAAGAAATTCTGGAGCAGGCAGTCAATCAGGCGAGAATGGGATTACCTGAAGGATTTGAAACCGTATATATTCTGACATATCAGGAAATTTATCAGGCAGTATTGGAGTCTGAACAGGAAGAAGATCAGGCAGAACAGCTGTTGGAAATGGTATATGTGACGGCTTACAACAAAATAAAGGAAGCACCGCATGATGGAAATATTGTTGAATGGCTGAAGGAAATTCTATATGGGCTTGGATATGGAGAGGAGACAAATCAGCAGGAAGAGCTGGAGTATGAAATAGTCAGGACACTTTCGGAAGAGAAGGCTGCTACTATTTTTTTAAAAATAGAGGAACAGGTAGGCATTCTGCCTAAAGACGAGTTGACAGATGGTGAACTTCCGGAATCAGAGAGTGGGGATCGTTCTTTTTTTAAAATATTTATTTCTGTAATTTTATCGGCTGCTGTCGTTGCCGTCGTATCACTTGGGCTTTGGAAACATAAAAGTTCCGTTCCATTTTCGGCTCATAAAAGAGGGCAGGAACGTATATTAAAGGAAGAAACGCAGAGGGAAAATGAATCAGAGGAAGCTACGGAAGAGAATTATACAGTAACAGTCCACCTGGCAGACCAGGTATTTATTCTGAATGAAGAGGGAAAGATTCTGTCGTCAAAAAGAGAGAATGAACGATATCATGAGGCGATTCAGACATCTAATCGTTTTACATATTATTTACTGAAGGAAGAGAATATACCAGAAATAGTCAGGGGCAAGCTTATAAGGGTATATGAGAATGACCCGGAAGAATACGAGACTATTGATGATAATGTGAGAGACTATACGGTTCAGGATGATTATATTTACTATGTAAAAGACGGAATGATTGAACGCAGGGATACTTCCGTTAATTATGGAAAAAGAAAATTCAGCTATCATCTGAATATGCAGGAAGAGGGATTTTACCTTGCAAATGAAATAGGAAACTACCCGGAGAGTACGGTTACTTCCATCCAGATGAATGACATGGAATATACTCTTGAAAACGGCTATATTGTATCGGTGAAAGAAGCAAAATGCCAGTATGACGGAATCATTTACAGCCTCGCTGACGAAGATGGAGACGGTAGAAAAGAGTTGTGCTGGCAGTCTGATGGCGATACTGGAGTATTAGTAAAAGAGGGATTTGGAATTGACAGTTTTTGTCTGGCGGAAGACTGGATTTATTACAGTGCGTTTGAGGAGAGCGATCCTGACAGCAGGCGTTACAGCCGCATATACAGGATCAGGCCTGATGGTTCTGCTCAGGAACTGATTACAGATACGTTTCAGGGCAATCTGACGCACATGTATTACTCCAATGAGAATAAAAAGATTTATGCTGAGATTATGCCGGACAGCTTTCACAGCTATTATGGCAGGCTGGTATCCATTTCCCTTAATGGAGATATCCATGTGTTGGAGGATGAGTCTCAAAGGGCAGGATACCAGACAACTGGAAATGATATGCTGAAATTTGTTGGTGCAGAAGGAAATCAGATATATTGCTATTGGTATGACTGTCAGTGGGTAAGTGGAGATCAGGCAGAGATTATGTGGACAAAGCCTCTCGTTTTATACGATTAAGTGGATAACACATCATTCATCGAAGTCTACAATTACGTAAAAACCACGGGAATTTTCCTGAATATCCCTTACGATACCGGTCTTGGACAGAATCCTGTCTCTGGCCTGAAAACAGCCGGACATGGCAACGGCAGGATCGATGATATAACTATAGCTGCTGGTTCCTTCCCGTTCGATAATACTAACTGTCTGCCCTGGTGTAACAAGACCGGGGCGTTCCATTTTAAATTCAACAGTTCTCATAAAAGCATCTCCTTATCCGTATAAAAATGAATGTATATTTATTATTATAATATGTACAAATAAAAAAGATAAAAGAATTTCTTAAATATAAGCCCTTTATTTGACTAAAGTATTTTTACTATGATACAATGAAAAGAATGAAAAAAGGAGACAAAAGAGGGGACATGAAGCAGGAAGACAGATTATTGGTGAGGTTAAAGGAATATGGAGAGTCGGATTTTTATCCATTTCATATGCCTGGACATAAAAGAAATTCATTGCTGGGAAAGGAATACGGAACGCCGTTTTCCATTGATATTACGGAAATTAACGAATTTGATAATCTCCATAATCCAGGGGGAATTTTACGGAAATCCATGGAGTGGGCTTCTAAGGTTTATGGTTCGGATAAGACATATTATCTTGTTAATGGAAGCAGCTGCGGACTCCTATCGGCAATATTTGCGGCAACTGCCTGCGGCGGCAAAATTCTCATGAGCAGAAATTGTCATAAGGCTGCGTACAATGGGGTATTCTTAAATCATCTGCAGGTAAAATATGTGTATCCACAGGTCATAGATGAATTGGGGATACAGGGAGGAATTTTAGCATCCGATGTGGAAAAGCTGCTGGACGAAGAACCGGATATTCAGGCAGTTGTTATCGTTTCGCCCACTTATGACGGAATTGTATCGGATATAGAGGGAATTGCAGAAGCAGTTCATAAGAGAAAAATACCATTAATTGTGGATGAAGCTCATGGAGCTCACTTTGCATTTGGAGAAGACTTTCCTAAATCGGCGTTGGAATTGGGGGCCGATATTGTGGTGCAGAGCATTCATAAGACACTTCCATGTTTTACACAGACAGCCATTCTCCATATGAAACGTGGATATATAAAAGAAGAGGAACTTGAACGGTACCTGCGCGTTTTCCAAAGCAGCAGCCCATCTTATATCTTCATGGCAGGGATTGAAAACTGCATCTATCATATGAATCTTGAGGGCAGGCAGGAAATGAAGAATTTTGCTCAGTTTCTGGAAGGCATGAGAGAAAGGCTGTCCTCGCTGAGTAAATTGAAATTAGCAGGCAGAGAACTGATTGGCGAATATGGAGTTGAAGATATCGATTTGTCTAAGTTTGTAGTCGTGACAAAAGATACATCCATCAATGGTTCCGAGCTCTCCAGAATCCTGAGGGACCATTACCATTTGGAGATGGAGATGTGTTCTGCAAATTATATTGTTGCCATTACATCGGTTGCCGATACGAGGGAAGGCCTGGATCGCCTTGTAAACGCCTTGCTGGAAATTGACAGAGAGCTGTGCGGGAGGGAGGAAAATCCAGAGAAAGAAAGCAACATGGAATGGTCTATGAAAGTAACATCTAAGCCGGAAGTGGAAATGACAATTTTTGAAGGCGTTACGAGTCCGAAAGAATTTATACCGATCGAGAACAGTGTAGGGAAAATCGCCGGGGAATTCGTTTTTATCTATCCTCCGGGAATTCCGATTGTGGCTCCGGGGGAGATGCTCCTTCCGTCGCTTGTCCATACAATACTGGCTTATCAGGAAATGGGACTTCCTGTGCAGGGAATGAGAGATACAAGCGGAAAGACCATCCAGGTAATAAAAAAAGGCTGATCAGGTGAGGAATTAAAAATGGGAAGAATTTTCTATGTCATGGGAAAGAGTGCCTCAGGAAAAGATACCGTTTATAAGAGGATTTTAAAGGATATGCCGGAATTAAAAACGGTTGTTATTTATACGACAAGGCCGGTAAGAGACGGGGAACAGAATGGCGTAGAGTATTATTTTACATCAGAAGAAAAGCTGCGGGAATATGAACGTTCAGGTAAGGTAATCGAATCCAGGACATATTCCACTGTATATGGCCCATGGACTTATTTTACCGTGGATGACGGCCAGTTTGATCTGAAGTCCTGTAATTATCTGATGATCGGGACTCTGGAATCCTACGGCAACTTAAGACGGTACTTCGGCGGAGATGCCGTTGTTCCGGTTTATATTTATGTAGATGACGGTCTGCGTCTGGTCAGGGCTCTGGAAAGAGAGCGGGTCCAGAAGAATCCAAAGTATGCGGAAATGTGCCGCAGATTTTTAGCGGATGAGGAAGATTTTAAAGAAGAGAATCTGAAGGCATACGGAATTGAACGGCAGTTTGTAAACAGCTGTCTGGAAGAATGTGTCAGGGAAATTGAAGGTGTAATAAAGGGGAATGATTCTATACACGGATGAGTTCTTGTGTTATACTTTTAGGGATACAGGAAATAAGGAGGGATGAATATGCCAGGATTTCATGACATATTAGGACATGAGGGGATAAAGGAGCATCTCCAGAATGCGATTGATACCGGAAAGGTATCTCATGCTTATATTATGACGGGAGAAGCCGGTATGGGGAGAAAATCTTTGGCCCATGCTTTTGCCATGTCGCTTCTGTGTGAAAAAGGCAAAAGTGAACCCTGTATGAAATGTCATGCATGCAAACAGGTTCTGACGAATAATCATCCTGATTTAATTCATGTTACTCATGAGAAACCGGGGAGCATCGGAGTAGATGATATAAGGGAACAGATTCAGGATACGATCATGATCCGTCCCTACAGCAGCTTTTATAAGATTTATATTATAGATGAAGCAGAGAAAATGACGGTACAGGCCCAGAACGCCCTTTTAAAGACGATAGAAGAGCCTCCGTCCTACGCAGTTATTCTGTTGCTTACAACGAACCAGGATGTATTTCTGCCGACGATCCTCTCACGCTGTGTACAGCTGAAGCTGAAGCCTCTCAGGGATTCCGTAGTGAGAGATTATCTGATTGAGATATTAAAAGTACCGGAGCAGCAGGCAGACGTATATGCCGCATTTGCCAGAGGAAATCTGGGACGGGCCATTCACCTGGCTACCTCAGAGGAATTTCAGGCCATGTATAAGAAAATGCTGGCGCTTATGGTGCATTTAAAGAATATGGATGTTGCAGAGCTTCTGGAGTATATAAAAAAGCTTCTGGAAGATGATATGGATATCAATGAGTGTCTGGATTTTATGCAGCTGTGGTACAGAGATATCCTTATGTACAAGGTTACAAGAGACATGAATCTTCTGATATTTAAGAATGAATATAATTCGATTAATGAAATGAGTCAGAAGTGCGGTTATGATGGATTTGAAAAAATCCTTCAGGCGATCGATAAGGCAAAGGTACGCCTGGATGCCAATGTTAACAGGGACCTGGTATTAGAACTCATGTTGTTAGTGATGAAGGAGAATTAATAAATGGTAAAGGTGATCGGTGTCAGATTCCGCAATGCAGGAAAGATTTATTACTTTGATCCGGCCGGCAAGAATATTACTGCCGGACAGCACGTGATTGTGGAAACTGCCAGAGGAATTGAATTCGGCATTGTTGTTTTGGGGTGCCGCGAAGTAGAGGAATCAAAGGTAATACAGCCGTTGAAATCCGTTATACGTATGGCCACTCCAGATGACGAAGCGGTCGAGATGAATAACAAGAAAAAAGAAAAAGATGCGTTCAGAATCTGTCAGGAAAAGATTGCAAAGCATGGCCTGCAGATGAAATTAATCGATGCAGAATATACATTTGATAATAATAAAGTCCTGTTCTATTTTACAGCAGACGGACGTGTGGATTTCAGGGAGCTGGTAAAGGACCTGGCAGCTGTTTTTAAAACAAGAATTGAACTGAGGCAGGTGGGAGTTCGTGATGAGACGAAGATTGTAGGAGGGATTGGTATCTGTGGAAGAGATCTTTGCTGTCATTCTTATTTACCGGAGTTTATACCTGTTTCCATCAAAATGGCAAAAGAACAGAATCTTTCTTTAAATCCTACTAAGATTTCAGGAGTTTGCGGAAGGCTGATGTGCTGTCTGAAAAATGAAGAAGAGACATATGAATATCTGAACAGCAAGCTTCCGAACGTAGGCGATTATGTGACGACAAACGATGGTCTTAAAGGCGAGGTACACAGCGTCAGTGTGTTGAGGCAGCTGGTGAAGGTAATCGTAATCGTGGATAAGGATGAGAAAGAAATCAGGGAATATCATGTGGATCAGTTGAAATTCAGACCGCGGCGCAAGAAGGAAAAAGTCGTAGTGGATGCAGAGCTTAAGGAACTGGAGGCACTGGAAAAAAAGGAAGGAAAGTCAAAACTGGATGACAATTGAGTTAAAGGATAATGAACGCCTCGATGATCTTCAGAGAAATGGATTTCATATTATTCAGAAAACAGACGGTTTCTGTTTTGGGATGGATGCCGTTCTGCTTTCAGGATTTGCATCTGTAAAAGAGGGTGAAAGGGCCCTGGATCTCGGAACGGGAACGGGAATAATACCGATTCTTTTAAAGGCAAAGACAAAAGGAAAGCATTTTTCCGCGCTGGAAATACAGGAAGAGATGGCCGATATGGCCAGGAGAAGTGTTGCGGTCAATCATCTGGAGAATGATATTACAATTGTTACAGGAGACATAAAAGAAGCCAGCCGGATATTCGGGGCGGCTTCTTTTGATGTAGTGACATCCAATCCGCCATATATGAATGATGCCCATGGATTAAAGAATCCGGATCTGCCCAAGGCGATAGCCAGACATGAAGTCCTGTGTACTCTGGATGACGTCGTAAGAGAAGCTTCCCGCTTCTGAGGCCAGGCGGAAGATTTTATATGGTTCACAGGCCTCACCGCCTGATCGAGATTATTACTGCACTGACAAATTACAGGCTGGAGCCTAAGAGAATGAAAATGGTTCATCCTTATATCGGGCGAGATGCCAATATGGTCTTAATTGAGGCAGTGCGGGGCGGCCGGTCTATGATAAAGGTAGAGGCTCCGATTATCGTTTATAAAGAACCTGGCGTCTATACGGACGAGATTTACGATATCTACGGATATTAACGATTTACAGAATGAAAGAAATGCAATTTTACGAAGAATAGAAACCAAAAAACAGGAGTACTGTAACATGCAGCGCTTTCCATGGATTAAAATCAATATGGAAGCGGATTCTTGCATGTTACAGTACTCCTGTTATAATTACATGGAATCAGGCTGATTCTCATTGAGATATTTTTTTACGTCTTTAAAGAAGTTCCAAATCATGGCGGTTATTATGAAAAGAAGCGGTATGGAACCTATAATCGAACAAAGCTTAACAACTTCAATTCCTCCTACCAGGAGAAGAATAATCGGCCATACGATACTTGCGATACACCATAAAAGCCGTGCCGCTTTCGGAGGTTCATCATACAGAGAAAGCTTATGGCAGGACAGAGCCGCCAGGATGTAAGCGGAAGAGTCACACGTAGTTGCCATGAAAATAAATGCCAGAATGATAAATACGGCGATCACGAGAGAAGGCATTGGCAATGTCTTTAAAAGCCCCATGATGGCAGCATAATCGCCCTGTGTGTTAATAACCTGAATGGTATCGTACTGTCCTGTTAAATACATCTGCAGGCCGTATCCGCCAAGGATTGCCTGGAAAAACCAGCAGCCAAGGCTGCCGAGAAGAGTTGTACCAAGAACCATCTGACGGATTGTACGTCCACGTGATATTTTGGCAATAAAGAGTCCCATAACAGGTACATAAGAAATCCACCACGCCCAGTAGAAACAAGTCCAGCTTTGAGGGAAACCTGATTTTCCAATTGGATCTGTGTAAAAGCTCATACGAAGGAAGTTCTGAGCCATGATGCCTACACTGTTGGTAAAATTATTGATTATAAAGGTGGTGTCGGAACAGAATAAAATGTAAAAAATAAATGCGATAGCGATAATGCTGTTAATATTGCTCAGAATCTTTACTCCCTTGTCTATGCCTTTTAATGTGGCAACAGAGAAGAGAATAGACCAGAAAATCGCTATGACGATATTTTCCTTTGTTGAAGGGACGATTCCAAACAGTTCATGAAGTCCCTGGGCCAGCATTGGAGCACCAATTGCAACGCCGACAGCCACTCCCGAGCAAAGGCCTAGAATGACAAAAATATCGATGCATCGTCCAAGGCGGACCCTCCATTTGGGACCGGACAAAAGGCCGCAGGAGACGCTGATACGGAAAATGGAAATCTTTTTGACAAAGAAGAAATAAGCGATGATGACAGCAGCGAGACAGTAAGTAGCCCATCCGCTGATGCCCCAGTGGAACATCGTATAACCAACGGACCATTCAGCAGCTTCTCTGGACATCGGATCAAAGCCAAAGGGCGGAGACTGTACGTAAAATGCCCATTCCAATAGACCCCAGTAGAGAATGCTGGAACCGATACAGGCACAGAACAGCATGCTGATCCAGCTTGCCGTCGAATATTGAGGCGGCCCGTCACCAAGCCGTATATTTCCGATTTTGGAAAAACCGATCACGCAGAGCACGATCAAAAGAAAGAAAATATAGACCAGATAAAAGCTTCCGAGGTGAAGTGTCAGAAAATCCTGTACTCTCTGAATATGATCGGTTCCGGAAACGTCGATAAAGAAAAAAGAAAAACTGATTATCAACAGTAAAACAAGTCCTGGAACGATGATATTACGGTCCATACCAATCAGATGGCGTCGTCGGTTTTCCGGAGGTTTCGTAGTTTCTTCAAATTGATTCCGTTGATCCATAAAAAGCCCTCCCTGTGTAAATTCGTGTGTAAAAATATGGATTCCTCAAACACTTTTGCGCTTGAGGAATCCGGTATAAGAGTGTGAAAGATGATTGTTATCAAATGTAATTATGCTGCAGTCTGTGCCTCTTTTTTAGGCTTGTTGATCTTGGCAAGAACGAGGCATGCGATCAGTCCTACAACTGCATTTCCTAAAATGAAGAAGAATACATTGTGATATCCGGCGATTCCAGGATTCTTATCGACCATATCTCCTACGAGTGTATAGCAGTAGATTTCCGGGAAGTATGTAAGCATGGACATAAGTCCTGCAGCCGTACCTGTAACTTTTGCCGGTACATGAACTTCGTCAATTAAGGAGAAGAATACGGCATTTGCACAGTATACAAAAGAACCAAGGGCAACCATGTTCGTCAGAGCAAGACCGATCTTGGAAGCGTCGCCTGGAAGTACGATATACACTCCTGTAAAGATAATCATACCGATGAAAGCGTAAATCATAAAGTGTGTTCTGGACTTACAGCGGTCGGCAATCTGTCCGCCTACTAAACCGCCGATTGCAAATAAAATATAAGCTCGAAGAATACTTGCCAATGCTACGTTTGATTCACTCATGTTGAAGACATCAGATAAGTACGGAGTTACCATACCGAAGCCGATGTAAATGCTCCACATACAGAAGGTTGCAATACCAGCTACCCAAACGCCAGGAATCTTGAATGCGATGGCAATATCGCTGAATTTAAAGGAGCTTGATTCTCCTTCCATCTTCTTATCATCGATCAGGAACCATGCGGCAACAGCGGTAATAAGGTTAACGACAGAGTAGAAAATAATGGTAGCTCTAAGTCCGCTGATACCTTCGCCAAATTTTGCGAATAAAGGAACGGATATGAATCCAACAACCATGGAAGTAAGGCCCTTGCCCAGATACCAGAAACCAAACAGACGGCCCTGTTCCTTACTGTCACCTAATTCTCGTATAATTCTAACACAGACAGCCCAGAAAGTAAACACGGTGGTCACGGCCCATAGTCCGTGCAGCGCCAGTATAATCGGGAAAGATGGGAATGTGGCAAAATAGAAGCCGGAAATACCAGTTGATGCTAAGGAGAATACCATCAGCTTTCTGGCTGAGAACTTATCTGCGGCAAATCCGCCTGGCAGATAAAGAAGGAAATTAACCAGGCCATATACGCCCATCAGCATACCAAGCTGTGCATTTGTAGAACCGGTGGCCTCCTGTAAGGCCGCATAATAAGTTTCACGCAGATAAGGCATTTTGTAAATAACGCTTCCTGCAACGCCACACAGTGCAAGTGTGAGCCATTTTCTCATGTTGCTTTGACTCTTCATTAAAGAATCCCCCTAACTAATGTATTTTGCCGTAGAGCCTTTTCTGTAAAGCCATAAAAAAAACACAAACCAAAGCAGTATAAAATCTGCTCATTGATTTGTGCCGTCTCATTTTATTCTCTAGGCAATTTTGTGAATCAAGATATGCGTATTATATCAACCTGAATATAAAAACACAAGACAAAAACAAAAAAAATTAAATAATTGTTAAAAATGTACAAAAAATTGTAAAATTTTTGGAGGTAATATAAATTGACAGTTATCATTTTAAAAATTA
>NZ_QSDR01000055.1 GCF_003464085.1 Clostridium sp. AM58-1XD
TGTTTATTTAATACTAATTTATTTCGTTTATTTTATAATTAATTCCAGATTATTATTCTTTTATTTTATAATTAATTCCAGATTATTATTCTATAAACGAAGTATATTTTTGTAATACGGCATTTTTATATGTCATTTATCCCATAATGTAACCAAATTATCAATATGTAATATATTAATTTCAAAAAAGAAAGGAAAAAAACAATTATGAGCGAACAGTACAATCCATTCGACAATGTGTGTACAATCGTAAAGCATGCAGCTGCTTTATTAGGCTATTCCCAGAATGATTATGAAGCGATCATTCATCCGGAGCGGGAATTGAAGGTCTCCGTACCCGTCGTAATGGACGACGGATCCACACGGGTATTTGAAGGATACCGCGTTCAGCATTCTACCAGCCGCGGCCCTGCAAAAGGCGGCATCCGTTATCACCACAGTGTCGATCCCGATGAAGTAAAAGCGCTGGCTGCATGGATGACCTTTAAGTGCGCGATCGTCAATATTCCCTTTGGCGGCGGGAAAGGCGGCGTCGTATGCAACCCGGACGAGCTTTCTGAGAAAGAGCTCCGAAATCTCACCCGCCGTTTCACCGCCATGATCGCTCCGATCATCGGTCCTGAACAGGATATTCCAGCTCCGGATGTAGGCACAAATGCGCAGATTATGGGATGGATTATGGATACATACAGCATGATTAAAGGCCACTGCGTTCCAGGCGTTGTCACCGGTAAGCCTATCGCCATCGGAGGCGCGCTCGGAAGAAGTGAAGCCACCGGACGCGGCGTTATGCTGACAGCATGCAATATTCTCAATGTTCTCGGCCGTTCCCCGGAGGATACCTCCGTTGCGGTTCAGGGCATGGGAAATGTAGGAAGCGTCACCGCAAAACTCTGTGCAGAGGCCGGAATGAAGGTTCTGGCAGTCAGCGATGTATCAGGCGGGCTTTTCTGTGAAGGCGGCCTGAACATTCCGGATATCCTCTCCTACTTAAAGGCGCAGCGCGGAAATCTTCTTTCCGGTTATTCCGCCCCAGGCGTTACCCATATCACCAACTCAGAGCTATTGGAACTGAAGTGCGATCTGCTAGTTCCCGCAGCCCTGGAAAACCAGATCAACAAAGATAATGCAGACCGTATCCATGCCTCCATTATCGTCGAAGGCGCTAACGGGCCTACCACGATTGAAGCAGATGAGATTCTTCAGAAAAAAGGCGTTGTTGTCGTTCCCGATATTCTTTCCAATGCGGGAGGCGTCGTCGTATCTTATTTCGAATGGGTACAGAACATACAGTCGGTTTCCTGGAGCGAAGAATATGTCAATTCCCAGCTGAAAAACATTCTGGATATTTCCTTTAACGAACTGTGGAACATATCCCAGGACAAACAGGTACCGCTGAGAACAGGCGCATATCTGATCGCCGTCAAACGCGTGGTTGAAGCAAAGAAACTTCGCGGAATCTGGCCCTGATTCCCTGCCGTTGTTCTGCAGAATATATATGCAGAATCCCAGTCGCAAGAGCCGTCTGATTATAAAAGCTTGATAAAGGCAGTACAGCCAATCGCACCTGATCGGATTGCGAACGGCTGTACTGCCTTTTGTCTCACCCGGTCACACACGAATCCCGCCTCCCGGCCGATTTTTCTGTTCCTCCACGGCCCTTTATAAGTTATGCAAAAGAAGGGTACGCAGGAAAGGGCATGAAAAAGCGGACTGCCCCAACGCCAGAAGGCAGCGGTCTAACCGCTGCCTTCTAAGGAAATCCGGATCGGATCACATCTGATATCTGCTCACTCCTTCATCTGATACGGCTCATCCCACAGTAGAAGCTTTGTTCCAATGCCGTTCTTTACCGCCGTATCCCACAGTTCATATCCAAGCCCCACGTCGAATGTAGCCATCCCGCAGGCAATAAAGGTGATTCGTTCCGAATCGCTCGTACGGCCTTCTCTTCTGCCCAGTATGACATCTCCCATGCTGGTGGATTCTTTTAACGGCGGCAGCTTGCCTTCATCAATCAGCGTATAGATCGGGCCGCCAATTACAGCAGCGTATCCAGCCTTTCTGTCTCCTGATTCAACCGCCTCCTGAACATACGTCTCGTGAAGCCTGATATTATCATAGATAATCTTTGTGCTTAGCCAGTAGGAATCGTCAAACTGAACCGGGCCGGTAACCAGTACGGTTGCGCCTTCTTTAATCCACTCATCCTTCAGTACAAGCGGTTTCAGCCTCGAAGCAGCTACCGTTACGACGTCTGCAGGCTTCACCGCCTGTTCCAGATCCACAACTGCCACTCCCTTTATACCACACTCTTTTTCTGCCCATGAGGCAAACGCTGCCGCTTTATCTTCAAACAGATCATAACAGAAGACCGTTTCCAGCGCCGGCATCTGTGAGGCGATCGACCGGAAACACGATTTGTTGATCGGGCCGCAGCCTAAGACGGCGCAGACTTTCGAATCTTTTCTTGCAAGATGCCTTGCAGCAACTCCAGGCACAGCTCCTGTTCTTGCAGCACTCAACAGGTTTGCAGACATATACGCCAGAGGCTCTCCCGTATCTTTATCGTTGAGAGTTACCATCAGCACCGAACGCGGAAGGCCTTTGGAAGGATTGGCAGCATTTGAACCGTACCACTTCTGGCCGCAGACGTCAAATCTTCCGCCAAGATATGCGGGCATTGCCACAAACCTTCTGTCAGGTCCTGCTACCGGCATGTTCGGAAAAGGCGTTTCCTTCGGAAATACAATTCCAAGGCCGTGGCTGTTGTGATTGGCGCCTCCCATGAGATAATCGCCTGCGCTCAGCAGCTTAAATACCTCTTCTGCATTGTCGACGCACTTTTTTGCATCTAAAACGCCCGCCTTAATTGTATCTGCTTCTGATAAATAAATAAAATCTGTTTTTCTTGCCATCTTTCTTCTCCTTTTATCTTCAAATAATAGTCGGCTCCCAGTTTCCAGACCAGGGAGCTTCTCTTGAAACCGCGGTTTGCTATGCATAATCCTTTTATATATTACATTTGTTTTATTTAATACATTTTTGTTCACCATATAACTTTATGTAAAAGTAAATCCGGCGATCATTTGACATAAATATTGAAAAATGGTACTATTAACGTAATTTATTGTATTGGAGGGATTATATGGTATCTTTTTTCACACGTCTTACAGATAATTTTTCTGACTTTACAAATTCTCAAAAAGCCGTGGCAAATTATCTGATTGACAATCAGGACAGCATTGCCTTCTGCACCCTCGAAGACCTCGCAAGCCGCATCGGAGTGAGCACTACAACGGTGATCCGTTTTTCCAGGGCTTTGGGATACAAGGGCTATACTGAGATGCAGAAAGATATACAGAGCAATATCAAGAATAAAGTAGCTCTGCCGGAGCGTCTGACAAAAAGCGATACTCAAATCCCCAATAACCAACTGCTGCAGGAATCTTTCACCCTGGATATCCAGAATATCCAGAAAACCCTGGCAGCTCAAAAGGACGAAGACTTAGAAAGCGCAATTGCCGCTCTGTCAGAGGCCAGACGCATTTACATTCTGGGAATGAGGAGCTCCTATGCCATCGCCCACTACCTTACATCACGCATTGGCGAAATCAAGGATAATGTAAAGCTGGTCCAGTCCACCGGAATGATTTACCCGGAGGAAATCATCGAAGCCGGCAAAGGCGATGTATGTATCGCTTTCATGTTTCCCAGATATTCAAAAGTAGTCGCTTCCAGCCTCTCCTGGATGAAAAATGAAGGAGTCAAAATCATCCTCATCACCAGCCTGAACGCTACGGCCGTCAGCGGGTACGGCGATATCATCCTGCCCTGTTCCATTTCCAGTAATTATTTCAAGAACTCTCTGGCAGCCCCTCTTTGTCTGACCAACTTCCTCGTATCCGCATTGGCAGAATGCAATGTAGATGAATCCCGGCGTGTACTTCAAAAAATCGAATCCCTGTTAAGCCAGGGCTTTTATCTCGGGCTTTAAAGCGCCCGTCCTATGACAATGAGCCTCCGGCGGATTTCAGCGCCCGGCTTTCTGCGGCAAGCGCAGAATCCGGCATGCTCACATAAACGTCCGATAAGCGGATACAAATCACTGCCCTCGATGCAGAATGGAGTTCCCCGGCTGCTGCCCGGAACGAAATCTGATATTGAGGGCCTTTTTATTTTTCCTTTTGCTGCTTTCTGCATTCGCATTCAGATCAGGCGTCCGTTTTTATCGAAAGCCATTTCTTCAGCCTCACCCGATTGTTCCAGATCCGGAATATCGGTGATTTCGTCCAAAAACGCTTCTGACAGCCATATGGTCTCCAGCTGCATGCTGTTTAGAATCCTTACGACTTTCGGATTTTCTTCATTGTAATTCACACATATTTTCAGCGCCAGCTGGATCGCCTCCCTGTCCGTATCCATAAAGACAGGGATGCTGCTTCCTTCCACCAGCTTGCACGTCACTGCATTGGCATATGTAGCGTCTAAATCCAGCTTCTGCACGGCTCTTCTCGTGGTCACCGCCGCGTGGCCCAGTCCCATAAAGTTTCCATGAGATTCTTCGCTAATATCCAGCACTACGACTTTCTGGGCATCCAGTCCTCCGCTGACATATGGCGTACAATGAGTTCCCGTCACATTGTTGTCCATCCCGTTTCCGCTGAAATTCTTTCCAATGGCATCGACGATCAGAACATCACATTTCGGAACCCCTATTTTAGCCATATAGGAAAACGCTTCCCTTAAAAGCTCCGACTCCCTCGTTTCAATATCATCTGCATCAACAATCTCAATCCTGGCCGTCTCATCAAACGCATTTTCCAAAATTGCAGCCGCAAAAAGCACCGGGCTGTTCTGAAGGATGGCCCGGCCGAACAGAGGGATATTCTTTGCCATGTGCCTAAATCCGGCATTATGGCAGACCTCCGCCCCATACTGTTTCCCCAGCCCAATCGTCATCATTTTCATAAGTCCACTTTCAAACGGTCCGCGAAAAGAGGTGTGAGGCTTCACACGCCCAACTACGATGATCCCATCAGCCTGGGCTGCATGTTTATCAATATAAACATCCGTACCTTCATCATTCATCCCGATTCTGGCCACTTCCATGGAAGACCGTATCTCGCACCCCATGGATTCCTCGCTGATTCCGTAACCGTGTAGAACTTCTTTCTGCCCTTCGGCCGTCGCCCCGCCATGGCTTCCCATGGCAGGTACAATAAAAGGAACCGCTTTCTTTTCTTTGATGAAATCGACCACACACTTTGTAATCACATCAATATTAGCTATCCCCCGGGAACCGGCCGTGACGGCTATACTCATTCCCAGTTTGATCTTATCGGTACACGGGGCGTTCAAAAGCAGTTCCTTCATATATATTGGAATGCGTTCCGGTTCAATCTGCGGCCTTCGAAATGTCTGTCTCACCGGAAACATCCTGGGAAGCTTCACATCCGCAATCAGCTGTTTCGTTTTCTCTCCCATCATTTCCACCTCAATACAGAATTTTTTCTGCCAGCTTCGTCATTACGGTTTCTGCATGAATGACCTCATCGCACGGAACATATTCGTCCGGTTTATGAGCCACGCCCAGGTCACCCGGTCCATAAGACATACAGTTCTTATTTCCCGTCATAGCCGCAATTACCGCAGTATCCGTATAACCCGGGAAAAAGTCCACTTCCGGGGCTTTCCCGTCCACCTCTGTCATCGTTTCTGTGAGTTTTCCAAGCAAAAACGACTTGTCATCCTTTTCCACCGGCGGCCTGGCTGCTGTGATCACAATCTCACACTCTGCACCTTCCACTTTTTTAAGGCCGGCAGCCACCGCTTCTTTCACCAACCGGATCGAACGTTCTGAATTCATCGGAGGCACGAGCCTCATATCAATCGTCATGGTACATTCATCCGGCACAATATTCGTATTGGTACCACCAGTAATCGTTCCGAAAACAGCGCTGCAGCGTCCAAGTTCTTCATGAGGAGTACATTCTGCAATTTTTCTTTTGATCTCCACCGCAATTTCACTCATAGCCGCAACAGCATCCACACCGGTAAACGGTATGCTAGCATGAGCCGCCTTTCCTCTCACGGTGAGTATGAACCAGGTTTTTCCTTTGTGAGCCACTTTTATTTTTCCTTCCGTGGGCTCCGCATCCAGCACCCAGGACCGTTCCGTTACAATTTTTGAATGTATGACTTTTTCTGCTCCCAGCATCACGTCTTCTTCATCCACAGTAGCCGCAAAAATAAAATCATGTTGCAGCGTCTTTCCGCTTCCAGCGATGTGCTTAAATGCCATCATTCCAGCGGCCAGGCCGGATTTCATATCACAGGCTCCTCTGCCATACATCCTGCCGCCGTCGATTTCCCCGTCGAGCGGGGCCCGGCTCCACCCTTCTCCTATGGGCACCGTATCCATATGGCAGATATACACCAGCGCCGGATCATGAATCTCTCCCTGTATTTTTGCCATAATATTAAACCGGCCCGGGAGCACCTCTTCCTTCCATACAGAAACGCCAAGCGCTTCAAACCAGCGAAAGACAAACTCTCCCACCGCACCTTCATAAACGCCTGGATTGCTGCTTTCAATCTTTACAAGTTCTCTCGTCAGACGAATTACTTCATATGTATCATAGCCTTCATATTCCATCGCAATCTCCTTTTACGGTATCAGAAAATCGTCTTCTTCCAGATGTGTCAGTTCATTGAAAATTGCCGCATTTCCAACAAGCGCCCTCTTCATAAAATCTGTTCTCACCTTATCTACCGGCCTGTGACAGTAGAGTTCCTGCATAGGCGAATAACCGATTGCTGCAATCTTGTGTTTTCCGCAGACAACGGCCAGGTCCGTACCAAAATCCCAGTATCCGTAAGAAACAGGTTCGCCTAAATATTCCAAAGCCCTTGCTGCCGCCTTTACAAAAGGATGATCTTCCTCAATTTTCCATCCCTGCTTAATATTTGGAAGGGTCGCTTCCTTATTTGTATATGATTTTCTTGGAACAGCGGCAACCGAAACCGTTGCGCGGAAATCTGCGTCCTGCTCCGTCATCTCGTCGATCAGTTCCTGAATCTGTTGCACTGCTTCTTCCGGCGTCTCCTGAGGAACGAGGCGCCTGTCAAAAGTAATTCTGCATCGGTCCGGAACTATACACATAGAACCGGGAGAACAGTTGATTACCGTCAGGGCGATACTGGATTTCCCCAGCTTTTCATCCACCAGGAAGTCTTTCTGATATTTTTCTTCGATCGCCTGGATCAGTTTGGTGGCTTTGTTCACAGCATTGATTCCAAGCCACGGTGCGCTGCCATGGCTGGTAATTCCCTGAACCTCCACCTGTATTTCCACTCTGCCTCTGTGTCCCAGATACAGTCTCAATCCTGTAGCCTCACAGGATACCACTCCGTGAACCGGTATCTGCCTTCCTTTCAGCGTTTCCAGAAGGGTGATCATTCCGATCTGCTCTGCGGGTTCTTCCAGTACAACACCTGTAAACATATAGTTTCCTTTTACCGGATAGCCCTCCTTTTTCAGCCGCACAAGGATGCCGCCGCTGTAAATCTGGCATGCAATTCCGGCCTTCACATCTGCTGCAGCACGCCCATGGATACATTCCGCCATCTCCACGCCCGTCCTCATTTCATTTTCAATTTCACAGATATCGATCTGGCCGCCGTAAGGATCGTAACCTTCCCATTCCGATACATCGCCGATGTCCACATGATCCATGTGACCATTGTACATGATCGTCGGTCCTTCCTCCGTACCGCGCACAATTCCAGTTACGTTTCCCCACTCATCCGTAAACACCTCATCAAATCCCAACTTTCTGCATTCGTCTGCATAAAGCGCGGCCACGTCTCCTTCTTCGCCTGACAAAGACGGGCACTGAATCACCTTTCTGGTGAATTCGACCATACCTGGCATAAATTCTTCCGCCAGCTGTATGATTCTTTCATTTCTATCGATTCTTTCATTTCTGTTTTCATTGAACTCTCTTTGATCCATTCTCTCATTTCCTCCATACGTTTAATTACCCGGAAACCAGGTTCGGCAGGAACATAATGATTCCAGGACACAACAGGAACAGCAGCAGCACGCCGATCAGTACAAACAGAAACGGCATGTTTTCCCGCACAATATCTTCCAGCGATACGCCTGCCACCCCCTGGGCGACGAATAAATTCATTCCGAGAGGCGGTGTCAGAAAACCGATACAGAGGTTGACGGTCATCAATATACCGAAAAATGTCTTGTTGTATCCCATAGCCGTAATGATCGGAACAAACAGGGGGGCAAACAGTACAATATTGGACGTGGTATCAATAAACATTCCCGTAATCAGTAGGAATCCCATTATCATGAGCAGAATCAGAACGCCGTTGGACGTAATGCTCATCATAAAAGAAGAAAGTTGAGCCGGAATGCGGGCTAGGGTAAGAATCCTGCCGAATGTATTCGCGCCTCCCAGCAGAATCATAACAGGAGCCGACAGAAGTCCCGCCTCGATCAGCGCGCCTTTGATCTTTCCCCAATTCAGCTCTTTATACACAAATGTACCGACGATCAGCGAGTATACAATTCCCATAACAGCCGATTCCGTAGGCGTTACGATTCCCGTATAGATTCCTCCCAGAACCATAACAGGCATAATCAAGGCAAGCGCGCCCGATTTCACCTTGGACAGCACCCATCCGATCCCCCCTTCTCTGGGGACTCCGATATAGCCCCGTTTCTTGGAGATAACGATATTCACTACAATTAGTCCGACTCCCATGATAAGCCCGGGAACAACGCCGGCCAGAAACATTTCCGTAACAGAAACGCCGGCTGTAACGGCATACACGATCATCGGAATGCTGGGCGGAATGACAGGGCCAATGGTGCTGGCTGAAGCTACGACGGCAGCCGCGTAATCGTCCCTGTATCCACGCTTCACCATGGCCGGAATCAGAATTGCGCCGAGAGCCGCCACAACTGCAGGGCCGGAACCGGAAATTGCAGCAAAGAACATGGCCGCCACGATGGTAGCCGTTCCCAGGCCTCCTGCCGCACTTCCCGCTATGGCTTCCGCTACATCAATCAGCCGTTTTGCTATGCCGCTGCGGTCCATAAGCGTACCTACCAGCATGAAAAACGGCATGGCCATAAGCGTAAAGGAATCGGAACCAGTAACGAGAGACTGAGCCAGCGTGGCTACAAGCCCCCGGTCAGGATAATACATCATCGACGTAATAATCGTAGAAATAGACAGCGATACTGCGATTGGAATCGACAGAACAAGGCAGACCGCCAAAGAAAGAAATAGTACTCCTATCATTTGCCCACCTCCCCTGAAATCAGAGTCTTTATGCCGGGTATCAGGCTCGCCTGGACGGTTCGGACCGCCCAGCCGGCCATACCGATTACGCCCGGAACGTACATCACCCACATGGGCAGCCATGTCATCGCAGAAAAGACCTGTTTATTTACGAGAATATTGTTGATGATAATGATCATGTAGCGGATCATATACAGGGAAAAGATGACGGTAACAACATCTCCGATCAAAAATACGACTGTCCCCATTTTTCCAGGCAGAAGCTGCGCCGCCGCAGAAACCTTCAGATGCTTTCCCTTGAGGGCTGCCAGACTGACCCCGACAAAAGTAAGCCAGACAAACAAAAGCCTTGTAAACTGCTCCGCCCACGAAAACGTATAGCTGAATACATATCTCGTAAATACGTTCACAGCTGTCACGATCACCATTACTGCGAAAATAATCGCCAGCATATATTCCTCGATCTGGTTAATAAGCGGTTCCTTTTTTTCTTTCACAGGCAAAACCTCCTTCTCCTTTCTGAGAAGGGCCGGTTTTTAATTTTCTGTCAACCGGCCCTTTTGCTTACTTCTGAAGTTCTAATACTTTGTCAATATTCTCCTGTCCTATCTTATCTGCATATTTTTCATATACAGGCTGTACTGCTTCTACGAACGTTGCTCTCTCGTCTTCGCTCAGATCGATGACCTGCGTTTTTCCGCTGGCCTTGAATTCCTCTGCAATCGCCGCATCCTGGCGGGCCGTTTCCTCTCTTTCAAACACCTTGGCTTCAGCGATAGCTTCTTTTATGATTGCCTGGTCTTCTCCGGAAAGCTTCTCCCACGTAACCTTGGAGAACAGCACCGGCACCGGATCATATATATGGTTTGTATTGATCACATATTTCTGTACTTCATTAAAGCCTGACAGTTTGATATTGGAATAAGGATTTTCCTGTCCGTCCAGAATTCCCTGCTGAAGGCTTGTAAACACTTCCGAAAAAGCCATCGGAACCGCACTGGCCCCCATCTGATTAAAGGATGCGATATGAACTTCATTATCCATCGTACGAATCTTAAGGCCCTTCATATCACTGACCGTATGTACCTCTTTATTGCTTGTCGTGAGCACGCGCCATCCCTGCGTCCACCACTCCAGTCCTACAAATCCGGCCCCGTCCATGCTGTCCAGAATCGATCGGCCAAAATCACTGTCCAGAACTTTTTCAGCGCTTTCCGTATCTTTAAACAAAAACGGAAGGTCGAATATGAGTGTCTTATCCGTAAATCCTCCGACTGCAGCGAGTGCCGGCATTACCATGTCCTGAGATCCCAGCTGAAGAGCTTCCAGCATAACTCTGTTATCGCCCAGCGCTGAATTTGAATACACTTCAACCTTAATTCTCCCATTTGATTTTTCAGAAACAAGCCTTGCAAACTCTTTTGCACCTACATCAATCGGCGTATCGTCCTGTACAACGTGTCCCAATGTTAATACAATTTCCGCCTCCTGACTCTGTTCGGGAGCCTGTGTGTTCTGTTCTGCTTTAGCCGCTTCTGTACCTTTTTCCGGCGTCTGAGCTGAATTACCTCCACATCCAATCAGCATCCCCGCCGCCATTGCTGCCGCAGACATCACTGCCAGCCACTTTTTCTTCATGTTATTTCCTCCTTTATATTATTTTATAATACATTTTGTATTTTCTTATACATTTATACTAGCATAGCACCTTATTATTGTCAATTATTATCTATAAAA
>NZ_QSDR01000056.1 GCF_003464085.1 Clostridium sp. AM58-1XD
GCAGGCAATCATTTCTTAAAAGGGAACGATGCCTGCTTTTTTCTTTTTTATGAAACCATATTTTATATTTTTAAATGGATAAGGAAAAGTTTTTTGAAAAAAGAAAATATATTAAAGGAGAAAGATATTATGAAATTATTCAACGAAGCAGCAAAGAGTATTCCCGTTCATGCAGAGACAGACGTACTGGTAGTAGGAAGCGGCCCGGCAGGATTGTCTGCAGCAATTGCAGCGGCAAGAGAAGGAGTCAGTGTTATCTTATGTGAAAGATTCGGCTGTTTTGGAGGAGTGATCAGCCAGGTTGGTGTCGAAGCAATTGCTTGGTACCGTCATGAAGGAACAAACGAATCAGGCGGCCTGGAATTTGAATATGAAGAACGGGCAAAACAGATGGGAGGCGTTAAGGAATGCCAGTCTGAGAGTACGGCGCTCGATGCGGATCTCTTTAAATATATAGCAGATCAGATGGTAGAAGAAGCCGGTGTCCGCCCGATTCTTCACTGCCTTGCAGTGGAAGCGATCGTAGAGGATGGGGTTATCAAGGGAATTATTACTGAAAGTAAGTCCGGCCGTCTGGCAATCTATGCAAAGCGTGTAATTGACTGTACTGGAGACGCAGATATCGCGGCTCTGGCAGGCGCTCCGTTTACAAAAGCTCCAAAAGAGCAGCTGATGAGCGTTACAACACTGTTTAACTGCAAGGGTGTTGACATAGATAAATTTAATGACTGGGTAGAAAATGTTCTGAAGCCTACATATAAAGACTGGGGCGGATACTGGTCCATCGAAACGACAGGAAAAGAAGATGCGATGTTCAGCCCGTATTTTGAAAGGCCATTTGTTGAAGCAGTGAACGACGGCCTTGTACCGAAGGAAGAGGGCGCATGTCTCGGAGGAACATGGAGCACGGTAACTCCGGAAGGCGAAGTAATGCAGCTGAATCTCGTATTCCTGGGAAATATCGACTGTACGGATGTAGAAGATCTGACAAAGGCAGAAATACAGGGAAGAAGAAATGCTATGTACTGTCTGGATATTCTGAGAAAGAAAGTACCTGGTTTTGAAAATGCCAAATTAAGAAACTTCGGCATGACACTTGGCACAAGGGAGTCACGCCAGATTGACGGATACTACCGTCTGAATAAGAAAGATGTATTTGAAGAGGCCAGATTTGAGGATTCCATTGGTATTTTTCCAGAGTTTATTGACGGCAGAGGTTACCTGTATCTTCCTATAACAGGCCGCTATTATCAAGTTCCATACCGCTGCCTCGTACCGCAGAAGGTAGACAACCTTCTTGTAGCCGGAAGATGTATTTCCGGAGAACCGATCGCTCATACCTCCTTCCGCAATATGTCCTGCTGTGCCATGACAGGCCAGGCTGCAGGAGTGGCGGCGGCAGAGTCCATTAAGCAGGGAGTGACAACGAAAAACGTAGATATTAAGAAGATTCAGGAAGCTCTTAAAAAACAGAATGTAAGAGTATTTTAAGATACAGCAAAGGGGAGACGCGTAGAATGGGGAAGTATATCATTGCATTAGATCAGGGAACAACGAGTTCGAGGTGCATTTTATTTGATAAAGACGGAGATATCTGTAGCATCGCTCAGAAGGAGTTTACTCAGATTTATCCGCAGCCTGGCTGGGTGGAGCATGATCCAATGGAGATATGGTCTTCTCAGTTGAGCGTAACGATGGAGGCCATAAGTGAAATCGGCGCAAAAGCCTCAGACATTGCAGCAATAGGAATTACAAATCAGAGAGAAACTACGATTGTATGGAATAAAAAGACAGGAAAACCTGTATACAATGCAATCGTATGGCAGTGCCGCCGGACGGCTGACATGATTGAAAAGCTGAAGGCTGACGGTATGGAGGACTATGTAAGGAGGACTACAGGCCTGATTCCCGATGCATACTTTTCGGGCAGCAAGATTGCCTGGATTCTGGATCATGTAGAAGGGGCAAGAGAAGCTGCTGAGAACGGAGAGCTTTTGTTTGGAACCGTGGACACATGGCTGACATGGAATCTGACTAAGGGGCGTTCTTTCGTAACAGACGTGACGAACGCCTCCAGAACCATGCTGTTTGATATTAGAAATTTATGCTGGGATGATAAACTTCTGGAATATTTTAAAATCCCGAAATCAATGCTGCCGGAGGTAGGAATGTCCAGCGGTATCTTTGGATTTTCTTCCGTAGAGGTGTTGGGTGGAGAAATTCCAATCGCAGGAATTGCAGGAGATCAGCAGGCGGCATTGTTCGGACAGTGCTGCTTTGAGCCAGGAGATGTTAAGAATACATATGGCACGGGCTGTTTCACATTAATGAATACTGGAGAAAATGCCATTGCTTCTGAAAACGGACTTCTGACTACCATTGCAGTTGGAATTAACGGTAAAATTCACTATGCCCTGGAAGGCAGCGTATTTATTGCAGGAGCGGCGATTCAGTGGCTGAGAGATGAATTGAGAATGATTAAGAGCGCGCCTCAGACGGAAGAATACTGTATGTCTGTATCCGATACGGGCGGCGTTTTTGTAGTGCCTGCCTTTGCAGGCATGGGAGCTCCATACTGGAATCCTTATGCGAGAGGAATGATCGTCGGGCTGACACGTGGAACAAACAAAGAGCAGTTTATAAGGGCTACCGTTGAATCCCTGGCTTATCAGGTTTATGATCTTGTAAAAGCTATGGAACAGGACTCTAAAATTCCGCTGCATGAATTGAAGGTTGACGGCGGAGCAAGCGCTAATAACTTTCTGGTGCAGTTTCAGGCGGACATTCTGGATATTATTATTGAAAGGCCGCAGAATATTGAAACAACCGCATTGGGAGCGGCTTATCTAGCAGGTCTGGCGGTGGATTACTGGAAAGATCAGGATGAAATAAAAAAGATTTACCAGGTTGACAGACGCTTTGTTTCAAAAATGGAGAAGGAACATAAGAACGAGTTGATAAGGGGATGGAAAAAGGCTGTTCACTGTGCATGCGTCTGGAGTTCAGAAGAATAGAACATGATACATAATGACGGAAAATGCAGTCATAATATCGTATAAAATGACATGTTGACAAAAAGTGGAAAGATGCTATAATGATGTTAATCATATACGATGCTAGAGATTAAGAGAAGGCATAAAGCAAGGTTTCAGAAGAACTTTGTTTTTATGCCTTTTTTTGTGTTTGTGGGACGGCGCCGGAAATTATTATTAAGGGGAACAAAAACTAACAACATTCAATAAAAGAAGGGAGCAAAAAAGTATGTTGAAAAAGGGGTTTGCAGTGTTAATGGCGGGTATTATGGCAGTGTCGTTAGTGGGATGCAAAGGAAGTGCAAAAGAAGGCGGACCTGCTTCTGAAGCCGGAAAAGGGGAAGAGAAGACAGAACAGGCTTCAGGTGGGAAAAAAGTGCTGAAGCTGAGCCATAATTTCCTGAGCACGCAGCCTCTGCACAAGGCGTTGGTGGATGTGGCCAAGAACATCGAAGAGCGCACAAACGGAGAGATTGTGATTGAAATATACGAAAATGCCCAGATTGCAAACGGCGTGGACGGAGCAGAACAGTGCGTAAGAGGGGCGGATTTAATCAATGTTTACGATGCCAGCTGTATGGGCGACTGGGTGCCGGATTACAACGCTTTGGTAGGACCTTTCTTATTTGATACTCAGGATGAATATGTCGAGTTCTGCAAAGGTGACTGGGCGCAGTCTTTAAACGCCAAGGCAGAGGAACAGGGAATTAAAGTCCTCGCCCTGGATTACTGCTTTGGATTCCGCCATATCGGTACGACAAAAAAGACGATTGAAACATTGGACGATATGAAGGGATTTAAGATCAGGGTTCCGAAATCAACCGTATGGGTAGAGACATTTAAAGCGCTTGGCGCAAGCCCGACCGCTATGGGATGGAGTGAAATCTATAATGGCCTTCAGACAAATATGATTGAAGGCATGGAGTCTTCCCTGAGCGATATCTATGACAACCAATTATGGGAAGTGCTCGATCAGATTACATTGACCGGTCATTTTCTTGGAACGGCAGCAGTTATGATGTCTGCTGACGTATTCAACTCTCTTACACCGGAACAGCAGCAGATCGTACAGGAAGAATTTGCAAAAGGCGCAGTCGTGAATAACGAATTATTTGTCAAGGCGGATGAAGAGGCGCGAAAGGCTATGGAAGAGCACGGAATTGTGTTCCATGAAATTGATCCTGAGCCATTTAAGGAGGCAAGTAAGGCATATTATGAGAATATGCCAGGTTTAACCGACGGAGTATACGATGCGATTATGGCAGACCTGGAAAAAATAAGAGCTGGTAAATGAGTCGTTTCATCAGGAAAGGATGAGATGAATGGAGACAGAGAAAAAAGAAAACAAACTAATACATTTTTTACTAAACATCGATGAAATCCTTGGATATATCACGTTGACAGCTGTCGTTTTCTTTACGGCTCTGAACGTTGTGCTGAGATACTGCTTTCATTTTACAATCAGCTTTGCAGAAGAAATCACACTGATTGCCTTTATCTGGTCCGCATATCTGGGATCGGCCGCTGCATATAAGTGCGAGGAACATATCGCGATTGATATTATCATTAATTTGCTGCCGGAAAAGGCAAGAAAATGGGTAGATATCGCGATTAACGTTTTTATCATCATTATCAGCGCATCGTACTTATATTTGGGAATCGTCCTGTGCAGGAATGTAGGAAGTAAATCAACAACTGTTATGAGTATTCCTTATATATGGGTGGACTTATGCATTGTTGTCAGTTTTGGACTGATGACTCTGTATGGAGTCATTAAATTAATCAGAAGGATTCAGGGAAAGAGTCCGGTTCTTCACAGCACGGGTATTGAAGACGTAATGGAGGAAGCTAAGAACAGCTAGAAAGGTGCAGCCTATGGATGGAGTATCATTTATCAGCTTTTTACCGCTCATTATAGCGGTGGTATTATTCTTTTTAAAAGTGCCGATAGGCTTCTCTTTATTAGCCTCCTCGTTGTTTTATTTTGGGTTTATCAATACAACGATGCCGGTGGATCTGGCGCTTCAGAATCTCATAACAGGACTGGAGTCCTTTCCAATGCTGGCAATACCATTTTTTATTATGGTAGGCGTAGTGATGAACTACGCCGGAATCAGTACAAGGCTCATGAACTTTGCGGATCTGTGCGTAGGTCATCTGCCGGGAAGCCTGGGACATGTAAATGTGCTTCTCAGTACCTTGATGGGCGGAATTTCCGGTTCCAGCAATGCAGACTGTGCAATGCAGTGTAAAATCCTGGTTCCTGAGATGGAAAAACGTGGTTACAGAAGAGAGTTTTCAGCGGCAGTTACAGCGAATTCTTCCCTGATCCCCTCCGTAATTCCCCCGGGAATTGTCCTGATTATCTATTGTATGGTTGCCAGAGTTTCGATCGGAAAGCTGTTTATGGCTGGTTATATTCCAGGAATTATGCTATGTGTGGCCATGATGATCGTAGTACATATTGAGGCTAAAAAGCAGGGATACGGAAAAAGCCGTGAAAAAAGAGCAACGGTTAAAGAAATAGCGGTTGGACTAAAGGATGCAGTACTGGCATTGTTTATGCCTCTCGGACTGATAATGGGACTGAGGTTCGGACTGTTTACAGCAACAGAAGGCGGAGCCGTTTCCGTAATATACTGTTTTATCGTCGGCATATTTGTATATAAAGAGATCAAGGTAAAGGATATCCTTCCGATATTAAAGGAAACGTTCTATTCCACGGCAGTCGTTATATTTATTATTATAGGAGCGAACCTGTTTGGTTATTATCTGACTTGGGAACGTATCCCAAACGCAGTATCGACGCTGATTCTTGGCCTGACACAGAACAAATTCCTGTTCCTTTTGGGAATTAACATATTCCTGCTGATCTGTGGGATGTTTATAGAGGCGGCTCCGATTATTATCGTTCTCATGCCGCTGTTGATGGAACCGCTTGCTGCAATGAATATCAACTTAATTCATTTCGGAATAGTAATGGTATTGAACCTTCAGTTAGGAGGGCTGACACCTCCATTTGGCTCTATGATGTTTATCGCATGTTCCATGCTGAAGATACCGATGACAAAGTTTGTCAAGGCAAGTATTCCGTTTTACGCTGCGTCACTGATTGTTTTAATGCTGATTACGTATTTTCCGCAGATCGTCATGTTTATACCTAATTTACTGATGTAGCAGCAAAAACTTCATAAGGAAACCGTTGAGATGGAGAGTAAGGTATGGTGGTAGAAGGTTTCCCTTCTATATCTATTACCTTACTCTTTTTATAAGAAATAAATAAGGAGTGGAAAAGGCATGAAAAAGTTTAATTATGATGTGACAGTCATAGGAGGGGGAGTGACTGGCTCCTCGATCGCGAGGGGATTATCAAAATATGATCTGAATGTGTGTCTGATTGAGAAAGAGGAAGATGTGTGTTCCGGTACATCCAAGGCAAATAGTGCCATTGTTCATGCAGGCTATGATGCAGAATACGGATCGATGAAAGCGCGTTTTAATGTGGAAGGAAACCGCATGATGGAGCAGCTCTCAAAAGACCTGGATTTTGAATTTAAAAGAAATGGCTCCCTTGTACTCTGCTTTGCAGAAGAGGACATGGACAATTTAAATAATCTGTATCAAAAAGGAGCCGACAACGGTGTTGAAGGCCTTTCTATTATCAGCGGAGAGGAAGCCAGAAAGATGGAACCAAATCTGTCTGACGAAGTGGTGGCCGCCCTTTATGCTCCGACGGGGGGGATTGTGTGTCCTTTTGGCCTGACAATCGCCCTGGCAGAAAATGCATTTGAAAATGGTGTGGAATTCCGGCTGAATACATATGTAGAAAAAATTGAAAAGATGGAAGAAGGTTACTGCCTGGAAACCTCAGAAGGAACGATTACAACGCGATTTGTGGTCAATGCAGCCGGCGTTTATGCGGATGTATTCCACAACATGGTAAGTGATAATAAAATTCATATTACGGCCAGAAGGGGCGATTACTGCCTTCTCGATAAAGAGGCCGGAAATCATGTGTCAAAAACAATTTTCCAGCTTCCTGGAAAATATGGAAAGGGAATTCTCGTAGCTCCGACGGTTCACGGCAACCTGCTGATCGGACCGACAGCTATTGATATAGAAGATAAAGAAGCGACAGAGACTACGGCAGAAGGAATTGGAGAAGCGATAGCAAAATCTGCAGTCAGCGTAAAGAATATACCGCTGCGTCAGACAATCACTTCGTTTGCCGGTCTGCGGGCTCATGAAGACTCCGATGATTTCATCATAGGAGAGCCGGAAGATGCGAAAGGATTTTTTGACGCGGCAGGGATCGAATCGCCTGGCCTATCCGCAGCACCAGCCATCGGTGAATACTTTGGAAAGCTGATTGGTGAGAAGGCAGGCGCTCCGTTGAAAGAGAATTTTAAAGCCACTAGAAAAGGCATTGTTCGTTTAAACCAGCTTAGCTTTGAGGAAAGAGCGAAACTGATTAAGGAGCGTCCTGATTACGGCGTTATTATCTGCGCTGTGAAGAGATCAGTGAAGGAGAAATCGTAGATGCGATCAGACGGCCTTTGGGGGCTGTATCCATGGATGGCATAAAGCGCAGGGTAAGAGCAGGAATGGGCCGATGCCAGGCTGGATTCTGCACGCCAAAGACGATGGAGATCCTGGCAAGAGAAAGAAATATTCCGGTAGAAGAGGTCTGCAAGAATTCAAAGGGATCAGAACTTTTGATATCTGATAAATAGAGGAGGAGTACACAGATGGTACATCATGACGTGATAATTATAGGCGGAGGTCCTGCCGGTCTGGCGGCTGCCATGTCTGCGAGAAAAGCGGGAATACAGGATATTATGATTCTGGAGAGAGATGAAATTTTAGGGGGAATCCTGAATCAGTGCATTCATAATGGATTTGGCCTCATACATTTAAAGAGGAGCTGACCGGACCGGAATACGCCGCGCGCTATATTGATCAGGTAATGGAAGAGAAGATTCCATATAAACTCAATACAATCGTCATCAATATCAGTCCTAAAAAAGAGGTTACGGCGATCAACAGGGAAGACGGCCTTGTTACGATGAAAGCAGATGCGGTTATCCTGGCCATGGGCTGCCGTGAACGGCCGAGAGGGGCTCTTAATATTCCAGGTTACAGGCCTGCGGGAATCTATTCAGCAGGAACGGCCCAGCGGCTTATGAATATTGAAGGATGTCAGGTCGGGAAAGAGGTCGTCATCCTCGGCTCTGGAGATATCGGGCTTATTATGGCACGCAGGATGACTCTGGAAGGCGCCAGGGTAAAAGTGGTGGCGGAGCTCATGCCTTATTCTGGCGGTTTAAAAAGAAACATCGCTCAGTGCCTGGATGACTACGGAATTCCATTAAAGCTCAGCCATACAGTAATCAATATTGAGGGCAAGAAGAGGGTAACAGGAATAACACTGGCTCAGGTAGATGAAAACCGCAGGCCGATTCCAGGAACGGAAGAGTATTACAGCTGTGATACCCTGCTTTTATCAGTCGGACTGATTCCGGAGAACGAGCTGACAAAGGGAGCCGGCATCGATATGAATCCGGTAACTTCAGGGCCAAATGTCAACAACCGGCTGGAAACAGGTGTGAATGGCGTATTCGCTTGCGGAAATGTGCTTCATGTTCATGACCTGGTGGATTATGTGTCTGAGGAAGCTGCTTTGGCTGGACAGAATGCGGCAGAATATGTTATGAAACAGAAAAAAGAGAGTGATACAGGTAAATCGAAAGAAGTACAGAGCGTCGTTCTGGAGGCATGTGATGGAGTTCGTTATACCGTTCCTCAGTCCCTGGATTTAAGCCGTCTGGAAGAGAAAACTATCGTAAGATTTCGAGTTGCGGATGTATATAAGGGCCGGTCAATTGCTGTCTATTATGATGGAGAACTGGTAGACAAGAAGAAAAAACGGGTGCTGGCTCCAGGAGAGATGGAGCAAGTAATACTGAAAAAAGAAACGCTTTTAAAATATCCGGATCTGCGAAAGATCATGATTCGTACGGGGGTGGAATAAATGACGAAGGAACTTGTGTGTATCGGCTGCCCGCTGGGCTGCATGATGAAAGTGTCGGTAGAGGATGAAGGAAGAGAAATCAATGTGACCGGCAATACGTGTATCAGAGGCGAAGAATATGCTAAAAAAGAGATGCTGAATCCGATGAGAATCGTAACATCTACCGTCTGCGTCGATGGTGGAAGCATTCCCAGAGTTTCAGTAAAAACGAAGAATGATATTCCGAAAGAGAAAATTTTTGAATGTATGAAAGAGATCAGGAGCGTCAGGATAACCGCTCCTGTAGAGATCGGCGACGTTATCATATCAGACTGCGCGGGAACGGGGGTTCCTGTGATTGCGACAAAAAGTGTAGGAGAATAACTGGAAGCAAAGAAATACTTGACTATAAATGGCGATACTGATAAAGTAAATACAATAGCGTGTTATCACGAAACCCGCAGAAGGGGATATGCAGTATAAAGAAACTCTGTAATTTTTTGTTTATAGATCGACGAGAGGATGCAGGCCATGAAAATTATAGAATTGCTGGAAGAATCTCCGGTTATAGCAGCGGTAAAGGATGACGAAGGATTAGAAGAAAGCTTTAAATCGGACTGTAAGATTATTTTTATCTTATATGGGACTATTTGTAATATAGCGGAAATTGTTGACCGGATTAAAGAGAAGGACAGAATCGCAATCGTTCATGCTGATTTGATCTCTGGATTGAGCTCGAAGGAGATCGTAGCTGATTTTTTGAAGAACAATACGAAAGCGGATGGTATTATCAGCACAAAGATGCCTGTTGTAAAACGAGCAATGTCTCTGGGAATGATCGGCGGGCACAGGACATTTGTCATTGATTCCCTCGCTCTGACGAACACAAAAAAACAGATGGAGACATTCCGGCCCGATTTTCTGGAGATACTTCCGGGGGTTATGCCTAAAATACTGAAAGAGGTGCACAGCAGTATCGATATTCCACTGATTGCCAGCGGGCTGCTTTCGGATAAAAAGGATATGATCGCCGCTTTTTCAGCAGGTGCAGATGCGATTTCAACGACAAAGAAAGAACTGTGGTTTATGTAATATAAGAAGTTCAAGGTTCCATACCGGATATTCGGCGACTCGATTCGCATAAATGAAAAGACTGGTATGGAACTATTTTTTAGCTTTTTAAAACAATTTTATTCTGGTTTACAGGAAAGGATTAGAATGATGGCAGGGAAACTGTATTTATGTGCAACGCCAATAGGGAATCTGGAGGACATTACATTCCGGGTGCTGAAGACATTAAAGGAAGTGGATCTGATCGCTGCAGAGGATACGAGACACAGCATTAAGCTTCTGAATCACTTTGAGATTAACACTCCGATGACCAGCTATCATGAATATAACAAGGTGGAAAAGGCACGTTACCTGGTAGAGCAGATGGCGCAGGGAATCAATCTGGCTTTGATTACGGATGCAGGAACGCCTGGAATTTCTGATCCTGGGGAAGAACTGGTGCGCCAATGCTATGAAGCGGGGATCGAAGTAACTTCGCTTCCCGGTCCGGCCGCCTGCATTACGGCCCTTACCATGTCAGGTCTGTCTACCCGGAGATTCTGCTTTGAAGCCTTTTTGCCGGCGGAAAAAGCGGATAAAAAGGAGCGTCTGCTTGAAGCCTTTTTGCCGGCGGAAAAAGCGGATAAAAAGGAGCGTCTGAGAA
>NZ_QSDR01000057.1 GCF_003464085.1 Clostridium sp. AM58-1XD
TCTCCGGCGGCTCCCGTGGCTCCTGTTGCTCCCGTGGCACCTCTGGCTCCTGCACTACCTGTGGCTCCGGCTGCACTACCTGTGGCTCCGGCTGCTCCGGTTGCTCCCGTAGCTCCCGTGGCTCCTGTCGCTCCACTAGGTCCGGTCGGACCGGCCTCTCCGGCAAAGCCCTGGGGTCCGGTGGCTCCCGTAGCTCCGGTTGGGCCCACAGCACCCTGAGAACCAGTCGGACCGGTTGGGCCTACATATCCCTGCGGGCCGATTAACCCGGTAGGACCGGTAATTCCCTGTATACCCTGTGGGCCGGTTACTCCCTGTGGACCCTGTGGGCCCGTTATTCCACGGAGACCCTGTGGACCCGGTATACCCTGCGGGCCCTGTGGGCCCATTGGACCTGTCACACCTGCAACTCCCTGAGGTCCGGGAACTCCCTGTAATCCGGGAACTCCCTGGGGGCCTCTCGGACCGGTTGCTCCCGGAACCCCCTGCTGGCCCATTGGCCCCTGTGGACCCGGACAGCCTCTCGGTCCCTGAGGTCCCTGCGGCCCTGGGCAGCCCCTTGGTCCCTGGGGTCCCTGCGGGCCTGGACAGCATGGAATCGGCCGGCCGCAACAGCCATTTCCTCCCGGGCCTCCATGATTTCCACAACCCGGCCTATTTATAAACCCATTTTCTGACGGACAATTATCTCCGTTCGAATATCCATTTGGATAATTCTGAAACATAAACTTGTTCCTCCTGAAACCCTGTTTCTCTATATCATATGATTTTTGGTCAAGTTTTGTGCCGTCAGCCGTGCATTTACCGGTTCAATTTTTCTAATTCAATTCAGGCCAGTACCCCTTGTTCGCTTCAATCAAATCATCGAGCACTGCCTTAGCCACATTTGCGCTTGGGACTGTTTTTGACAGCGTCAATGCCTGCCACAGCTTTTGATAACTGCCTGTTATCCATGCCTCGACAACAAGTTTCTCTACAGCGGCCTGTTGTTCCATAAGTGCTTTTTCAAACACCGGTATTTTTCCGATATGCATACGCTCATAGCCGTCTTTTCCAACAATACACGGGATCTCAACCATTGTGTCATAATCGATGTTTTCAATCGCGCCCTGGTTCTCAACAATCAGCAGCATTCGTTCATGGGTATTCGTCATCAGCGCATGAGCCAGGTCTACGATAAACGTAGCATGATTGTCTTTCCTGATCAGACTGCCTTCTGTCGTGCCTTTCTTTGCAATTTCCCGGCATGCGGTAAATACACTCTTCTCCCGTCCTCCGATCACCTCATCCGCTCTTGTGTAATCCGGATTTGCATGGGCGACCTCGTCATCTCCGAACAGGTAATATTTAAGATATGTATTTGTAACAAATTCCGGTTCTATCTTCTGCAAATCTCTCGCTTTCAAATGAGTAAATTTCCAGCTTTCCCGGTTGTCATACAAATACTCGTTCTCATCTACGACAAATCCTTTTTCTGCTATGTATTCTCTGATCTTTGGAAGCAGCTCGTTGCCTTCTCTATCTTTTATGGAGGTATACCAGCCAAAATGATTCAGTCCGAAATATCTCACGGTCATTTCATACCTCGATTTTAGTCCGACCATTTTCGCCATCCGGTCTTCCAGTCCAATCGGCATATCGCAGATATTGATTACCCTTGCATCTGGTTTTATCCTGCGGCACGCTTCGGCCACAATCGAAGCCGGGTTTGAATAATTCAGCATCCATGCATCGGGAGAGTATTTTTCCATATATTCAATATTTTCCATCATCCCGCCGATGGAGCGCATACCATATGCAATACCGCCGGGTCCACATGTTTCCTGTCCCACAAGACCGTATTTTAATGGAATTTTTTCATCCTGTCCCCTCATGGGCAGTCCTCCGGCGCGAATGTGAGCCATTACGATATCTACATCTGTGTAAGCCGTTTCAGGATCCGTCGTCGCCTCAAACTCGATATCCGGAGCCTCTTCTTTCACAATAATTCTGGCTGCATTCGCCACTATATTCTGGCGTTCCTCATCGATATCGTACAACTTCAGCTTACGGATCGGAAACCGGTCCAGATTTGCCATTAACATATTTATAATTGCCGGTGTATAAGTGCTGCCGCCTCCGGCTATTAATACAGATGCTTTTTTCATGTTATTTTTCTCCTTTATCTTCCATATTTATCTTCTATATTTTTCTTTTACATTTTTTCCAGCTGCTTTATAATCGTCTCTTTTATCATCCCAACCGTCAGTCCGTAAATCACCTGTATGCTCTGGCTGTCAAGTTTAACAATTCCCATGCAGCCTGTTTTCTGCAGAATGCCTTCATCCACCAGCTTCATATCTTCCACCCGGACTCTAAGCCTGGACATGCAGTTGTCCACTTCGATGATGTTATCTTTTCCTCCCAGTCCCTTTATAATCATCTGTGCTTTCAGAATCTTGGGATTATTCCTGTCTTTTACGTCCGAGGTCTGCCCGATCTGCACATTGCTGATCTCTGCCGCAAACGCCATGGCTTCATCACTGTCTCCGCCCCGTCCCGGAGTCTTAATATTAAATTTTACGATTGCCCATCGGAAAAGCAGGTAACAGGCGATCCCTTCTATTATTCCGACCAGCAGCGTCAAATACCATCTTGATTCCGGTCTCAGCGGACCATAGAGAATGAATCCCAGAATACTGGAAGTCGTCCCGCCCAGCTGGCTTTTCAGCAGATACAGCAGCAGATAGCTCAGCCCATTCAACGCTGAGTACACAACATAGAGCAGCGGTGCCGTAAACAGAAATAAAAATTCAATCGGTTCGGAAATATTGGACATAAATGCGGTAAACGCGCCTGCAATCAAAAGCGGTTTAACAGAACTGCGCTTATCTTTATCTGCGCTTTGATACATAGCCAGCGCAATGGCCGGAAGGGCAAATACCATCATCGGAATCTGCGGACCTCGAAGGAATTTGACCATTTCTACGAGGCTCGCTCCCTGAGGAAGCCCCTCAATAAGATACTGGAAGTATGCTGGACGGCAGCCTTCAATCACCCCGGAAGCAAATGCATAAGTGCCTGAAACAGCCGTATCACGGATGACTGTATTCCATATCTGGTGAAGCCCCGTAGGAATCAGAAGCTTTTCCACCGTGGCATAGACAAACGGGCCGAAAATCCCCATATTTTTAACAACCTCAGCCAATGCTTCGATGCCTTTTGAGAGCCATACCCACAAATAGGGGAAAAACTGGCCGACAAATATGAAAATAATCGCATTTACAAAGGGCACTGTTCTGCTTCCCTGAAAAAACGCAAATGCAGTTGGAAGTTTTACATGGCGGATTTTGGAATGAATCCATGCGGTCATGATTCCTACCAGCATTCCTCCAACCATTCCTGCATTCACCGTTTCTATTCCGTATGTTGTAACAATCGTTTTTTCCGGATACATCTCCCTTACGCCCGGCACCTTTGTCAAAAGTATGCTCATTCCGGTAAGAAATGCCAGATATCCCAGAACGCCGGCAAATGCAGCATATTCTCTGTCACCGTCACATAACGTCGCCGCCAGCGTAATCGCATAGATCAGCGGAAGATTATTCATAACGATACTTCCCGCCGAATTAAAAAGGCCTGCAATATACTGTACCGGAGCGGCATTTAAAAACGGCAGCAGCTCCAGTATCTGCTGATTTGTAAAAAATGATGAAACTCCCATCACCAAAGAAGCGGCAGCAATTAATGCCATTGGCACCAGAAATGCCTTGGCCAGTTTCTGAAGTTTTAAAATAACCCCTTTGTTTTTTCCCATCTTATTTATTTCCCCTTTCCCATAATCCTGTAGCGGCTGCAGCCATACATTGCCTTCAAGTACTCTGATATTGGTATATCATTTTTCAAATTGTTATTCAATATCTGAAATTGATTTAGAATTGTAGTTTAAATGTTTTAATATTTTTCATAACTTGAAATTTATTTCTATATTTCTGTGCATACTGTACAAAAATTTGCCTGCCGCGATAAAATCTGTTATGATATTTACAGCTGATTATGTTACGAATTACGGAAAAGGGGTTGCCTATATGACATTAGAAGAGATGATTAATCAGAATCACGGGAAACTGAATGAAAATGACAAGCTCGCATTGAGCTATATTATGAAAAATAAAAGCGAATGCCAGGGTCTGAGCATCAGCGAACTCTCCAAACGCTGCATGATTTCAACAGCCTCCATAATCCGTCTGACTCAGAAGCTGGGCCTGTCCGGATACAGTGAGCTGAAATACGTCCTGCGCAGCCAGCTTTCTTTACTGGAATCCCCATCTCTCGATACCTTTGATCTCCTGACAAAGGATCTTGATGCAACTGTAAAACTGATGAAATCGGTCAATTTCTCTCCATTCGTCAAGCTCATTGATAAGGCCGATCGAATCTTTGCATATGGAACCGGTTACTGCCAGCGCAATCTTATAAAAGAGTTTTCCGCCCGTATGGTTTCCTGTTCCAAAAACATCTTTTTGATCCCGGCCCGACACGAACTTGATAATCAAATTCCTTATCTGAAAGAGGGTGACCTGATTATTATTGCCTCTTACAGCGGCGAAATAGCCGATTATTCCAAAAGTATTCATGCACTGAATCTTTTAAACATACCGATTATATCGGTGACAAGCTTTTCCAAAAACGAGCTGGCTGCCTTTACCCCCTATAATCTGTACTATCAGACCACCCCCCTGACTCCCGGAGAAACCATTCAGCGCGTCTCTTATCTGACTCTGAATCTGGTCCTTGAAACGCTATACCGGCGTTATCTTGAATATATAAGGAGCTGGCCTGCCGGCAAAGCATAATATTCCCATAATCAAGAAGGGTATTGCAATAAGGAAAAAATCCCGCCTGCAATACCCTTTGTTATTGATTCATTCTGTTCCCAGTTAAATCCCATATATCCTGGATGCGCTTTTCCAAAACACATCCTCCCAATATTTTTCCGGTATGATCTCCTTTGTAAACTGAATATAATCTTCCAGATTTGCCAGCGGCCAGTCCGTACCGAACATGATTTTCCCGTAATTTCTCAAATATGAAATCCACGTCCGCAGCGCCTCGATGTATCCTCTCTGTTCATTCAAAAATTCAGTTGTATCAATTTTTCCCTCCAGCAGACCGGAGATATCTGCCGCAACATTCTCATTTTTTCCGATTACAGCCGCAGCATCCATCAACCAAGGATTGCCGAAATGGCACATGACGAACGTGACTTGCGGATGATCGGCCGCCGTTTCATCGAGAGTCAGAGGATGGCTGTATTTTAAATATGCATTGGAACCTGCAGTTTCACCCATATGTACAGCCACCGGTTTCCTGTACATTTGCGCCAGTTCATAAACAGGTTCGTAAATCTGATCCGATACGTAATAAGGGCTGTATCCCGGATACAGCTTGATCCCAACGCATCGCTCCCTCTGGAGGTGTTTTTCAATCAGGTCATACGCCTGTGTGAGGTTTCTTTCTGCCATATAGCTACTGTCCAGACCAATGCAGTATTTTAGAAACTCCGGGTATTGGTGCTCTTCCAGAGACAGTCCGTGGTTTCCCATAACAATGCCTCCTGCAATCCCCAAATTTTCATAAATTTCTTTTAAATGGCTTTCCGTATTCTCATGACCTGCCGCCTCTGCGATTTCATCAAAATATTCATACCCCGGGCAAAAGTGCAGGTGTGCATCGATAATTTTCATGATCCGTCTTCTCCTTTTTCCGACAGAAACAGGAAAGTCCCGGGCCGCCTTCTCATATGGGCCGCCGGGACTTTCTTCTATCTGTTCAATCAGTCGCCTCCCGGGCCGTCACGCCTGTCTCTGGTATCCGTTACTTCCAGTTTTCCGCGTATCCCGTCCGGGTTCACATGTTTTTCATGAGCCGCCCCGCTGTATCTCTCAAAGGGCTTCGTATCATGCATGTCCGCGCGGTTCGTATATCTGTCTCTGTCATCATATCCGCGCCGTTTCTGTGCTATTTCTTCTTTTTCTATGGCCGCAACTTTAGGGTCATAGGTCAGATCAAAGGTATTGTATCCCGCCAGATCTTCCAGCGGAATGTCCTCATCACCGTAGTCGTAATCGATCATATGCCAATCTCCTTTCTTTTTCTGCCTTCAGATCAAAATGATCCTCATTGTTTAGTTTCCTCCGGAGAAAAAGAACTATACTGCCAAAGATTTCAAATCGTTCGACGTCTGTACAACCGGCCTGAACCGTGATATATCTTCTATGGATTCTACAGGACTAATGACGGCGCTGTGTATACTCTGGCAGCCAATTCATTATCCAGCATATAAAGGCTCTTTGCGTCATCCCCAAAAAGCTCCATTTTTTTAATCAGATCGGAAGCGTTCCGCTCCTCTTCCCCCTGCTCTTTTACAAACCAGTCGAGGAACTGCATGGTTCTGAAGTCCTTTACCGTATATGCAGCGTCATATATGGCATGAATCAGGCTCGTAACATATTTTTCATGTTTCAGCCCTGCCCTCAGCGGATCCATTTTTTCTTTCAACTCGTCCTCTGGTTCATCAATCGCCTTCAGAGTGACCTTTTCATCATTATTCTGAAGATACTGTATCATCAGCATGGCATGATCGCGTTCCTCCTGAGCCTGTACACGATACCAGTTTGCAAAACCCTTTAATCCTTCATCTTCATAGTAATTTGCAAAATCCAGATAAAGATATGCTGAGTAAAATTCCTTATTTACCTGTTCATTTAATAATCCTGATACATTTTCATTTAACATGGTATTCCTCTCCTTTCATGTTCTGGCTCTTTCTCTCAGCCATATATTATTATATCCTGTTCTGCACTAAAATACAATTATGCAATTGCTGGCCATTTACGGAAATCAAACACTAAAAATACAGGCACTCAACCATAATCAGCCGGTCAAATGCCTGTATTTTATAAAGAACTTCCTGCATTAGTGATTCATTCCATCAATTATCTGCCGAAGGATTTCATCATCTTCTTGTCAAATTCAGGGTTGAAATAGTAGAAATTATTAGAGTCAAGCTTGTCTTTCGTCTTTTCCAAAGCCTCCCCGAATCTCTGGAAATGAACGATTTCCCTCGTTCGAAGGAATTTAAGCGGTTCTCTAACCTCAGGATCGGTAATCATGCGGAGCAGGTTGTCGTACACGGTTCTGGCTTTCTGCTCTGCGGCTAAATCTTCCGTCAGATCGGTTATGGCGTCACCCTTTGACTGGAATTCGATCGCTGTAAATGGCAGCCCGGCCGCTGCCTGAGGCCAAAGTGCAGTCGTATGGTCCACATAATACGCGTCAAATCCTGCCGTCTTTGCTTCTTCGATCGTCAGGTTCTTCGTCAACTGGTATACCATCGCACAGATGATTTCCAGATGCGCCAGTTCTTCTGTTCCTATATCGGTCAGAAGTCCGCCTACTTCTTTAACCGGCATGGTATAACGCTGTGAAAGATAGCGCATGGAAGCAGATAATTCTCCGTCCGGTCCGCCGTACTGGCTTATGATAAGCTGGGCTGTTTTCGGACATGTTTTTGTAATTTTAACTGGAAACTGAAGTCTCTTTTCATAAGTCCACATTTATACGCACGCTCCTTCCCATGGGCTCGGCCCTTCCTGCCAGCAAAAACTGTTGTCTGCTTTTTCGCATACAGTCATACAGTCCCTTGCCAGAGGATAAAATTTTTCTGCAAATTCCTTTTTCAGTTCCATTCTGATTTTGTTCTTCTCATTATAAAGCTTCAATGCTTCTTTATCTTCCGGGTGGGTATCCAGATAAAGGATCAAATCATCCAAAACAAAACTTGTTTCATCAATCTTCTGTAGCAGCTCATTTCTCTCTCTGTCTGCGGCACTCACTATGGGAGAATTTTTCAGCATTCCCCCGATTGCCGTCGCCGGTGTGGTCTCCGTCTCGCCGACCGCTCCGTCTGCAGCAAAAAAAGGCTTGTTCAGGTCCTCAAATATCGTTCCCACCTTCAATGCGCGCCCTTCAGGATAAAGTGGTCCCCATTCCTGACAGGGTACGCTGGCTATGGCCAGATGTTCCTTTTTCATCCAATCGTCTCCCTTCGCTAAATAGTTAAAGTGCTTCTTAAATAAATAAAACAAAAAACTCATGGCAGAAATACAGTGGTTTTTGCAGAACGCCGTCTGCAGAAAACATTGCATTTTCATGCATGAGTAGTATGTGTCTGAATGGTTTATCTCACTATGCCAGTATCTTGCTCTCTTCCCATTCCTTTTCCTTAAAACCCACTAGAATAAAATCATCCCCGATGATAAGCGGCCGTTTAACAAGCATACCATCTTCAGCCAGAATCGAAATCTGCTCTTCTTCTGTCATGCCGGCCAGTTTATCCTTAAGTCCCAATTCCTTATATTTCATGCCGCTTGTATTAAAAAATTTTTTTACAGGAAGACCGCTGCGTCCGATCCAGTCCGTCAGCTCATCTTTTTTGGGATTATTATCTGCAATATGGCGGTCGATAAAATCCACCTTATGGCTCACCAGCCATTTTTTCGCCTTCTGGCAGGTGCTGCATTTGGGATATTCTATAAAAAGTATCATTTTATTTCCTCATTATTTTTTTATTTTCATCTTATTTTCATTGTTTATGCATGGGGAATGTTGGTAAACTCTGATATTTCTCTGCTGATTGTACACAAATCGCTTACCGAAAGGTCATGTATGCTGGAATGTCCCGTCACCCTTGCAAATGTCTTCAGCTCTTCTTTGGAACAGTTCAGATAATTAGCAACCCGCTCAGCTGCTGTCTCCACTTTCAGCCGCTCTCTCAGCTCTTTATCCTGTGTCGCTATTCCCATCGGACAGTTCCCGCTTCCGCAGATCCGGTACTGCTGGCATGCAGCCGCAATCAGCGCCGCTGAAGCGATTGCCACCGCATCTGCACCCATTGCAATTGCCTTCGCAAAATCCGCGGATATTCTCAATCCTCCGGTTATCACAAGGGAAATATCCGAATGTAGGGAATCCAGGTACTTTCTTGCCCTGTACAGCGCATAAATGGTCGGAACACTGGACGCCTCCCTCAGAAAAAGAGGGCTGGAACCTGTCGCGCCGCCGCGGCCGTCAATCGTAATAAAATCAGGCTCTGCATAAACACAGAATTCCATATCACGTTCAATTCGTCCTGCTGCAATTTTAATACCGATCGGACGGCCGTCTGATTCCTGTCTGAGCCGGCTGACCAGTTCTTTCAAATCCTCCTTCGTCTTAATATCAGGGAATTTGGATGGGCTCTGAACATCCTGTCCCACCGGTTTATTCCTTATAGCAGCTATTTCAGGCGTTACCTTTTCTCCCGGAAGATGTCCGCCCATTCCAGGTTTCGTACCTTGTCCAATTTTAATTTCAATGGCGTCCGCACTCTGCAGGTTTTCCCTGGTAACGCTGTATTGATTCGGCACGTATTCGAATATGTATCTATAAGCCGCTTCCCTCTCCTCCGGCAGGATTCCGCCTTCTCCGCTGCACATGGCTGTTTTGGCCTTTGCGCTTCCTTTGGCAAGGGCAGTTTTGATTTCCTTAGATAATGCACCGAAAGACATATGGGAAATATATACGGGGCTGCTCAGAATCATCGGTTTCTTTGCATGTTTTCCGATCACAGTCATGGTATCCACAGGATCATGATCGTCGAGTGGCATAGGATTCAGCTGTGCTCCTAACAGCAGTATGTCATCCCAGTTCGGCATTTTCATCTGCGTTCCCATAGAGCCGCCAAGACTCTTTCCTGTAACAGCCATCTGGTGAATCTCTTCCATATACCTGCAGGATGCATCGTGCCGCACAAACTGCCTGTCATATTCCAGCGCAGAAACCTCCTGTTCGGAATCTTCCGGAGGCATCTCCTCTGCGTCCTTTCTTTCGTCTGCCAGCTCAAAATGATCCGCGCTTTGATGACACACAGGACACTCCTTCAGCTCCACGAAAGGCACCCCTTCCTTTTCCTCATCGTAAATCGTTCCGCATATTCTGCATTTGTAAACCGCCATGTATTCCCCTCCTTATTTATAACTTGTAAATCAAAAACCATTGCAATAATTATATCATAGATTCTGCCCTGCCTACAATCTTCTTTTTCTTCCAGCTATTTCAAATTTAACATCTATGTTTTTTAATATGATATATTCTTTATTT
>NZ_QSDR01000058.1 GCF_003464085.1 Clostridium sp. AM58-1XD
TAATCAAATGAAACATATGGAAATACGAAATCGTAGATCTTGAAGAAAGAGAGGCAGCCGGTCTGGCAGCCCGCACCAATATCACGCGCCGGATATGGGAATGGTGATTGGAGGCCTCTGGGAGCAGTTTTATCAGAAGGGGATTTATACGTCCATTGCAGCAAAGGCTGATGGAAAAGCGCTGGGAATCTATGCGGACTACGAAGGCGACGAGCACGGTGACTATACGGTTATGGTAGGCTGTGCGGTGGAAGCGGCAGCTCAGCCCGAGGGGATTGTGGTCAGAACCATCCCGCCGGCCGATATGCGAAGTTTGTTGTAAAAGGACATATGATTAAAGCGGTATCCGACTTTTGGATGCAGCTGTGGAACATGGATCTTCCCAGATCATACGTGTGTGATTTTGAAGAATATCAGGACGGCGAGATGGAAAATGCAGAAATCCACATTTACATCGGACTGAAAGACGGACAGGAATAAACAGGAAAAAATACTTGCAATTCTTTCTGAAATCATTTAAGATGATAGAAAGGACGTGTGACTGACGGATAAGTGGAAGAGACCACAGGGAGCACGTGGAAGCGTAATAGTCGACCGTCTGGGCATCCTTATGAATAAAGGGTATCCAGATGGTCTTTTTTGTTTCACAAGAACTACGGAATCAGACAGGAGGAAAATCATGGAGAAATTATGTTTGGAAACAGAACTGAGGGAGAATTCCTATCCGGGAAGAGGGATTGTACTCGGGAGGACGCCTGACGGAACGAAGGCTGTTGCTGCTTATTTTATTATGGGCAGAAGCGAAAACAGCAGAAATCGTATTTTCATGGAAGAGGGAGAAGGTATCCGCACCCAGGCTTTCGATCCATCCAAGCTCACGGATCCAAGTCTGATCATCTACGCACCGGTACGGGTACTGGGCAATAAAACGATCGTTACGAATGGAGACCAGACAGACACGATCTATGAGGGAATGGATAAGCGGATGACATTTGAACAGTCATTGCGGTGCAGGGAATTTGAGCCGGACGGCCCTAATTATACTCCGCGCATTTCAGGAATCATGCACCTGGAAAGAGGAGCGTACAACTATGCCATGTCCATTTTAAAGAGCAGTAACGGAAATCCTGATAGTTGCAGCCGCTACACATTTGCATATGAGAATCCGGCGGCAGGAGAAGGTCATTTCATTCATACGTATCTGCATGACGGAAATCCGCTCCCGAGTTTTGAAGGAGAGCCGAAGCTGATTGGAACCATGGATGATATCGATGAATTTACAGATATGATGTGGAAGAATCTGAATGAAGACAATAAGGTGTCCCTGTTCGTACGGTATATTGACATCGCTTCAGGTAAATATGAGACGAGAATTGTAAACAAGAATCAGTAAAAGTGAGATATGGATAAGGAGGATGGAAGAATCATGAAAGAGTTAGAATTAAAGTACGGCTGTAATCCAAACCAGAAGCCGTCCAGAATTTTTATGGAGGGAACAGGAGAGCTTCCGATTAAGGTGTTGAGCGGAAAACCGGGATACATCAATTTTCTGGATGCATTCAACGGATGGCAGCTTGTAAAAGAACTGAAAGAGGCGACGGGCCTTCCGGCAGCCACATCCTTTAAACACGTTTCCCCGGCAGGGGCGGCGGTGGGCCTTCCTCTCGACGAGACGCTGGCGAAAATTTACTGGGTGGATGACATGGGAGAATTGTCTCCGCTGGCATGCGCCTATGCAAGAGCGCGGGGCGCGGACCGCATGTCCTCCTTTGGCGATTTCATTTCCCTTTCCGATGTCTGCGACGTGGATACGGCGAAGATCATCAAGAGAGAAGTTTCCGACGGCGTCATCGCTCCAGGCTATGAGCCGGAAGCGCTTGAAATTCTGAAATCCAAGAAGAACGGCAATTACAATGTAATTGAAATCGATCCATCCTACCGTCCGGATCCCATTGAGAGAAAACAGGTATTCGGTATTACATTCGAACAGGGGAGAAATGAACTGGACATCAACCGGGAACTCCTTTCTAATGTAGTTACGGCTAATAAAGAAATCCCGGATTCTGCAAAGATCGATCTGATTATATCCCTGATTACCCTCAAATATACTCAGTCCAATTCCGTTTGCTATGCAAAGGGCGGACAGGCCATTGGAATCGGAGCAGGCCAGCAGTCCCGTGTGCACTGTACAAGGCTGGCAGGCCAGAAGGCGGACAACTGGTTCCTCCGTCAGGCGCCTCAGGTGCTGAACCTCCAGTTTACAGATGGAATCCGCAGAGCAGATCGTGATAACGCCATTGACGTCTATATCGGGGATGACTATATGGACGTCCTTGCAGACGGAAGGTGGGAAAGCGTATTTAAAGTAAAGCCGCCTGTATTTACGAAAGAAGAAAAGAGAGCATGGCTTGATCAGATGCAGGATGTCGCCCTTGGCTCCGACGCATTCTTCCCATTTGGCGATAACATTGACCGCGCGTATAAGAGCGGCGTGAAGTATATTGCAGAGCCGGGAGGTTCCGTAAGGGATGACAACGTAATCGCCACATGCGATAAATACGGCATGGCGATGGCATTTACGGGAATCCGTCTGTTCCACCATTAATTTTATATGATAGGATGGATTCCTTCGCGGCTTTCGTATAATAGGGATGAAGCGCATTTTCCTCATATTCCGGTGGACAGGAAGGGGCTATGGCGGCAACAGCTGATTTGACTTTTACATCACTCTGATTTTATATGAACCTGAGAAACAGCGCCGTATTTTTTTCACAGTCCTGTCCGGGAGGTCAGGACTGCCCTTGGCGCCTGCCCAGGTTATCCGGCCCATGGATTTCATGCCGGAAGTTTTGAAAAATTCGTCCATAGCGCGAATGGCGCCTCTGCTTTGCCCGCAGATCCAGGAGAAGGGAAAGGGAGTATTGCATGAAGTCAGAATCAAATATTTTTGATTCTTGGAAAGCCGTGGTCTGGGGAAAGCGGCTGTGTCCTCCATGGCCGTTCCCAGCAGCCGGTCAAACATGTTTTTGACTGCGGCCGGCACATTTGCCCAGTATACGGGGGCGGACAGAACTACGGCGTCACAGCATTTTAAGAGCCTGGCGATTTTCTGAATACCGTCTTCATAAATGCAGATGCCATGCTGCATACACTTGCGGCAGCCAGTGCAAAAGGAAATATGTTCTTCATATAAATATATCGTTGTCACCTCCCAGCCGGCGTCTTCGGCAGTTTCGCAAGCCTGACTCAGCATGGCGGCAGAGGAACCGTTCTTATGAGGACTTCCCAGAATAGCAAGCAGTTTTTTCATCGCGACGCCTCCTGAGATAAGAGGGAACGGTATAAGGTATCGAAGCCGTATTGAAGAAAGGTTTCTTTTGAAAATCCCATCCTATGGACGATATAGTCCTGTTTGTCGGACGCCATGCGGATTAAACCGGAAATCATGGCCCACATGGAAAATACCGTAGGAAGGGGGAGGAGATCGGCGTGGAACACGCCCTCTTTTATTCCTCTTTCCAAATACTGAGCGAGGATCCGGTTAATCCGCTCTCCCACATCAAATATTTCCTTTTCTTCCGGAAAGAAGTCCGGTCTGTTAAAATCAATTCGTATCCCTTTCAGGACCGTGTCAAAGCAAAATGGAAATTCCTCCTGGTAGCGGACAAGAGAAGCGCATATACCGTCGTACTGGGCCTTCCTTTCCTGCTGCTGTTCCAATGCGGAGTCAATACATTCATAGAGCTTCACCATGCTTTTTAATGTCAGCAGTCCGATGATTTCGTCCTTATCCTTAAAATATACATATAAAGTCGCCTTGCTGTATCCGGCCTTTCCCGCAATATCATCCATAGTAACGGAAAGAACGCTTTTTTCTGTAAACAATTCTTCCGCCGCCGCGGTAATCCGTTCTCTGTGAATATCAGCCGATTCTTTTTTACGCCGCCCCATACAATATAATTCCCTTCGTAATTAATTAAACTATTAGTTTAATTAATTTTAACATGGATAAAAGAAAAGATCAACTGTTTATGAGAAAGTATATGGTATTTTCGGCAGCTGTTTAAGCCGGTTCCAGGATATTACGGATATCGCCTTCTGGGACTTCCATAGGATAATTGTGGTCAAAACAGGCGCGGCAGACAGGAAGTCCCTCCACCATTTTTGAAAGGTCTTTAATCTTCATATATCCAAGAGAATCTCCATCGATAAGACGGCATATTTCATTCGGAGTATGGGCAGAGGCGATCAGCTGTTTATTGGACGGCACATCTGTTCCGAAATAACAGGGGTATAGAAAAGGAGGGGAAGAGATTCTTACGTGGACTTCCAGCGCTCCGGCCTGTTTCAGCATACGGATCAGATTGGCCATGGTAGTTCCGCGTACGATGGAGTCGTCTACGAGAACGATCCGTTTTCCCCTGACCACATGCTCCAGTACGTTCAATTTCAGGCGTACGCTGTCTTCCCGCTCCTTTTGAGTCGGTTTTATGAAAGTGCGGCCTATGTAGCTGTTCTTATGGAATGCCAGGGCAAATGGTATTCCCGCTTTTTCCGAATAACCTTTTGCAGCCGCCAGGCCGGAATCTGGTACGCCGGTGACGAGGTCTGCATCAACAGGGTAGGAATCGGCCAGCGCGGCCCCGGCCCGGATTCTGGCGTCATAAACGCTGATCCCGTCCAAAGTGCTGTCGAGACGGGCAAAATAGATGTATTCGAAGATACAGTGAGCTTTCCGTTCCTGAGCCAGTTCCATATTGGAAGCCAGCCCTCCTTTTGTAATCGTCAGAATTTCTCCGGGACGGACGTCGCGTATAAATTCCGCTCCGATGGCGGTGAGAGCGCAGCTTTCGGATGCGAGGACCCATGAATTGCCTCTATGACCCAGACAAAGCGGTTTTAAACCATAGGGATCCCGCGCGCCGATCAGTTTTCTTGGGCTCATAACGACGAGGCCATAGGCGCCTTTGATTCTGGAAGCCGTTTTCAATATGGCTTCTTCTACGCTTTTTGTATGTATGCGTTCTCTTGCGATGAAATAGGCTATGACTTCCGAATCAATTGTTGTGCGGAAAATGGCTCCCGTATACTCCAATTCATGACGGAGTGCGGCAGCGTTAATCAGGTTGCCGTTATGAGCCAGGGCAAGGGTCCCTTTTACATAGTTCAATGCCAGAGGCTGGGCGTTTTCCAGATTCGTAGCGCCGCTGGTGGAATAGCGGACATGGCCGATCCCTATATTTCCGTGAAGACCGTCCAGAAGCTCCTCCTTAAACACTTCATTGACGAGTCCAAGCCCCTTATGGATACCAAGATTTCGCTTCGGCCCGTCTGTGGCGGATACAGCGATACCGCAGGATTCCTGGCCGCGATGCTGGAGAGAGGAGAGGCCGTAATAAATCGAGTGCGCTACATCTGTGCCGTCCAGATTATAGATTCCGAATACGCCGCATTCTTCCTTTAACTTATCGTCATTCATTTGAGTTATCCTCCTGTTATTCATTAACATCCCGTCGCGGAACGTTATTCTATGGCGAATTCTACCGGAAAACGCCGAAATGGGAGACCCCTCATCGGAGGGCCTCCCGTTTGAGATACCCGCCGCCGTTTTATGGCGGGTCAGAAAACTTTTATCAGATTTTATCCTGAAGCGCATCGTACCCTTCTTCACCTGTACGGATCTTGACTACATTCTGAATCTGGTATACGAAGATCTTTCCATCGCCGATCCGTCCCGTATGAAGGACTTTCTTTGCAGTTTCGATTACCTGGCTGACCGGCACCTTGCTTACAACGACTTCCACCTTAACTTTCGGAAGCAGATTTACATTGACCTCTACGCCGCGGTAGTACTGAAGAGAACCTTTCTGAATGCCGCATCCAAGGACATTGGTGATTGTTACGCCTGTAATTCCGATCTGGTTCAGAGCCTGAATGAGATCGTCTACCTTGTTCTGGCGGGTTATGATTACCACCTTGCTGAGAGACGGGCCGGAAACAGCGGCGGGAACAGGAGCCGCCGACGGTGCGGATGAAGCATCGGCGGCTACGCGTTCTTCGGAAATAAGCTCGCCTTCCACAGCGCGTTCGCCGATGCCGTCTCCAGACATAAAGTCCGCATAGCTGCTTGGAAGACCGTGCTCTCTGATATCCAGGCCGGCGATTTCTTCATCCCGGGAGACACGCAGGCCCATTGTGTGTTTAATCACCTGGAAAATTATAATCATGGTTACGGTCACCCAAAGGATAACACAGCCTACGCCGAGAAGCTGAATGCCCAGCTGGCTGAAGCCGCCTCCCATAAGAAGTCCCTTGTAAGCTGTGCCCGTGCCGTCTGAGAAGAGCCCGACACAGAGCGTACCGAAAGCGCCGCAGCAGCCATGGACGCCGACCGCGCCCACAGGATCGTCGACTTTTGCGATTTTATCGATGAATTCAATGGCAAGTACGACGAGAAAACCGGCGAAAATACCGATGATTGCTGCCGATACGGGGGAAACGGTATCACATCCCGCCGTGATTGCTACAAGACCTGCCAGAGAACCATTCAGCGTCATAGAAACGTCTGGCTTTTGATAGCGGAGCCAGGTGAAAAGCATTACGGTAACTGTAGCGACTGCAGTACACAGATTTGTAGTAACAAATACCTTGCCGGCAAGCGGGATTGAATCGCCTTCCATGGAAACGGTGGAACAGCCGTTAAAACCAAACCAGCAGAACCAGAGGATGAATACGCCAAGCGCGCCAAGGGTGAGGCTGTGGCCGGGAATGGCTTTTGATTTTCCGTTTTCGTCGTATTTACCGATACGCGGTCCAAGAATCATAGCGCCGATAAAGGCGGCGACGCCGCCGACCATATGAACGGCTGCAGAGCCGGCAAAGTCGTGGAATCCCATCTGAGCCAGCCAGCCGCCGCCCCAGATCCAGTGCCTGAAATCGGATAGACGACAAGACTGATTATCAGCTGTATACGCAATAAGCAGAAAATTTTGTACGCTCCGCCATAGCGCCGGAAACGATGGTGGCCGATGTGGCGCAGAAGACAGTCTGAAAGATCAGAAACGCATAAAATGGTACGCCGGACGGGAGCATCCCGCCGCCGTAGTTAGCTTCTTCAGCGATTCCTCCAATCAGTCCGAAGAAGCTGTTTCCTGCACCGAACATGATGCCGAAGCCGACGAGCCAGAATGCAGGAGTGCCGATACAGAAATCCATCAGGTTTTTCATGATGATATTTCCTGCGTTTTTTGCCCTGGTAAATCCTGTTTCGACCATTGCAAATCCAGCCTGCATAAAGAATACAAGGGCTGCGCCTACGAGTACCCAGATTGTGTTAACTGCACTAAAGTCCATAATATGTCCTCCTCATTTTCTTGAATTCTCCCGAATACCATCTCTTCAGAATGAAACGCCATTATTAAACGGAAAACAGAAGCTGGTCGTATGTCGGATACGGAAGAAGATCGTCAGGAATCAGGCTTTCAGCTTCATCCGCTGCGCCTCTGATTGTTTCCATCAGCCTGAGTACGGTATTGCAGTAATAATGGGCTCTTTCCAGAAAATCTTCAATGCCTTCCGCCTTAACCGTACCCGCTTCCAGTTCAACTGTATGAGCGGTGATTGACGCGGCCAGATCCGTCAACTTTGTAATGAGAGATACTTCGCATTCCGTGGAAATGGAAGGACAAAGAGATTTCTTCTCATTTGCAGCGACGGAAACCTGGCCCATATAATCATAAACAGAAGGAAGCAGATCCTTTTTCATCATTTCCGTCAGGGTTTTGGATTCGATGTGGATGACCTTGGAATAATTTTCCAGAATAATTTCATACCTGGCAAGGATTTCCGTTTCCGTAAATACCTTATGAGACAAAAAGAGTTCCTTATTCTTCTGGACTATAAACTGCTGGAGAGCGTCAGGCGTCGTCTTCAGGTTGTAAAGTCCCCTTTTTTCCGCTTCTCCTACCCATTCATCCGTATAGCCGTTACCATTGAAAATGATTTTCTTGTGGAGCAGAATCGCTTCCCGGATCAGGCGGTGAACGGCTGCGTTCATTTCTTCCACAGGAACGTCCTTTAATTTCTCGGAGAACTGGCGGAGCTCTTCCGCTACGGCCGTATTCAGGACCACGTTCGGACCGGAAACGGAGAGAGAGGAGCCGAGCATACGGAACTCAAATTTATTGCCGGTAAAAGCGAATGGAGAGGTGCGGTTACGATCCGTGGTATCACGGAAAAAGTGAGGCAGTACGTGAGCGCCTGTCTCCATCTGTATGGCTGCCTTTTCTGCGCATAACGTATTATTTTCGATGGATTTCAGAATATCGGTCAGTTCATCGCCGAGGAAAATAGAAACAATGGCAGGCGGAGCTTCGTTGGCGCCCAGACGATGGTCATTGCCTGCGCTGGCTACGGATATACGCATGAGATCCGCATAATCATCTACCGCGCTGATTACAGCTGTCAGAAAGATTAGAAACTGGATATTTTCAGCCGGAGTTTTTCCGGGATTTAAAAGATTCAGACCCGTATCGGTGACCATAGACCAGTTGTTGTGTTTGCCACTTCCGTTGATTCCTTCAAAAGGCTTTTCGTGAATCAAACAGGCCAGATCGTGTTTATCGGCCACTTTTTTCATGATTTCCATGGTCAGCTGGTTGTGGTCGACAGCTACGTTGGCCGTTTCAAAGACAGGCGCCAGTTCATGCTGTGCAGGAGCAACCTCGTTATGTTTTGTCTTGGCCGGAATTCCTACTTTCCACAGTTCTTCATCCAGTTCATGCATGAATGCAGATACTCTTGGCTTCAACACGCCGAAATAATGGTCTTCCATTTCCTGGCCCTTCGGAGCAGAAGCGCCGAACAGCGTCCTTCCGCAGAAGAGAAGATCCTTTCTGGCGCGGTACATCGCTTTATCTAAGAGAAAATATTCCTGTTCCGGTCCCACCGTTGTGGAAACGCTTTTAACCGCGGTATTGCCTAGAACATGAAGCAGCTGAACGGCCTCTTTGTTCAGCGCTTCCATAGAACGGAGGAGAGGCGTTTTCTTATCCAGGGCTTCTCCAGTATAGGAGCAGAAAGCGGTTGGTATGTAGAGCGTTCCATCTTTAATAAACGCTGGAGAAGTAGGATCCCATGATGTGTAACCTCTCGCTTCGAAAGTCGCGCGCAGGCCGCCGGATGGGAAACTGGAGGCATCCGGTTCGCCTTTAACAAGTTCCTTGCCGGAGAATTCCATAATTACGCCGCCGTCGCTTGGGGAAATAAAGCTGTCGTGTTTTTCAGCGGTGATGCCTGTCATGGGTTGGAACCAGTGGGTAAAATGAGTGGCTCCGTTTTCTACGGCCCATTCCTTCATCGCTACGGCGACTGCATTTGCCACGTCCAGCTCCAGATGGGTGTTGTTCTGGATCGTCTTGCGCAGCGCTCGATAGACGTCCTTCGGCAGTTTGCTGTGCATGACTTTGTCATTGAACACAAGACTTCCATACATTTCTGGGATATTCTTTGTCATAATGTGTAACACTCCTTTCTTTCAGAAGCTCCATTGTATTACAGCAGATATTCGAGAAGAAATATTCTGCAACACAAAAAGGACACTCCGTCCATGAACCTCATGAACGGAGCGCCCTCGCTCGCTATGCAATGTAGTATACACAATCTGCGGAGAATGTCAAGAACAAAAAAAAGTTTTTTTAGGGGTTTACAAATTTCCCAAAGTATCATATATTATTTCCCATAAGTAAAAATAGTGACGCGCCGTGAAAGCGCGGAACTATTTGCTACGGCTTGACCATAAGGTCAAGGCGGTTCCCGCGTGTTTTTTATGGAGCGAGGGCCGAGCGCAATAAAAAATGGTTAAAAAATATGAAAAGAGTCCGGCGAGCCAGACTCTTTTTTCTTGTTACATAGAAAAGTTCTCTGAACTAT
>NZ_QSDR01000059.1 GCF_003464085.1 Clostridium sp. AM58-1XD
ATATACAACTATATGAAGATATGATCTATTGCATGCAGAATGGAGGGGTTAAGAAAGATTCCATATCAGAAGCAGGCAGAAAAAAACATCATATTGTTTATTTTTATACCCATGATATCAACTAATAGAAAATTAATATTTCAAATAGAAATATTAAGGGGCAAATAACACCAGAGATCAATTAAAAGAATCAATAGATAAGGAGAGCAACTCACGGCGTTGTGGACTGTATCGGTGCGGCAATCAATTTTCATGTTATGTACTGGGGGGTGGATTCAATCCACATACCTATGTATATAAATATCATAAGGACAATGGCACGTTTACTATGACTTTTAAAATCAAAGATGCATCATCCTTTACGAAATCCATAATTATGTATTAAAAATCGGCTAACGGAATAAATGCTTGGATACTATAAAGATATATTAGGTGGTGAGGGTATGAGAACGATAATAAAAAATATATTAACATTGACAGCGGCAGTGTGTATGGCAGTTTCCTCTTTTACTGCCGCATTTGCAGGTGAATGGGCACAGGATGAAAATGGCTGGCGTTATATGGATGATGGTGATCTGTATTCGGCAAATGAATGGCAGTGTATTAATGACAAGTACTATTACTTTAACGATGATGGTTATATGCTGTCCAACATGATTACACCTGATGAGTACTGGATCGGCAATGATGGATATTGGATCAGCGACAGTTATATCGACCAGGAGGCCATGGCAGAAAAAAGCCTGAACGGATCATTGATCGTCTTTGACAAGTGCAGCCATCAAATGGAACTATGGGTAAATGGAGAAAGGATTTACAGCTGCCTGGGAATTGCCGGAGCGCTGCAGGGTGATAAAGATGTGGAGGGTGATTGTAAAACCCCTGTTGGAGAATTCTATGTATGTTCGAAAAATGCAAACAGCCAGTACCATAAAGCATTGGGATTATCTTACCCAAATATAGAAGATGCAGAAAGGGGAATAGCGCAGGGGCTGATTACTGAAGCACAGTACAAAAAGATAGTCAGAGCAATCCAAAACGGCAGTAAACCCGATTGGTATACGCCATTGGGCGGTGAGATTATGATTCATGGAAAAAGAGGATGCGCAGATGGAACACGAGGCTGTATCGGCATACTTGATTCCGATATCGATTATATATGGAATTTTGTGACTATGGGAACAAAAGTCATTATACAGGAACAATAAGAAGGGGACTGTTCCAAGCAAACGATGAGGTTCTGATTACCTTTTGGTCCAGATATTATGAAACCGCGTACAGAGTATACGGCCCGTTAAGAACATGTTTCAACATGGAAAAACAACTTGAATTCTGAGTTGAGGAGCGTATAATATTTTTTGGTATTTATGTGGGCAGAAGTTGTCATACATGATGATATCTGACGGAATATGATGGACTGAAAAGGGGAAAATGAGATGGAATCGTACAAGTTTTTGTTTAATCTGGCTATTATTCTGCTCAGTACTAAGGTGCTGGGCCTGGCAACGCAGAAAATCAAGATGCCCCAGGTGGTGGGCGCCCTGCTGGCAGGACTTCTGCTGGGGCCCGCCATGCTGGGGATTTTGACGGAAACGGATTTTATACATAATCTGGCTGAAGTAGGCGTTATAGTCCTGATGTTCTGCGCAGGTTTGGAGACGGACATTGACGAGTTGAAAAAGAGCGGGAAAAAGGCGTTTATTATAGCTTTAATCGGGGTAATCGTCCCCCTGATCGGCGGCTTTGCAGTTGCATGCATGTTCAACCGCCCCGGCGTTATTGATTCAGATGCCAACTGCAGCCTGTTTCTCCAGAATATATTTATTGGCGTAATCCTGACTGCAACATCCGTAAGTATTACGGTTGAAACGTTAAAGGAATTGGGTAAGCTGAAAACCAGGTCCGGGAATGCCATTCTTGGAGCAGCTATTATCGATGATATATTGGGAATTATCGCCTTGACAATTATCACCAGCATGGCGGATTCGGACGTCAATATCTGGGTAGTTCTCTTTAAGGTGGCTGCCTTTTTCGCCGCCGCAGGCGTGATCGGAATTGTTTTTCACAAGATCTATAAAAAATGGAGCGAATCAGCGGAAAAGGGACTCCACAGACATGCGATTGTTGCATTCGCTTTTTGCCTCCTGTTGTCCTACTTTGCTGAGGTGGGATTTGGGGTTGCAGACATTACAGGTGCATTTCTGGCCGGCCTGATTGTTTCTAAAACGCAGAGGACACAATTTCTGGCGTCTAAATTTGAGGTGCTGTCATATCTGTTTATATCGCCTGTGTTTTTTGCGAGCATCGGGCTTAAGGTAGAACTTCCAAAGATGACGGGAGCGATTATAGAATTTGCTCTGTTGCTGGTGGTCGTTGCAATCCTTACGAAAATAGTTGGCTGCGGACTGGGTGCCAAGTTATGCGGTTATCAAAATTATCAGAGCCTGCGAATCGGCGTAGGTATGATATCCCGTGGCGAAGTCGCGTTGATCGTGGCAAGCAAGGGAACACAGCTTGGGCTTTTGGGCAGCAATTTCCTGGGACCGGTAGTCATCGTAGTTGTAATAACTACAATTATTACGCCTATTTTATTGAAACCTGTATTTCGGAGGGGACCTGGAGCTGTATCCATACCAGAAGGAGAAAAAGGCTTCTCAAGTACATATGAAGAGCTGGGGCAGTACAGCAGAGGCGAAAAATAGAAAGGATCCCGCTGCAGCGACATAAATCCTTTCCTACGAGTGCGCCTGCAAGATCATGCGGGAGCGCTGTCCATAGCGGAGCGCTTGTTATTTTCCAGGAATCAAGCGCTTTAATACTTCACAAGAACAAGGCATTTCCTGGAAAGAAATAAAAGAGCGGTGCAGCTGCACGGCTCTTTTTGCTTTATTCAGGAAAATACCTGTCATCCATATGTACTCTGGGTACAGTTTACTGCTGTGATTTGTACTGCTTTAATGCACGTGCAAGCTGGTCCGGACATGAAGTAGGGCGTGCGCCGCAGTGAATTCCGTCCAGGCGCTTGATCGCCTCATCGATGTCCATGCCTTCTACCAGCCTGGCCACGCCCTGAGTATTGCCGGAACATCCGCCTACGAAATTTACACTCACAATCTTATTGTCCTTGACTTCAAAGTTAATCTCCCGGGAGCAGACCCCCTGAGTTTTATAATACATTTGTGTATCCTCCATTTCTGATAAATAATGCATGTAGTTTTTAAAACTGTATCCTGATTGTTAAATTATATCCGTACACAGGTAGTGTGTCAAGCATCGCAGAAAAACTTTCTATCTGTAAAGTATATGAATTGAAGATTGAAAATGTTATGGATTTGGGTATAATTGAGGGTATGATATCGGAAGGAGGAAAAATATGTTAGGAATTATCGGTGCAATGGAAGAAGAGGTAGCCAAGATTAAAGAAGCGATGGAACAGGTAACGATTGAAAATACGGCCGGCATGGAATTTAACTGCGGCAAACTGAAAGGGATTGATGCGGTGGTGGTGCGGTCAGGCATCGGCAAAGTCAATGCAGCGCTGTGCAGTCAGATTCTGGCTGACCGCTATCACGTAAATGGGATTATAAATACAGGAATTGCAGGATCGCTTAAAAACGAAATCAATATCGGAGACATCGTATTATCCTCCGATGCTCTTCAGCATGATATGGACGCGACAGGCTTCGGCTATGCTCCGGGTCAGGTTCCAAGACTGGATGTTCTCTCGTTTCCGGCAGATGAGTCCCTGATCCGTTTGGCAAAAGAATGCTGTGAAACGGTGAATCCCGATATACATGTTTTTACGGGAAGAGTAGTAAGCGGTGACCAGTTTATCTCTGACAGGGATAAAAAGGACTGGTTGACCAGAACCTTTGACGGCTTCTGTACAGAGATGGAAGGCGCAGCAATCGCGCAGGCGGCATATCTGAATAATATTCCATATCTCGTTATCCGCGCAATTTCAGATAAGGCCGATGACAGTGCATCTGTGGACTATCCCGTTTTTGAGGCAAAAGCGATTGAACACTCCGTAAAGCTTCTGCTGGCAATGGCAGAGCGCATCGACCTCTGACCTGAGAACGGTTGTTACATTCAAACTGATATAAGCATGAGAACTGCAGAGCGATTCGTGACTGAATTTGACGAACGATTCTAGGCGTTCTCAACTTCCCAAAAAAATTTTCGGCCGCTATAATAAAACGTGACTGGAGGACACACCGGGGCGTCAGGGTACCGTGGCGCTGACCGGGAGATCCAATCCGGAAAGAATAGAAAGGGGAGTTGTATCATGCAACAATTTTTAGTATCAGGACAGGCTTTGTATGTTTTGGCAGTTATCTGCGGCCTTGGAGTGCTGTGCAAATGGGTTACAAGAATTCTCTACAAAAGATTAATTAAAGAGGCCGGAAATCTGGCGATGACCAAAAACAGGAATTTAAAAACATTGAAACAAAGAGTTGAGAGTACATACCGGACGAATTCCGGAGTAGGTAATATGGAAACATATCTGGAGCATCAGATGTATGATTTCAGATTTTTGGGAGTTACCCTGACTGGATGGGGAAATTTTTCAAACCAAATGACATTTCTGTGCTTCCTGGCAGGCGGAGCGGCAGCGTTTCTGTCTTACTGGTCCAGAAGTGATTCTTATTATATAGTACTGTATGGTTCCATGGGCATTCTGGCCGGCCTGTTTACACTGATGGTAGACAGCGGGGTGAATCTGAATGAGAAGAGAGAACAGCTTTTAATCGCCCTGGAAGACTATATGGATAATCCTTATTCTTCCGCCCTGGAAAAGGCAGAATGGGAACGGTGGACGAGGAAGAACCGGAAACTGAAGCAGAGAACACAGGCGCAGCGAGAACCGCAGCGGCAAGACGAAGCAGCAGGAGGAGAGAACGAGAGGCTGCAGTCAGAACCGTGATACCGGAAAGCGGTAAGAGGAGCGTGCGTGACCGGATTCAAGGAAGAAGATCTGGAGAGGAGCTGGTCCAGAACACAGCACTTTCCTCCTGCGATGATGATGAGCTGGATGAGCAGGCAGATAATTCCGCAGGAGCATTTGCACAGGGGCAGAGAGCTGATTATTTAAAACACAGTCTGGAACAGATTGCGGCAAGCCGGGAACGGCAGAAAGGCACGCCATCGGGAGAGAACTGGCTGAAAGATCTGAATCCGCAGGAAATGAAAATTCTGGGCGATATCATCAAGGAATATCTGGCATAGGAAAGGGGGGATCGTGTGAATGAGGTCAGAAAAAAGTGTCAATATGGTATCGCAATTTAAACATAACCGTGGTATGATAAAGATATATCAAATAGATCCAAACAGAAGAAAAGGAGAGGATAACGATGGGAAGAGAAGTTTCTTTTGACTATTCCAGAGCTGCTCGCTTTATTAGGGCAGAAGAGATGGAGAACATGGCAGGCCAGGTAATGTGTGCCAAAGATGTATTGGTTAATAAGACAGGGGCTGGTAACGATTTTCTCGGATGGATTGATCTGCCGGTCGATTATGATAAAGAAGAATTTGACAGGATTAAGAAGGCTGCTGAGAAGATTAAGAATGATTCTGATGTGCTTCTTGTAGTAGGAATCGGCGGTTCTTACCTCGGTGCACGTGCAGCGATTGAGTTCTTATCTCACAGTTTCTATAATGTTCTGGATAAGAGCGTTCGTAAAGCTCCGGAAATTTATTTTGTAGGAAACAGTATCAGCAGCAAATATATTCATGATTTAAAAGATGTCCTTGCAGGAAAGGATTTCTCTATTAATATCATTTCCAAGTCCGGAACTACAACGGAGCCGGCAATTGCATTCCGTGTATTTAAGGAAATGCTGATAGAAAAATATGGCAGGGAAGAAGCTAATAAGAGAATTTATGCGACCACAGATAAGGCAAAGGGTGCCTTAAAGGATCTGGCAAACGAAGAAGGTTATGAGTCTTTTGTCGTACCGGACGATGTGGGCGGAAGATTTTCGGTGCTGACAGCAGTAGGCCTTCTTCCGATCGCTGTAAGCGGAGCAAATATCGATGATTTGATGGCAGGTGCAGCTTCCGGACGTAAGAAAGCTCTGGAAAGCCCATATGAATCAAATCCGGCCCTTCAGTATGCGGCAGTCCGTAATATCCTTTTGAGAAAGGGCAAATCTGTTGAAATCGTTGCAAATTATGAACCGAGCCTTCACTATGTGTCCGAATGGTGGAAACAGCTTTACGGTGAGAGTGAAGGAAAAGACCAGAGAGGTATTTTCCCGGCCGCTGTTGATCTGACAACGGATCTTCATTCCATGGGACAATTCATTCAGGATGGTGCGAGAATCATGTTCGAAACTGTTTTGAATGTGGAAGATTCCCCGGAAGAGATCATACTTCAGGAAGAAGAAGTCGATACAGACGGTATGAACTATCTGGCAGGAAAGAATGTGGATTTTGTAAATAAGAGTGCGATGAACGGCACGATTCTTGCTCATACGGACGGCGATGTGCCGAACCTGATGGTTAAGATTCCTGAGCAGAATGCCTTCTATCTTGGCGAATTATTCTATTTCTTTGAGTTTGCATGCGGCGTGAGCGGATATCTGCTCGGAGTAAATCCGTTTAACCAGCCTGGCGTGGAAAGTTATAAGAAAAATATGTTTGCTCTTCTTGGCAAACCTGGCTATGAATCAGAAAGAGAAGAACTTTTAAAGAGGCTGTAAGTCTCCTTGATTAAATATAGAAAAGCGGTGTGGAGACGACCGGTTATGGTTGGCTCTGCACCGCTTTCTTTTCTTAGTGTGTTTCTCCGCCTATGGCGACGATATCGGATTCGTTTTCGGCAATTGCCTGAACGGCCGCCTCGAGAGCAGCGACTACGTCGGAAGTTGCCATGCTGGGCGTATCTTTTTTATCTACGACCTGTGACGTGATATATGGGACGTGAATAAATCCGCCGCGGACACCAGGGAATTCTTTGTCAATATAATAGAGAACGCCGTACATAACGTGATTGCAGACAAAGGTTCCAGCTGAATTGGACAGGGAAGATGGAAGCCCCAGATCATGAATGGCCTTTACCATGGCCTTAACAGGCAGAGTGGAAAAATAAGCAGGTTTTCCATCCTCAAATACCGGCGTGTCTATGGGCTGGTTCCCTTCATTATCTTTGATTCTGGCATCGTCAACGTTGATTGCTACACGCTCCGGAGTTACGCCGAACCGCCCGCCTGCCTGTCCGATAGAAAGGACTGCATCCGGCTGTTCTCTCTTCATGGACTCGTGAATGGCTTCAATGGATTTGCCGAATACGGTGGGTATTTCGAGTTTGACAATCTGAGCGCCCGCGATCTCATCCTTCATCTGTTTAACGGCTTCAAGAGCGGGGTTAACAGATTCCCCGCCAAATGGATCAAACGCTGTGATTAAAATCTTCATGAGTATCCTCCTTCAGGTTCGTTTTAAGTTAAAATGCAAGTACGTACATGAGTATCATGTGAATTATGAGCATGACAACTGCAAACGGCGCCTGGGCTTTAATAATGGAATACTTGCTTTTCGTTTCCAGAAGTGCGGCAGGCATGATGTTAAAGTTGGCAGCCATAGGGGTGATCAGCGTTCCGCAGTATCCGGCAGTCAGGCCGAGAGCGCCGACGTATACGGGATTCGCACCATTAGTCAGCAGGAATGGAACGGCGATTCCCACCGTTATAACAGAGAATGCAGCAAATCCATTTCCCATAATCATGGTGAAAAGGGCCATACCGATACAGTAAACACACGTTGCAGCGAAGAGATTGCCTTCGGGAATGATGAAAGACACGCCTTTTGCTACGACGCCGCCTACGCCGCAGGCGGTAAACAGAGCGCCTAAAGCGGCCAGAAGCTGAGGCAGAAATACGACTGGTCCCATATTGTCCAGGAGCCGGTTGCTTTCCGTCACGATCGTTTTCGCCGGAGCCTTTGTAATAATAAACGCAAGTGCGGCTGCGATAAAAGCTGCTACGCCGATGGAGTTATTTGCAGAAACAATACCGGTGGAAGCGACGATCATGGCGATAAATGCCAGAGCCAGAGCTGGTATGAAGATCTTGTAACCGATGCGGTCTGCATGTACGCGCGTTTCCTTTGGGTCAGGCGCGTGGTGAGAGGCGGGTGTTATGCCGTTCATTGCAGAGACGACAGCTACCAGCACAATGATAACTCCGGTAATCCAGTACGGGATATGGGGGCCTGCGATAAAAGAAAAGCCCATGAGTATCCAGAAGAGCGCGGTCGTAAACCGCTTTTTGCACTGAGGGTCACGGTAAGCATGAATTCCGACACAGATAAATGCAGCTCCGATGATGCAGAAGAAAATTTCAGAAAGAATGGTGTCCATCATTGTTTTGTCTCCTTTCCGACTGAGTTTCTGGAATTAAGGCGCTTGTCCAGGAATATGTTCTGAACGATCGTCATTATGATGGCGATTACTGCGATCGGAATGCTGGCTACAGCTACCTGCAGGGGATTTATGTTGAATCCCTGTTCGCTGATGGTAGAGGCAATTAAAAGCGTACCAGAAGCGCCCATAAAGCAGTTCTGAGCAAAAAAGTTGCCGTAGTTATCGGCCGCCGCCGCATGACTCTTAATATCTTCCCTGGATGCGTCGTCTACAGAGTCGTACTTGGCAATGGCGGCGCCTTCTGCCATTGGGAAAATAATCGGACGGACAAACTGGACATGGCCGCCCAGCTTTATGGAGCCGGCAGCGGCAAGGGCACGGATGATCATATAAGCCGAGATGACTACGCCGCATGTGGCTTTTTCCAGTTTTCGGATCAAATCCACGGCTTTGTCTTTTAAGCCATAGCGTTCGCTGATGCCGATGATGCCGATGGTGATAGCAAAAATTGTAGCCACTCTCTGATTGACAAAAGACTGGCCCAGGGTGTCAAAGATGCCGATGAAAGTCATGTCTCCATTTACAACGGCAACCAGCCCGGTAATAATACCGGCGGCGACGACAGTTGCCATCGTATCGAAACGGAGAGCAAATCCGATAATGACGACTGCAACGCCAATGAGTTTTAATAAATCCATATGTTTATCCTCCTGCCTGAAAATATCATTATAAGTATATCATAAACAGGAAGATTTATTAAGGGATACCTTAATATAGAAGAAAAATTTGTTAAAATGAGAAATAAAAAATATTGGTTTTGCGGTCGACCACTTTACAAATTGGAAAATGTGTTGTATAATATCAGTAACTGAACAGAACTTTTATAAAAATTTAACAGGGGGTATCAAACCATGATTAACAAAGACAGGCTTTTCAACAGACTGATGGAACTTGGTCAGATCGGAAACACAGAGGACGGAGTATACTGTATGGCTCTTTCTAAGGAAGAGAATGAAGCCCATGCACTGGTAAAGAAGTACATGGAAGAAGCAGGAATGACCGTACATATGGACGCAG